>SXKB01000240.1 GCA_005778215.1 Actinomycetota bacterium | reverse complement strand
GCCGGCAAGACCACGCTCACCGAGAAGTTCCTGCTGTACTCCGGTGCGGTGCAGGAGGCCGGCGCCGTGCACGCTCGCGAGGGCCGACGCAGCTCGCGCAGCGACTGGATGGAGATCGAGCAACAGCGCGGCATCTCCATCAGCTCCACGGTGCTGCAGTTCCCCTACCACGGGCACACCATCAACCTGCTCGACACGCCGGGCCACCGCGACTTCAGCGAGGACACGTATCGAGTGCTGGCCGCCGTCGATGCAGTGGTGATGGTGCTCGACGCGGCGAAGGGCATCGAGAGCCAGACGCTGAAGCTGTTCCAGGTGTGCCGCTCGCGCAACCTGCCGGTGCTCACGTTCCTCAACAAGTACGACCGCCCCGGCCGCGAGCCGTTGGAACTGCTCGACGAGATCGAGTCGCAGATCGACCTGCGCCCCACGCCGGTCACGTGGCCGGTGGGCAGCGGTGACGAGTTCCGCGGTGTGGTCGACCGACGCACCGGCCAGTACACGAAGTTCACGCGTACCGCCCGCGGCGCCTCGGCGGCGCTCGAGGAGGACATCCCGTTCGACGAGGCGGCGAAGGAAGGCGGGCGCGCCTGGCAGCACGCCATCGACGAACTCGGCCTGCTGGAGGCCATCGGTGCCGATGTCGACATGCCGTCGTTCCTGGCCGGCGAGAGTACGCCCGTGTTCGTCGGCTCGGCGCTCACCAACTTCGGCGTGCGCAAGCTGCTCGACGCCGTGGTCGAGCTGGCTCCCGCTCCTGCACCGCGTCTCGACGTGGCCGATCGCCCCCACGCGCTCGACGCGCCGTTCAGCGCATTCGTGTTCAAGGTGCAGGCCAACATGGACCCGTCGCACCGCGACCGCATCGCGTTCGCCCGCATCTGCAGCGGCACGTTCGAGCGCGGCATGAGCGTGACCAACCAGCGCACGGGCCGCGACATGACCACGAAGTACGCCACCACGGCGTTCGGCGCCGACCGGGAGACGGTCGACCTGGCCTACCCCGGCGACGTGGTGGGTCTGGTCAACGCCAGCGGTGTGCTCATCGGCGACACGCTCTACGGCGCGGGGTTCGACGGTGGCGCCGTCGAGTTCCCGCAGCTCCCCCGATTCGCACCCGAGGTGTTCGCCCGTGCCCGTCCGATGGACAACGGCAAGGCGAAGCAGTTCCGCAAGGGCCTCGAGCAACTCGACGAGGAGGGCGTGGTGCAGGTGTTGCGCGACCCCGACATGGGCGACACGGAGAACGTGCTCGCTGCCGTGGGGCAGCTGCAGTTCGAGGTGTTCGCGTACCGGTTGGGCAGCGAGTTCGGTGCGCCCACCGAGATCGTGTCGGCCCCCTATCAGGCCATCCGCCTCACCGACAAGCAATCGGCCGACCGGCTGCGCCAGATCGGCGGCATCCGCATCCTCACCCGCGGCGACGGCGCACTGGTGGCGCTGTTCGAGAACAAGTACCGCCTGCAGCGTCTGATGAGCGACGAGCCGGAACTGACGCTCGAACCCATCCTCGCCAGCGGCGAGCGCTGACCTCGCTCAGCCGGCGAGGGCCTCGGCGAGGAGGCGCTGTTCGACGTCGCCGAGCGGAATGCGACCGACGGCGTCGAGCGCGGCGGGTGACATCTTCTTCGCGGTCTTGCGGATGACGTCGACGAGGTGATCGTGGTCGAGCTTGGTGGCCACATCGGCCAGTTGGGTCTCGATGAACACCAGGCAGGCAGCATCCTCCACCGCCTGCGAGCCGGTGTCGGTGTTCAGCGCTTCGCGCCGGATCCAACGCTGTACCGCCGCGATGTCGTCGTCGGAGAAGCCCAGTGGGGCCAGCAACGCGGCGACGTCGTCGGCGTGCCGCTGACGCTGATCGCGTTTCCACCGGTGGTACCCGGCCTTGCCCTCCGGGTACCCGGAACGAGGCAGTTCCCACCGACGGAGGTGATGCGCACGGGCAGCGATCGACAGCAGCGGATCGGCGTCGGGCCGCAGCACCTGCACCCACTCGACCGCCAGCCGGCCGTGCACGAGCGCCAACGGCTCACGAACACCGCGCACGGTCACGAGGTTCGGGTCGAGCGCGTTGGCGGCATCGATGGCCTGGGCGGCCAGGAGGATGCGCTCGTTCAGACCGCACACTCCGAGTCGCCGACATCGGCCACGAACGGGCCGGTCTCGCCGTAGTCGACGTAGAAGTCGGGGGCTTCCTCGGGGGTGGGGAACTCGCCGAGGTCCTTCAGTCCTTCGGCCACCGCAGTGGCGCCGCCCACCCGATCCATCCACGAGCGGAACGCCTCACCGGCGGTGCGCTCGTCGTGGAACCGGCGGATCACCCGAGCGGCGGCCTTCGGGGCCGCCTTGGCGGGCAGGCGCAGCGCCTTCTCACCGAAGTGGATCATCTCCTGACCCACGTAGCCGCCGAGCAGCATCTGGTACCCGGGTGCCGACTTGCCGTGTGCGCGACGCTCGGCGCCGAAGAAGCCGATGTCGCTGGCGTGGTGCTGACCGCACGAGTTGGTGCAGCCGGAGATGTTGATGCGCACACCGCCCACCTCGGCCAGGCCCTCGGCCTCCAGTTCCTCGCCGATGGCGCTGGCGAGACCACGCGACTGCGTGACGGCGATGTTGCAGGTGTCGGCGCCGGGGCAGGCGACGACGTCGCGGGCCAGTTCGGCACCGGGCCGGGCCATGCCGATGGCCTCGAGTCGCTCGAACAACACCGGCAACTGTGCCTCGGTGAGGCCACGGAACACCACGTTCTGGCGGTTCGACAGGCGCACGTCGGCACCGAGCTCGCGCTGGATGCTGGCGAGTGCGCGGAACTGCGCCGCGGTGACGTCGCCGAGCGCGGCGTAGGCCACCGCCGACACCGAACCGTTCGCCGCCCCACGGATGACCGACGTGGCCTCCCAGCGACCGTACGGGTCGCGCGGCGTGATGGCCACGGCCACGCCCTGACCGACCGCTGTGGCCTCGACGGTGGAGCTCTTGCCGGCAGGCGCGTCGCCCACCTTCGCCACGATCTCGGGAATGCCGCCGGGCCAGCTGCTGGAGGCCGGCAGCGTGTGGCGCACCTTCAGCACGCGGCGCCGCACTTCCTCGATGCCGAGCTGGTCGACCACCCACTTCAGGCGGGCGCGCAGCTTGTTGTCGCGGTTGCCGGTCTGGTCGAACACGCGGAGGATGGCCTCGATGGTGGGCAGCAGGTCCTCGCGGCTGGTGAAGTCCTCCAGCGCCATGGCCGGATGCGGGGTGGCACCGAGGCCGCCGGCCATGTACACCCGGAACCCCTGCTCGACGGTGCCGTCGGGCAGCGTGCGGGTGGCGGCCACCACGCCGGCGTCGTTGAACATCGCCTGGCCGCAGTCGCTGCTGCAGCCGCTGAAGTTGATCTTGAACTTGCGCGGCAGCCGCTGACCGAGCGGGTTGCGCACGAAGTGCTCGTAGGCGGCCTCCGCCCACGGGGTGACGTCGAGCACCTCGTGCGGGCACGCGCCGGCGAGGTGGCACGCCATCACATTGCGGACCGTGTCGCCGCACGCCTCACGGCTGGTGAGGCCGACGGCGGCGATGCGACGCATCACCTCGGGCACGCGGGTGAGCTCCACGTAGTGCACCTGCACGTTCTGGCGGGTGGTGATGTGCCCCCAGCCGCGCGAGAACTCCTCGCTGATCTGGGCCATCACGTCGAGCTGCTCGGGGGTGATGGTGCCGGCCGGCAGCTTGATGCGCACCATCTGGTTGGTGCCGCCCTGGCGCTGACCGTAGATGCCGTTGTTGAGGCGCATGACGCGGAAGACGTCCTCGCTGATCTCGCCGGCGAGGTACTGGGCGATGGCACGCTCGAACCGCTCGATGTCGCGCTGCTGCTCGGCATCGAGATCGCGCGGTGCGGGAATGATCGGGGTGACACCCACGGCGGACTCCTCAGAAATCTGACTAGTCCTATCGACAATAGGGCAATTCGGGTGCCGCGGCAACGCTCACGCGCCGGGATCTTCGCCGATCTCGCGCAACGCGTCACGCAACGCCAGGCGCACACGGCGCGCCATGTCGGGGCTGAGGTGGCCCACCAGGCCGGCGCCGGGCGCACCCACCTCCTCGACCGTGAGCACGACGCGCGGTTCGGCATCGTCGTAGTCGTCGCTGATGGCGACGGCCCAGCTCAGCCGCATCGCGTCGTCGGCCCCTTCCGGCAGGTCGGACTCCTCGAAGGGGTAGTCGTCGATCGAACGCCTCATGCCCGCACTCCTCTGCGCCGCTGCCAGCGCTGCCAGAAGGCCGTCGCCGCCAGACCGGCCGACACCGCGATGACCGCCATCGCCGCAACACGCCCTTGCGACGAGATCGGGTGGTGCACCAACAGCGTCACCATCGAGGCCACGCTGGCCACCCAGGCCACGAACGACACCTTGGCGGTGACGTCCTCGAGCTGCGTGAGCTCCGGGTCGCGGATGCCCGACTGCGCCGCACCCTCCGACCGCAGCAGGCTCTCCAGCCACCGCACCGGCGACGACACCACGATCAGCACGGCAGGTGCCCAGATGAGGAACGTCGCGGCGATCCATCGTTGGTCGGCCGCAGTCACCGTGGTCTCGCCGTTCACCGCCGCAGCCCTCGCGAACGCCGCGATGGCGGTGAGCACGATGACCAACAAGGCCTTCACGTAGCGCAGCACGATGACCTGCAGCCGCAGCATGTGCCGCACCATGCCGTACTCGACCTTCGCGCACTCCTCCACCAGCGTGCGGCGCTCGGAGGCGGCCAGCTCGAACAGCCCCTCGGCGCGGTCACGATCGGGGTTGCCGGTGTCCTCGGTGAGGCCCGGGTACGCCGCGAGTTGACGGTCGATGCGCGCTCGCGATCGTGCGTTGCTGGGCACCAGCAGCCGCACGGTGCGCTCGGCGACGTGCATCTCGTCGTACGCCGCGTTCACCTCGGGCGTCAGCTCGTCGGTGGGCAGGCGCAGACCGGTGAGCGTGAACCGCGGGGTGAACACCTCGCCGCCGTCGTGCACCACGTGGTTGGCGTGGAAGTAGAAGCGGGTGAGCTCGATGATCACCAACCACAGCACCCCGAGCGCGAGACCGATCGACAGCACCACCGCCACCACCAGCAGCGAACGCGACCAGGTGAGCGACCCGACCAGCAGCGACCGCAGCACCTGCAGGACCGCGTCGCGTTCGACCGCGGGGAGGAGCACCAGGATGCCGGCGCCGGACAACAGTGCCGTGGCCACACGGTGCATGGTGGACAGGCGCACGTCGCACCGCTGCAGGAAGGCCCGCATCGCCGCACGTTCGTCGGACGTGAGTGCCGCTCGGTCGGACATGGACCGAACGCTACGCGCACTCCACATTGCCCGAGGTGATGCCCGGCGGCGAGACTGCCCACATGAGTGACAACGATCTCGCCCGCGTCTCCGCCGCGCTCGACCAGCTCCTGGCCGAGCACCCGCCCACCAGCTGCTCCGACAAGGAGTTCCGCGGCCACCGCTACGACGCCGGCCTTGCGTGGGTGCACTTCCCCACCGGGTTCGGCGGCCTCGACGCGCGCCCCGAACTGAACCGCCTCGTCGAGGAGAAGTGCCGCAAGGCGGGCGCCGCAGCCGGCGACCCGAGCACGTTCTTCATGGCGCTCGCCGGCCCCACCATCGTCACCCACGGCAGCGACGACCAGAAGCGCCGCTTCCTGCGCCCGATGTTCACGGGCGAGGAGAAGTGGTGCCAGCTGTTCAGCGAGCCCGGCGCGGGGAGCGACTTCGCCGGCCTCGGCACCCGTGCCGTGCGCGACGGCGAGGAGTGGATCGTGAACGGTCAGAAGGTGTGGAACACGCTCGCCCACCTCGGCGACTGGGGCATGCTCGTGGCCCGCACCGATCCCGAGGCACCGAAGCACAAGGGCATGACCTACTTCGCGCTCGACATGCACGCGCCGGGCGTGGAAGTGCGCCCGTTGCGCCAGATCACGGGTGAGGCCGAGTTCAACGAGGTCTACATGACCGATGCCCGCGTGCCCGACGACTGCCGCATCGGTGCGGTCGGCGAGGGATGGCGCGCAGCACTCACCACGCTGATGAACGAGCGCACCGCCATCGGTGGCGGCAGCGGCGGCGGGCGCCGGAGCGGCCCGATCGCCGAGGCGCTGCGCATCTGGGAGACGCTGCCCGCCGACGAGAAGTCGGGCGCCCGCCGCGAACGTCTGATGCAGCTGTACACGCAGTCGGAGGCGTTCCGTCTCACCAACGTGCGCGCCGGCCAGAACGCGAAGGCCGGCAACCCCGGTCCCGAGGGCTCCATCGCGAAGCTCGCGCTCAGCAACTTCAACAAGGTGTGCACCGAGTTCTGCATCGACCTGCTCGGCGCCAACGGCCTCATCGACTACGACTTCACGTTCCGCCGCCCGGAGGCACTGTCGGTCGACGGCATGGACCACGGTGTGCGGCACAGCTTCCTGCGCGCCCGCGCGAACAGCATCGAGGGCGGCACCACCGAGATCATGAAGAACATCCTCGGCGAGCAGATGCTGGGCCTGCCCGGCGAGCCGCGCGTCGACAAGGACCTGCCCTGGAGCAAGGTACCGCGGAGCTGATCAGCCGGCGTCGAGCACCGCGGCGATCTGCGCCACGATCTGCTCGGCGGTGGCACCGGGCGTGAGCACCGCGGCGATGCCGGCCGCCTTCAGTTCGGCCAGGTCGTGGTCGGGCACGATGCCGCCCACCACCACGGGGATGTCGGCGCCGCGGGCACGGATCTGTTCCACCACCAACGGTGCGAGCGTCATGTGCGCGCCCGACAGCATCGACAGACCCACGAGGTCGACGTCCTCGTCGACCGCCGACGCCGCGACCATCTCGGGCGTCTGGAACAGACCGGTGTAGATGACCTCGTGGCCGGCGTCGCGCAGGATGCGCGCCACCACCTTGATGCCGCGGTCGTGGCCGTCGAGGCCCACCTTCGCGACGAGGATGCGAGCACTCATATGGTGGGCACCTCCACGTGACGGCCGAACACGTCGCCCATCGCTCCCATCAGCTCGCCGAGCGTGGTGTACACGCTGACGGCGTCGATGAGCGCGGGCATCAGGTTGATCTCGGGATCGGCGGCCTCGGTGCGCACCCGCTGCAGCGCCGCCGCCACGGCAGCACCGTCGCGGTCGGCGCGCACCTCGGCGAGCCGCTTGCGCTGACGCGCTTCGTCCTCACCGGTGATGCGCAACAGCGGCAGCTGGTCGTCCTCGTTGCCGTCGGTGAACGCGTTCACGCCCACCACGATGCGCTCGCCCTGGTTGAAGCGCCGCTCGAGTTCGAACGCGCTGTCGGCGATGCGGCCCTGGAACCAGTTGTCGTCGATGCCCTTGATGACGCCGTCGAGCATGGAGCCGTCGCCGAACTCGAGGATCTGCGCGAACAGCTCCTCGGCCTGGCGCTCCACCTCGTCGGTGAGCGACTCCACGTACCACGAGCCACCCAACGGGTCGGCCACATTGGCCACGTTGGTCTCGTGCGCGATGACCTGCTGCGTGCGCAGTGCAATGCGCGCCGCCTTCTCGGTGGGCAGCGCGAGTGCCTCGTCCATCGAGTTGGTGTGCAGGCTCTGCGTACCACCCATCACGCCGGCGAGCGCCTCGATGGCGGTGCGCACGATGTTCACCTCGGGCTGCTGCGCGGTGAGCGACACACCGGCGGTCTGGGTGTGGAACCGCAGCTGCAACGAGCGCTCGAGTTGGGCGCCGTAACGGTCGCGCATCCAGCGCGCCCACACGCGACGAGCCGCGCGGTACTTCGCCACTTCCTCGAAGAAGTCGATGTGGGCATTGAAGAAGAAGCTGAGACGCGGGGCGAAGCTGTCGACCGGCAGCCCGGCCTGCATGGCCAGCTCCACGTACGCGAATCCGTTGGCCAGCGTGAACGCGAGCTCTTCCACCGCGGTACTGCCGGCCTCGCGGATGTGGTAGCCGCTGATGCTGATGCTGTGCCAGCGCGGCATCTCGGCGGCGGTGAACGAGATGGTGTCGCGCACCAAGCGCATGCTCGGCCGTGGCGGGAACACGAACTCCTTCTGCGCCTGGTACTCCTTGAGAATGTCGTTCTGCAGGGTGCCACCGAGGCGCGAGCGGTGGATACCGGCCTTCTCGGCCTGGGCCACGAACATCGCGAACACCACCGCCGCCGGCGAGTTGATGGTCATGCTCGTGGTGATCTCGCCGAGGTCGATGCCGGCGTAGAGGTCCTCCATGTCGGCCAATGAGTCGATGGCCACGCCGCAGCGGCCGACCTCGCCGAGCGACATCGGATGGTCGCTGTCGAGGCCGAGCAACGTGGGCATGTCGAACGCCGTCGACAGCCCGTCGCCACCGGCCTTGATGATCTCCTTGAACCGCCAGTTCGTGTCGTCGGCGGTACCGAAGCCGGCGAACATGCGCATCGTCCAGAGCTTCGACCGGTACATCGACGCGTAGGGGCCACGCGTGTACGGGTACTGACCGGGGAACTCGCCGTCGTCGGGCCCGTACACCGGCTCGACCGGGATGCCCGACATCGTGGTGGCGTCGGTGCCCCGCAGCCGCGACGATCCGAACTCGGCCTCCCACCGTTCGCGGTTGCTCACCATCGCATCAGCTTAGGGAGCGTCGTTCGGTGGCTGGTCATCGGGTGCGGCGGCGAGCGCCGCGGTCACCTTGGCGCGCGCCGCGAGGATGTCGTCTCGATCGCGCTGCACCACGGCGGCCGCCGTCGCGGCGAACGTGATGGCTTCGGCCTGCGACTCGAGTTCGTCGAGCGCGTCGCGCTCACTCACTGCCGGCACCACCTTTGCGATGGTGAGCAGCATCCGGATCGCCACGGCCGGCGCACCGCACGCGTGCTGGCGGATCTCGTTGAACCCGGCAGCGATCACGCGGCACAGCGAGTTGGCGGGCACCAGCACGCGCGTGGCGCCCGAGGCGTCGGCGAAGGCTGCGGTGCCGATCGGCTCCTCCGCCAGCGCCAGCAACGCATCGCCGATCCAGTCGATGCACGAAATGGTGGTGGCCGGATCGTTCACCGCCGGTGACATGGCACGCAGCGCGATCTCCACGTACTGCGCGATCGCGTACTCGAGGTCCTGTTCCATGGTGCGATGGCTGCCACGGATGATGGCGGCGCGCACGAGGTCCTCGTCGCCGGGCGAGAGCGGGCGGCTCACCACGGCCATCGGCCGTCCGGTGTTGAGGAACGCCCCGGAGCGGTGCTCGAGGCGGATCACGCAGTCGTTGCGGCGCGCCACCTCGATGAGCGCGTCGAAGTCGATGCGCTGCACGTACCCGGTGAACCGGGAGTTCACGGGCACCCACGTCGTGGTGTCGACGTCGAGCGCGGTCGACGACACGGCGCGGCGGGCCAGCTCGCGCTGCCGAGCGATGGCGGCGGTGAGATCGGTGGCGATCTCGGTGAGCATGTTGCCCACCTGGATGGAACGGCTGATGTCCTCGATGAACAGCACCAACAGCGCAGTGGCGAGGAGCACGATCACCACCGCGGTCCACGTGGAGATGACCGGCGCGAAGTCCTCCCCGGCCCCGCTGAACACGGTGGCCAGCGTGACCAGCGAGTACACGAACACCGCCACGAACGAACCGATCGCGGTCTGGGTGGTGCGCCGGCGCACGAAGTTGAGGATGATGCGCGGGCCGAAGTTGGCCGCCACCAACGACAGCACCACCATCATCAGCGAGACGACGAGGGCCACCACGGTGATGGAGCCGCCGGCCAGCGTGGCGAGCACGGTCTTCGCGTCGTCGGCCGACATGCGGATGTACTTCGGCAGGTGGTCGTACCGGTCCTGCAGCAGGTTGTCGAGCGTGATGGTGATGATCGCCAGCACGATGACGCGGATGGTGAGGCGGAACGGCATCACCATGAAGCTGGTGCCCAGCTCCACATCGCGTTTGCGCACCGGGACGACGAATCGAGATGGCACGGGGGCGATGGTAGGCGGTACCGTCATCGGTCGACTGCACGCAGGAAGCACCCCACGATGACCGACACCACTCCCCCCGTCACGCCGGCCGCCGCGAACTTCATCCGCGACCTCGTGAAGGCCGACAACGAGCAGGGCACGTTCGGCGGCAGGGTGCAGACCCGCTTCCCACCGGAGCCGAACGGCTATC
>SXKB01000239.1 GCA_005778215.1 Actinomycetota bacterium | reverse complement strand
GGTCGGTCTGCTCCTGCTGTTCGCGGCACTGTTCGGGCTCGGCGGCACGCTCGCTTTCGGATCGCTCATCGACGAATAGGCCCACATGACTCCCACTCCCACCCCCTCGCCCGGCCGTACGACCGACGCTCGGCCCACGGGCACCCGGTTCACCCGGGTGCTGGGCGCCGCGGTCCTCCTGGGCCTGGCCTGGCTGGTGCTGTTCGGCCTGTTCCTGTCGCCGAACGACGAGAAGCAGAAGGCCGGCGTCCGCATCCTCTACATCCACGTGCCCACGGCGTGGTTGGCGTACCTGGCGTTCATCGTCACCGGCATCGCCAGTGCTGCCTACCTGTTCAAGCGAACCCGCAGCCTCACCTGGGACCGCATCGCGGGCGCCAGCGCCGAGATCGGTGTGCTGTTCATGGGCATCACGCTCGTGACCGGCAGCCTGTGGGGGCGCATCTCGTGGGGCATCTTCTGGACCTGGGACTCGCGGCTCACCACCACGGCGTTCCTGTTCGTCACCTACATCGGCTATCTGGCGGTGCGCAACCTCGGTGGCACCCATCAGCAGCGTGCCCGGCGCAGCGCCATCATCGCCCTGCTGGCCGTGCTGGAGGTGCCGCTCGTGCACTTCAGCGTGAAGTGGTGGCGTCCGCTGCACCAGCAGGAGAGCGTCGCCGAGGGCAAGCTGTCCGGGCTGATGCTGTTCAGTCTCTTCGTCGGCCTCATCGCCTTCACGTTGCTGTATGTGTGGCTGTTGCTGCACCGTCAGCGTGTGCTGGCCATGGAGGACGCACTCGACGACCAGGGCCTCGACGTGGCACTCGCCGAACGTCGTGCAGAAGGAGCACAGGTCTGATGTTCGCCGTCATGAGCACCAGCGATCAGGCGCCCTACGTCATCGCCAGTTACGTCATCACACTGGGCGGCATCGGCCTCTACGTGTGGCGACTGCTCGCCCGGGCGCGCAAGATCGCGCCGCAGGTCCGCGAGGAGGACCGCCCGTGGACCTGAGCCCCCGCGAGGTGGTCCCCACCGCACAGGGACGCAAGCGCAAGCGGCCGTGGCTGGCCATGTCGGTGCTGGGCCTGGTGTTGGTCGGCGGCGGCGTGATGGTGGTCATGTTCCTCAACAACGCCGTCGACTACTACTGCAACGTCGACGAGGTCGGGGTGAAGGACGGCTGCGACGTCGGTCGCAACATCCGCATCCAGGGTGTGGTGCAGGAGGGTTCGGTCGAACAGACCGCGGCCGAGTACAGCTTCGTCATCGCCTACAACGGCAAGGAGATGCCGATCAGCGTCGGCAGCCAGCCGAGCGGCATCTTCCAGGAGTGCATCCCGGTGGTCGTGCGTGGCCAGGCCGTCGACGAGGGCGACGGTGTCGTATTCCTCGGTGACGAGGTCATCGTGAAGCACGACAACGAGTACGACGCCGAGAACGCCGACCGACTCGAACAGTCCAACGCGGAGGCCGCGGCGTGCTCGCAGAAGGGGTGAACGGCCTCTTCGGCCATTCCGCACTCATCATCGGCCTGGCTGCGTCGGTGTTCGGCGCCGGCGCGCTGGCCACGGCCACGTTGCTGCGCGACCAGCGTCTGGTGCGCACCGTGCAGGCCTATGTGATGGTGGCGCTGTTCGGCGCCGTGCTGGCCGTGGTGGTGATGCAGCGTGCGCTCATCACCCGCGACTGGAGCATCCTCTACGTGCAGAAGGTGGGTTCGTACGACACCCCGCCGCTGTTCAACTTCACGGCCCTGTGGAGCGCGCTGGAGGGCAGCATCCTGCTGTGGCTGCTGATGCTGGCCATCTACACGTTCATCGTCGCTCGCCGCTACCGCACTCGCATGGCCGACCCGCTGGTGGCGTGGGCGCTCGTGGTGATGCTGCTCGTCACCGCGTTCTTCTTCTTCCTTGCGCTCGGCCCCACCGATGCATTCGCGCCGGGTGGCGTGCCCAACTTCGAGCGGTGCTGCAAGGGTCCGAACCCGCTGCTGCAGAACCACGTGCTCGTGCTGTTCCACCCGCCCATCCTGTACCTCGGCTACGTCGGTTTCACCGTGCCGTTCGCGTTCGCCATCGCGGCGCTCATCACCGGTCGCGTGGGCGAGGGCTGGTTGATGGAGACCCGCCGCTGGGCGCTGTTCTCGTGGGGCTTCCTCACGCTCGGCATCGTGCTGGGCAGTTGGTGGAGCTACGAGGTGCTCGGCTGGGGCGGCGTGTGGGCGTGGGACCCGGTCGAGAACGCGAGTTTCCTGCCGTGGCTCACGGGCACCGCGTACATCCACTCGGTGTTGGTGCAGGAACGTCGCGGCATGTTGCGCGTGTGGAACATCAGCCTGTTGGTGGCCACGTTCTCGCTCACCATCCTCGGCACGTTCCTCACCCGCTCGGGTGTCATCAACAGCGTGCACGCGTTCAGCGACGGCACCATCGGCCCGTATCTGCTCGGTGCGTTCGGTGTCATCGTGGTCACGTCGCTGGCGCTCATCGCCTGGCGTGGCGACCGGCTCCGGTCACCCGGTGCCATCGACTCGCCCATCTCCCGCGAGGGTGCGTTCCTCGCGAACAACGTGCTGTTCACGCTGTTCGCGTTCATCATCCTGCTGGGCACCGTGTTCCCGCTCATCGTGGAGGCCAAGGACGACCGGCAGATCGCCGTCGGCTCACCGTTCTTCGACACGATGTCGAAGCCCATCGGCCTGGTGCTGCTGTTCCTGATGGCGGTGGCCCCGGTGCTGCCGTGGCGCAAGGCCAGCCTCGAACTGCTGCGCGACCGGTTGTACTGGCCGCTGTGGTGCGGCGCCGCCACGTTGGTGTTGTCGGTGCTGCTCGGTGCCACCGGGTTCATGCCGTTGCTGGCCTTCACGCTCGCCGGGTTCGCCGGCGGTTCGGCGCTGCGCCAGTTGGTGCTGGCCACCCGTCGCCAGGGCTACCGCGGGCTGCTGGGTCGGGCCAACGGCGGCATGGTGGTGCACATCGGCATCATCCTCATCGCCGTCGGTCTCACCGCCTCCAACAGCTTCACGAAGGCCGGCGAGTTCACGATGAACACGGGCGACACCGTCGAGTTCGCGGGCCACACGTTCACGCTCGAGGACGTGGTGAGTTTCGAGACGCCCACGTCGGTGGGCATCAAGGCACTGGTGGCCATCGACGGTGGCCAGGCGTACGCGCCGGCCATCAGCAAGTTCACGGCGCAGGGCATGGACATCGCCACGCCCAGCGTGAAGACGGGCGTGCTGAAGGACATCTACCTCACGCTCGAGAACGGCTCGAAGCCCAGCACCGGCGTGGCGAAGCTGAAGATCTTCATCAAGCCGATGATCGTGTGGATCTGGATCGGCGGTCTGCTGTGCGGTGTCGGCACGGTGCTGTCGGCCTTCCCCGGCAAGCACCGCCGCAAGCCCACCGATCCGGTGTCGGCACCGGTGCCGCTCGACGAGCCGGTCACCGCCGAGCCGTCGGCTGCCGCGACCGAGGAGGTGGCACGTGACTGAACCGACCACCGTCGACACTCCGGCCTCCCCGCCACGACGTGTTGCACCGTTCGTGGTGCTGGCCGTCGCCGTGGTGATGGCGGCGTTGTTCTTCGTGCTCGCCAGCGGCAGTTCGGGGCCCGACGACGAGGTCGGCATCATCGACAGCCCGCTGCTCGGACGCGCCGCGCCCACGGTGCGCAGCACCACGCTCGACGATGAGCCGTTCGATCTGGCCCGGCGCAAGGGCAGCTGGGTGGTC
The DNA here is from genome assembly GCA_005778215.1 of Actinomycetota bacterium. GTDB lineage: Bacteria > Actinomycetota > Acidimicrobiia > Acidimicrobiales > Ilumatobacteraceae > UBA668. Next base: position 647 of record SXKB01000239.1, on the reverse strand, counting down.
ATCAACTTCTTCAACAGCACCTGCGCGCCGTGTCGCGCCGAGCACCCAGCGCTCGTGGAGTTCGCCGAGCAGCAGAAGACGTTCGGCGCCGACGGCGCCGAGCTGTACACGATGCTGCAGATCAACGACGACATCGACGACGTGAAGCAGTTCTTCCTCACCCGCGGCGGTGACTGGCCCATCGTGCGCGACGACGAGGGCACCACCAACGTGGCGTTCGGCGTGGCGCTGGTGCCCGAGACGTTCATCATCGCCCCCGACGGCACCGTGGTGCTGCGCTGGGCGGGCCAGATCGATGCCGACACGCTGTCGCGGTTGGTGCAACAGCAACGAGAGATGTACGCAGGCGCATGAGTAGTCGTTCGAAGTGGAAGTGCTGGCCCGGCTGGCTGGCCCTGTTCCTGGTGCTCGCGTGTTTCCTCGCGTACGGCACGGCGAAGGACTCGGGTCCGCTCACGCCCGAGGAGCGCGTCGAGCTCATCACGCAGCGCATCGCCTGCCCGGTCTGTGACGGCGAGACCGTCTACGAGAGCGCGAACCCTGCGTCGGCCGCCATCCGTTCCGAGGTGAAGGCGCAGGTGGCTGCCGGGGTGAGCAGCGACGACGAGATCGTTGCGTACATCGTGCAGCAGTTCGGTGAGCAGACG
>SXKB01000238.1 GCA_005778215.1 Actinomycetota bacterium | reverse complement strand
GCGCCGGTGGTCGACCGCGCCCGCTCGGGCGTGATCCTCACCGCCGCCGGTGAGGAGGCGGCGCGCCGGGCCCGCGACCTGCTGGCGGGGGCCGAGGACCTGGGCCAGGCGGCCCAGAGCGCGGGTCCGCCATTGGCCGGGCGGTGCCGGTGAACTCCTTCTGCTCCTGCGTGAGGCCGGCCACCTTGACGACCGCACCCTTCGGCGCGAGCGAGCCGGTGAGGATGACGATGCCACCCTCCTCGTGGATGGGCTTCGACAGCGGGTGCACCACCACACCGTCGGGAGCGGGCGGATCGATGTCGGCCAGGTTCTCGGCCATGGTCTTGCCGGTGACGGTGATGCAGTCGCCGTGCAGCAGACCGGCATCGAGCAGCATCTTCAGCACCACCGGCACGCCACCCACGCGGTCGAGGTCGCTCATGTGGAACTGGCCGCCCGGCTTCATGTCGGCGATGTGCGGCACCTTCGCGGCGATGCGGTTGAAGTCGTCGAGCTCGAGCTCGACACCGGCCTCGTTCGCGATGGCCAGCAGGTGCAGCACGGCATTGGTGCTGCCGCCGAGCGCCGACGTGACGGCGATGGCGTTCTCGAACGCCTTCTTGGTCATGATCATGCGCGGCGTGATGCCCAGGCGCAGCAGGTTCACCACGGCTTCGCCGGCCATGCGTGCATCGCTCTCGCGGCGACCATCGATGGCGGGCGGCGACGCGGTGCCGGGCAGCGACATGCCGATGGCCTCGGCGATGGAGCTCATCGTGTTCGCGGTGAACATGCCACCGCACGCACCCTCACCGGGGCAGGCCTTCTCCTCGATGGCCAACAGTTCGGCGTCGTCGATGGTGCCGGCTGCGTGAGCGCCGACCGCCTCGAACACGCTGGTGATGTCGAGCGCCTTGCCGTTGTGATGGCCCGGCATGATGCTGCCGTTGTAGACGAACACACTGGGCAGGTCGAGCCGAGCAGCGGCCATCAGCATGGCCGGGATGCTCTTGTCGCACCCGGCGAGACCGATGAAACCGTCGAGGCGCTCGCCGTGCATGACGGTCTCCACCGAGTCGGTGATGACCTCACGGCTCACGAGCGAGGCGCGCATGCCCTCGTGGCCCATGCTGATGCCGTCGCTCACCGTGATGGTGCCGAACTCCATGGGGAACCCGCCGCGGGCGCGCACCCCGTCCTTGGCATGCTCGGCCAGCTTGCGCAACGTCATGTTGCAGGGCGTCACCTCGTTCCACGCGTTGGCGATGCCCACCTGGGGCTTCGTCCAGTCGTCGGAGGTCATGCCGATGGCGCGGAGCATGGCGCGCGCCGGCGCCTTCTGCGGGCCGTCGGTGACGTCGCGGCTACGGGGCTTCACGTCGACAGGGGTTCCGTCCTGAGTCATGCCTGCAAACTACCCGGCTGCTCCGGTGGACGACCAGCGAAGGACTACGGTGACCTCGTGGAACGGGAACCAGGGCCCTCGTCCCGCGTCGGCCGATTCGGCCCGCGGTCGCTCACCTTCAGGGTGCTGCTCGTGGTGCTCGTCCCGATGCTCGGACTGCAGCTGCTGGCCTGGCGCGACCTGCGTGGCGCACGCAACGACGCCGCCGCTGCCGCACAGGTGAAGTCGCTCACCGAACTGCAGCACAGCGCCGCGAACCTGATCGTGCCGATGTCGAAGGAACTCACGGTCACCAACAGCCTGGTCATCATGCGCAACAAGGGCTACGACCTGACCACCCTCGAGGCCGTCACGGGCATCGACTACACGCAGGTCCGCGACGACGCGATGGCCAAGGTCGACGAATGCCTCCAGGAACTGAAGGAGATGGGTGAGGGCGTGGTGCTGAGCGGCGGCATCGACGTGGCCGACACCGCTGCCGATCTGCAGACCGAGATCGCCGACCTGCGCACACAGTTCACCGACACCCCCGACGCGCTCTCCGGAGCCGTGGTGGGCGGCATGGCCACCACGATGCTCGACGACCTGGCCGCGCTGCTCGCGGCCATCAGCCACGACGTCCGTTGGTCGGCCGACAGCGGTGAACTGATCGCCATCAGCGCCGCCACCGACCAGATGGTGTCGGCGCTCCAGCACGGCTCGTTGGCGCTGTGGTTCGCTGCCTCCAGCTCGGTGAACGGCGACCCGCAGGATGCGCTGATGCAGATGGTGGAGGAGAACGGCGCGTTCGACGCATCGCTGCACCAGCTGAAGCAACTCGTCGACCCCGAGCGGGTGCCCACCGTCGACGAACTCCGTGGCAAGGGGTCGTTCACCGCCGTCAGTGCCACGCAGAGCCAGTTCATCACGGCCGTGAACGGGGCGGCGCTCGCCGGCCCTCCGTACCTGGTCACCGATCCCACCGACGTCACGTTGGTGAGCACCCATCTCGGCGCCTCCGAGGCCCGGCTCGACGACACCCAGGACTACGCCCACGACTTCTTCGCCCAGGAGGTCGCCCTCGCCGGCGCACTGGGCGACGACGCGGCGCAGGCCAAGCACGTGGCACTCGCGGTGATGATCGCCACCATGGCCGTCAGCCTGTTGCTGCTGGTGTTGTTGATGCGCTCCATCCTCCGGCCGCTGGGGCGGCTGATGCGCCAGTCGCGGCGTGTGCAGCAGGGCGATCTGCACCTCCCACCGGTGAAGCCGTCGGGACCCACCGACCTGCGCGTGGTCACCCGGGCGTTCAACGACATGGTCAGCACCCTGCAGGCCTACGAGTCGCAGCTCGATCGTCTCGCCCGTGGCGAGACGAAGGTCGACCAGCCGTTGCCCGGCCCGCTGGGTGACACGGTGCGCCGCTCGGTGAGCCACCTGGCCACCGTCACCGCGCAGCTGCACGCGTCGGAGGCCGCGGCGAACGTGCAGGCCCGCACCGACGCCCTCACCGGCTTGTCGAACCGCACTGCCGCGCTCGAGCACCTTGCCATCATCGCGATGCAGGCCCGCCAGAGCGACGAACCCGGCGCCATCATCTTCCTCGACCTCGACGGCTTCAAGAGCGTGAACGACACGCAGGGGCATGCCGAAGGCGATCGCATCCTCACCGAGATCTCCGACCGGGTGCGCGACGCATGCCCGAACGACGTGGTGGCGCGCATCGGGGGCGACGAGTTCCTGGTGCTCATCGAACGCGCCGAGTCGTTGCCGGCCGTGACCGCCAAGGCCCACGGGCTGATCGAAGTGATGTCGGCGCCCTGCACCGGTTCGAAGGGGCAGATGTTCACGCTCTCGGCCAGTGCCGGCGTGTCGATGATCGACGGGCACCGCGACCCACTCACCTGCATCGCCCAGGCCGACACCGCGGTGTACCACGCGAAGGAGCGCGGCCGAGGCCGGGTGGAGGCGTTCGACGAACGGCTCTCCGAGGTCATCGAGGAGCGCGCCGAGATGGCGCTCACCATGCGGCACGGGTTGGCCGAGCGGCAGTTCTCGCTGCGACTGCAACCCATCATCGACGTCGCCACCTCGCACCCCATCGGTGCCGAGGTGCTGTTGCGCTGGCACCGCCCCGGCATCGGTGAGATCGGCCCGGCCGAGTTCATCCCCATCGCCGAGCGCACGGGCGTCATCGTCGACCTCGAGACCTGGGTGCTCGAGCAGTCGGTGGCCATCCTGCGCGACTGGCGCATCGACCCGGTCACGGCCGGCATGCGGTTGGCGATCAACATCTCCGGTCGCCACATCGTGGAGGGCAACCTCGCACCGCTGCTCGACGAGCTGTGCCGACGAGCCAAGGTCGACCCGAGCCTCATCGATCTCGAGATCACCGAGACCCACCTGATGGCCGACGTGTACCGCAGCATCGTGGTGGTCGACGACCTGCGCGCCCAGGGCGTCAACGTGGCCATCGACGACTTCGGCACCGGCTACTCGTCGATGAGCTACCTGCACCGCCTCACCGTCGACGCGTTGAAGATCGACCAGATCTTCGTGAACGGCATGGTCGACGACCGGCTCGACCGCACCATCGTGGAACTGCTGCTGCGCCTCGGCGACTCGATGGGCCTGAAGGTGGTGGCCGAAGGGGTCGACACCGAGCAGAAGCTGCTGCTGCTGCGCGAGCTCGGCTGCCACTGGGCGCAGGGCTTCCACATCGCACGGCCGATGGCCATCGACGACGCCACCCGTTGGTTGAAGCAGCAGCAGGCCCTCGCCTCGTCGATGGCCTGACACGCCGCGCCTGAATAGTGTCGTGGGCATGACCGCCTACGATCCCGCCCGCGTCGTCGCCGACCTCCGCGAACTCGCACACCGCACCGGTGGCCCTGAGGGCAGCCGCCGTCTGGCCTGGACCCCCGACTGGCTGCAGGCACGCGCGTTCTTCCGCGAGTCGCTGGCCACGCTGCCCGTCGAGATCGACGAGGACGAGGCCGGCAACCTGTGGGCCGTGCTGCGCGGCGAGCGGCCCGACACGTTGCTGGTCGGCTCGCACCTCGACAGCGTGCCGAAGGGCGGGTGGCTCGACGGCGCGCTCGGCGTGATGGCCGGCGTGGAGCTGCTGCGCGCGATCGCCGCCGAGGGCACACCGCCCATCACGGTGGCGTTGGTCGACTGGGCCGACGAGGAGGGTGCACGGTTCAGCCGCAGCCTGTTCGGCTCGGCCGCATGCATGGGCACGCTCGACATCGAGGTGCTGCGCGGGCTCACCGACAAGGAGGGCGCGAAGCTGCCCGAGATCCTCGCCCAGCACGGCGTCGACATCGACAACCTCGATGGTGCCCGCACGCGCATGGCCGACGTGAAGGCCTACGTGGAAGTGCACATCGAGCAGGGCCCAATCCTGGAGGAGAAGGGTCTCGGCATCTGCACGGTCACGGGTACCAAGGGCATCGAGCGCGAGCGACTGATCTTCCGCGGCCAGGCCGCGCACGCCGGCACGATGCCGATGGAGATGCGCCGCGACAGCTTCCGTGCCGCGGCGCGCTTCGCGCTCGCGATCGCCGAGATCGGCGAACGCCATGCCGGCGTCACCACCGTCGGGCATGCGCAGTGCTGGCCGGGCGTGGTCACCGCCGTTGCCGGCGAGACGCGCATCACGATGGACATGCGCCACATCGACGCCGCCGCATTGCAGGCCATGTTCGACGAGGCACACGAGGCCGCCGCAGCGGCTGCCGAGGCGGAGGGCTGCACCATCGAGTGGGAGCACATCTTCCGCATCCCACCGATGCCGTTCCATCCGAAGCTGCTCGACGCCGCACGACGGGCGGTACGCGAGGTGGAGGGCCACGACGTGGAACTGCCGAGCGGGGCGCTGCACGACGCGAGCGAAGTGGCCCGCGAGATCCCCACCGTGATGATCTTCTCGAGCTCGATCGCCGGCCTCAGCCACACCAAGGAGGAGGACACCCCCGACGAGCACCTGCAGATGGCCGCCGATGCGTTCCACCGCACGTGCCGCTCGGCGCTCGCCCTGGTGGCTGCCGGCGAGCTGTAGTTCTCACCCGGCTCCCGAACGCGTCTCACCGCGTTCCAACGTCGGTCGTGCACGATCGTGCCCAACCGGTTCGGTGAGGTCGCCGCTCCATGGGTGGCTCGGCGACCTCACCGGCCGCGCGACTCGGATCAGGCGATGGCGGTGCACTCGGCCGTGGCGGCCGTGTCGGGTGCCCACAGCATGCGCACCTTGAACTCGGCCGACGCGCCGGCGTCGACGGCGTCGCGGACGACGGTCTTGTCGCCGCCCACGATGGCGCCGGCAGCATCGCGCAGCACGCAGTCGACCAGGGTCGTCTCTGCGGCGGTGTCGGTGCCGTTGGTGACGGTGCCACGGATGTAGGTGAGCGCGTCGACGGTGACGTCGGCGGTCTCGAGTGCGAGACCCTGCACGATGCCGCCCTCACAGGTGGCAGCGGTGGTGAAGGCCTCGGCCTCGACCACGGTGACCTCCACCGAGGCGGGCTCCTCCGGACGGTTGCCGCCGAGACCGCTGGGGGCGACGGACACGGCTGCGCCGGCCGCGACGAACGGCACGGTCTCCGACTTGGTGTCGAGCACCGTACCCGCCGCGTCGAGGAGGGCGAACTCCACCTTCACACGACAGGCGAGCTGCGCCGACGTGTTGGTGACGACGGCGCCCGCCGAGGTGAACCGGGTGCCGAGGCTGCTGACGCCGCTGGCGAAGCCGCTCTCGACCGTGAGGGCGTCGACCGTCGGGGTCTCACCCGCAGCCGCGGTGGTGTCCGAGGCAGCGGCCGTGGTCTCCGACGCGGCGGCCGTGGTGTCGCTGCCGGCCTCTTCGGTGGTGTCGTTGGAACCGCAGGCGGCCATCGTGACCGCGAGTGCGGCGGCGATGGTGAGCGTGCGGAGGGTGCGGGGGGTACGTGTGTTCTTCAAGAACCCGGAACGTACAAGCGACCCCGCCGACCCCCGCCGTCCGCAGGGTGTGACATGTGACCGAGTTCAACCCTTCTTCTGGTTGAGCAATGCGGTGACGATCTTGCCGTCGGCCTTGCCCTGCGTGGCCTTCATCACGGCGCCGACGATGGCACCCATCGCCTTGCCGTCGCCCGCGCAGAACTTCGCCCACGCATCGGGCTGATCGGCGATGGCCTGGTCGACCACCGCCTCGAGCGCACTCGTGTCGATGGCCTCGAACCCCTTCGCGGCGGCGATGGCGGCGGCGTCGCCACCGCCGTTGGCGATGAGCTCGGCGAGGATGGCCTTCGCCTGGGTGGCGGTGATCGTGCCCTCCACCTCCAGGCGGGTGAGCCCGGCGATGTCGATGGCCGGCACGGCCGGATCGGGGCCGAGGTCGGCGAACGCTTCCTTCACGTACACCAGGGCCCGCGCCGCGTCGCCGCCGAGGTGGCCGACGGCGAGGACGTAGTGGTCCTGGCCGCGCTCGACCACGCTCATCACGGCCTCGCTGGTGGCCGCCTGGCCCGTGGTGACCGCGAGGTGTTCGCGACGGGCAGCGGGCAGCGGCGGCATCGCCGCGTGCACCCGCTGGATCCACTCGTGCGAGGGCACCACCGGCACCAGGTCGGGCTCGAGGAAGTAGCGGTAGTCGTCGGCGTCCTCCTTCACACGGAGGGTGTGGGTGCGACCGTCGGTCTCGTCCCAGTGGCGGGTCTCCTGGCGCACCTTGTCGCCGCTCTCGAGCAGATCGATCTGGCGTCGCGCTTCGTACTCGATGGCCCGGCCGAGCGACCGCACGCTGTTGACGTTCTTGATCTCGCAGCGAGTACCGAGCGGCTCACCGGGCTTGCGCACGCTGACGTTGGCGTCGACGCGCAGCGATCCCTCCTCCCTCTTGGCGTCGCTGGCTCCGATGGCCACGAGGATGGCGCGCAGCTCGTTGACGTACTGGCGAGCCTCCTCGGCGTTGCGGATGTCGGGACGGCCGACGATCTCCACCAACGGCACGCCCGCACGATTCAGGTCGAGCAGCGAGTGATCGGCACCGTGCACGCGGCCGCCGGTGCCACCGACGTGCGTGCTCTTGCCCGCGTCCTCCTCCAGGTGGGCGCGCTCGATGCCGATGCGGCGGCCACCCGGGAGGTCGAGGTACCCGTCGATGTTGAGCGGCTGGTCGTACTGGCTGACCTGGTACGCCTTCGGCATGTCGGGGTAGAAGTAGTTCTTGCGGTGGAACGTGCACGGCTGGATGGTGCAGTTCAGTGCCAGGCCGATGCGCATGGCCAGCTCGACTGCCTGCTCGTTCAGCACCGGCAACGCGCCGGGCAGACCGAGCGTGACCGGATCGATGTTGGTGTTCGGTTCGTCGCCGAAACGGTTGGGACTGGCCGAGAACATCTTCGTGTTCGTGGCGAGCTCGACGTGGACCTCGAGGCCCACCACGAGCTCCCAGTCGCCAGGGAGGCCGTCGTACTCGCTCATGCCAGGCTCCTCTCGAGTGCGGCGGCGGCCCGGAACATCGTCGGTTCCTGCAGCGTGCCGGCCAACACCTGCACACCCACGGGCAGGCCATGGGCACCCGTGCCGTACGGCACGCTCATGCCCGGATGGCCGGCCAGGTTGGTGGGGATGGTGTACGTGTCGCACAGGTACATCGCCAGCGGGTTGTCGCCCTTGCTGCCGAACTCGAACGCCACGCTCGGGGACGTGGGGGTGAGCAGCACGTCGGCGTGCTGATAGGCCCGCTCGAAGTCGTCGTGGATGAGGCGGCGCACCTTCAGGGCCTTGCCGTAGTAGGCGTCGTAGTAGCCGGCGCTCAGGACATAGGTGCCGATCAGAATCCGCCTCTGGACCTCGGCGCCGAATCCGTGGCCCCGGGTGGCCCGGTACATCGCGGTGACGTCAGTATCGCCGCCCAAGCGGACGCCGAACCGAACGCCGTCAAATCGGGCCAGATTCGCCGCCGCCTCCGCCGGGGCCAGCCCGTAGTAGGTCGGCACCGCGTACGACGTATG
>SXKB01000237.1 GCA_005778215.1 Actinomycetota bacterium | reverse complement strand
TCGGAGCCGGCATTCGGCTCGGAGTACAGCTGGCACCAGCTCTCGTCGCCCCGCAGGCCGGTGCGGAGGAACCGCTGCTGCAAGGCGGGAGGGCAGTGGTCGCGGATGACGGGCAACGCCATCCCGATCCCGATGCCGAACACCGACTCCACCGTCGGCACGCGCCCACGGCTCTCCTCCTGGTAGATGCGCTGCAGCTCGAGCTGGTCACCCAGACCGCCGGCCTCCACCGGGTACCCGAAGCCGGCGAGGCCGGCGTCGTACAACGCGGCACGCCAGGTGCGTGCCCGGGTGACGAGGCGCGGATCGTCGTCACCGATCGGTGGGTCGGCGGCGAGCAGCGCGGGAAGCTCGGCGAAGAACCGCTGCACGTGCGCACGAAACGCCGCCGGGTCGAGAGGAACGTTCACCGCCGGTGCCCAGCGGCCAGCGCGGTGAACCACGCATCGGGATCGTCGAGGGTGCCGCGCAGATCGCGCCACACTGCGGCCACGCCGGCGCGACCCGAGGCAGGGTAGGCGGCGATGCGGTCGGCCAGCTCGTGTGCGCGGGCCACCACCTGGTCGTCGGCCACCACCTCGCTGACGAGCCCGAGCCGCAGACTCTCGGCCGCCGGGATGCGGTCGGTGAGCAAGGTCACGCGATCGGCGACGGCGGGCGAGTGTCGGAGGTGCAGCCAGGCCTGGCACATCGGCGCCGGCACACCCATCGCCATCTCCGACACCTGGAGGAACGACGATTCGCCGGCCACCACCACGTTGGCGGCCAACACCAGCGCGGCGCCGGCATTGATGGCGAACCGCTCGAGCGCCACCACGATGGGCACCGGGCAGCGATAGATCGCGGTGTGCACCTCCACCCAGGCCGTCACCGGCTCGGCCTGCAGGTCGGCGCCGGCGGCCTTCAGGTCCATCCCCGAGCAGAACGCCCCGCCCGAGCCGCGCAGCACGATGCACGCCACCGACGGGTCGTCGCCCACCGTGTGCAACGCGTCCCGCAGCTCGACCGCCATCTGCTGGACGACGGCGTTCTTCCGCTCGGGCCGGTGGAGCACGATGTCGACACGCGCGCCGTGCCGTTCGATCAGGATCGTCGGGTCGCTCACGCCCCGCATCCTGCCACTCGAGTGCGGTGACGACAGGCGTCAGGCGTCAGGGGTCAGTCGGTGGTGGCGGCGGGGAGGGTGAGCAGGAAGGCGGCGCCATGGGTGACATCGACCACTTCCAACGAGCCGCCGTGCACCTCGGCGATGCGCCGAGCGATCGAGAGACCGAGTCCGGCCCCGCCCTCGTCGCGTGTGCGCGCCCCGTCGAGCCGGGTGAACGGCTCGAAGATGTACTCGCGCTGCTCGTCGGTGATCTCCTCGCCGTCGTTGTACACCTGCATCGACGCCCGCTCACCGCCACCCACGTTCACGGTCACCTTGGTCTCGGCGTGGCGACGCGCGTTGTCGAGCACGTTGCGCACCGCGCGCACCAGCAGCGCCCGGTCGGCGTTCACGGGCACGGGTCCCGGCGCATGCACGGTGACGCGCGCATCGTTCGAGCGCTGCACCTCGGCCTCCACGAGCGCGGCGAGGTCGATGGGTTCGAGCACCAGTGCCCGCTCGCCCCCTTCGGCCCGAGCCAGCGCGAGCAGTTCGCCCGCCAGCCCCTCGAGCCGCTCCACCTCCACCATCACCTCCTCGGCCGTGCCCGGCCAGTCGGTGCGATCGGGATAGGCGAGCCCCACTTCCAGCATCGTGCGCGCCGACGCCAGCGGGCTGCGCCACTCGTGGGAGGCATCGGCCATGAACTGTCGACGGATGGCCTCCGACTCACTGAGGCGTTCGAGCAGATCGTTCATCGTCGCCGCCAACCCGTCGAGCTCGGCCGCGCGTTGGTCGGGTGAGAGCCGTTGGTCCGCCCCTGTGCCGCGGATGGCCTCCACCTCGCGCCGCATCGTCTCCACCGGGCGAAGCGCTCGACCGATGAGCACCCAGGCGGCCAGGCCCGCCAACAGCACGAGGATGGGCACCATCACCGACAGGCCGAGCACCACCGTGCGCACCACCTGGTCGGCGTTCCGCAACGGCGTGGCGCCGTAGATGGCCACCCAGTCCTTGCCGTACGGCACGGTGCGGGCCATCACTCGGTAGCGGTCGTTGCCCTCCGCACCCAGCTCCGACGCCTTCGTGGTGCGCGACTCCTGCGAACCCACGGGCGGCGGGATGAACACGTCGAGCCGAACGCTGGACGCGAGGCCCTCGGTGAGGGCCAGCATGCGCCGGTCGGGTCCGACGATCTGCAACTGCACGGTGTCGATGCCCTTCGGGGCGATGATCTGCGGCACCACGCCGTTCGCGACGAACTCCTCGACCACGTCGATCTGCTCGGCCAACAACTGATCGGCGTCGTCGAGCTGCGCCGACCGCAACCACCCCACGAACAGCATCGACGACACGGTGAGCACCACCGCCACCACCGCCGTGGTGACCACGGTGATGCGACGCCGGAGCGAACTCGTGCGGCGCGCCACGGTCAGGCGCCCTTCACGCGGTAGCCGCCGCCGCGGATGGTCTCGATGATGTCGACCTCCAGCTTGCGACGCAGCGCGTGCACGTGCACCTCGACCACGTTCTCCGGGCCGTCGTAGGTGTCCTCCCACACGTTGGCGAGGATGTCGCGCTTGGGCACCACCTCGTCGACGCGGCTGACGAGGTACTCGAAGATCGCGAACTCACGGGTGGTGAGGGTGACCTCGCGCTCGCCCACGAAACACCGCCGGCTCGCGAGGTTCAGCCGCACCGGCCCCACCACGACATCGTTGCTCACCTGACCGCGCGTGCGCCGCACCAGTGCACGCAGGCGGGCCACGAGCACCACGTACGAGAACGGCTTCGACAGGAAGTCGTCGGCGCCGGTGTCGAGTGCCTCGGCCTCGTCGAACTCGCCGTCCTTGGCCGTGAGCATCAGGATCGGCGTGGTGATGCCGCGCTCGCGGATGGCGGCGCACACGCGGTAGCCGTTCAGCCCGGGCAACATGATGTCGAGCACGATGGCGTCGTAGACGTGCTCGGTGGCGTGCCACAGGCCGTCGTTGCCGTCGTGCGACACGTCGACCGTGAAGCCTTCGGCCTCGAGACCGCGGCGCAGCGCGGCAGCGAGCCGCACCTCGTCGTCGACCACCAGTACACGCATGGACACATTCTCGCACCGCAGGTCACGCAGCACTTCCCTCGATGCTGAAGATCGGCTTCAGCCGCCTTCAGCGAGTCCTCAGCATCGGTCGTGCATCATCCTCCACATGACGCTGCTCGACCCCCGAGTCTCCTCCCCTGACGATGCGCCCGCAGAGGTCGACACCCTCGGGGGCCGGGCAGCGACTTTCTCGTCGCCGTTCCCACCGCCGCCGCCGCCCATCACCCCCCAGGGTCCTCCTCCCCGTCGGCGTGGCGCAGTGGTGGGAACGGCGGCGTTGTGTGCCGTGCTGTCGGCCGGTGTCTCGTACGCCACCGTGCAGCTCACCAACGACGACTCGTCCCGCTCGGTGGTCACTGCCGTCTCGGGTGGCGGTGGCGTCGCCGAGGCCGGCTCGCTCGACCTGTACGCACTGCTCGACGAGGTGGAGCCCGCCGTCACGGCGATCTCCCTCGGCAGCCGTACCGAGAACGGGGTCATCCCCGTTGCGGCCGGCTCGGGGGTGATCATCTCCGAGGACGGGTTGATGCTCACGAACGCGCACGTCGTGGAGGCCGTCGACGACCTCGGCAACGCCGTGGAGAACCCCGTCTACACCGTGAAGCTGTGGGACGGCACGGTGCACGAGGCCGTCGTGCTCGGCTCGTCCCGCGACTACGACGTGGCCCTGCTGCAACTGCAGGACGTCAGCGGGCTGCAGCCACTGGTGCTGGCTGATTCCTCCACGTTCCGAGTGGGTGACCGGGTGGTCGCCATCGGCAACGCGCTCGACCTGGGCGACGCACCCACCGTGTCCACGGGCATCGTGTCGGCGCTCGATCGCACGCTCGAGGTGAGCGCCGGCGTCACACTCCGCGGCCTCATCCAGACCGACGCCGCCATCAACC
>SXKB01000236.1 GCA_005778215.1 Actinomycetota bacterium | reverse complement strand
TCAGTCGGCGATGTCGAGGATGCGCACGGGCAGCTCGCGCGGGCCGCGAATCTGACCGACGCTCCAGCGCACGTCGCCGGCGAGCTCGAAGCGGGGGAACCGCTTCACGAACTCCTCGATGGCCACCTTCAGTTCCAGGCGCGCCAGGTTCGAGCCGATGCAGCGGTGGATGCCCAGCCCGAACGCAGCGTGCCGGTTCTCCTGGCGATCGACGATGAACTTGTCGGGGTCCTCGAACATGTGTGGATCGCGGTTCGCGGCCGGGAAGGGCAACAGCACCCAGTCGTCCTTCTTCATCGGACAGCCATGGAAGTCGTGGTCCTCCGCGACCATGCGCGCCATGGTGACCGGCGCATAGGCCCGCAGGAACTCCTCGAGCGCGAAGATCATCACGTCGGGGTCGTCGAGCAGCCGCTGATGGTCCTCGGGGTGCTGGGACAGGTGCCACAGCGACGAACCGATGGCCGACCACGTGGTGTCGATGCCGGCGATGAGCAGCAGGATGATCATCCCACCGACGATCTCGTCGTTCATCTCGATGCCCTCGATCTGCACGCCCATCAGATAGCTGGTGAGGTCGTCGCGGGGGTTCTCGCGGTGGTCCTGGATCTGGTCGTAGATGTACTGACCCAGCTCGTCCATGCCGTCGCGGGTGCCCGGCTCTTCGGCGATGCGCTCGAGCACGTCGTGCACGAACTTGCGGAACAGCTCTTCGTCCTGCTCGGGGAAGCCGAGCATCTGCCGGATGACGCTGACCGGGATGTGCTGCGCGTACTGCTGCGCCGCATCGATGATGCTCTCGCCCTCGGTGAGATCGCCGAGGCGATCGAGCAGCGACACGCACAGCTCGCGCACCTTCGGCTCCCACGGCTCGATCACCTTCGGCGCGAACGCCGGCAGGAGCACGCGGCGGGCCATGGCGTGGAACGGCGGGTCGCTGGTGATGGGCGGCGCACCGCCGATGGGTGCCGGCAGCGACAGGTCGCCGGGGCGACCGACGCTCACCACCACGGCGCGGCTGGTGAAGTGCTGGGTGTCGTACGCGATCTCGTGCACGGTGTCGTGGGTGATGGGCACCCACATGCCGCCGTAGCGATCGGAGTGCGCCACAGGACACTTCGCGTCGCGCAACTGCTTCCACACCTCGGGGGCGTTCGGGTTGTACGACGGGTCGCTGTGGTCGAAGTCGGTGGCGAAGTCGGCGACCGGCCCGTAGTCGTCGGGGTTGTAGGGCACGCGTTGCCACACGTGGGTGCCCTCGGGCGTGTCGCCGAAGGTGGGGGGCACGTAGCCCGGGCGGTCGGGGGATGCGACGGTGTCGGTCACGTCAGTCCTCCAGGATCGAGATGGCGTGTTCGGGGCAGTTGCTCACGGCGAGGCGGGCCTTGGCCCACAGTTCCTCGGGCACGTCACCCTCGACGAGCAACACGGACTGGCCGTAGTCGTCCACGTCGAACAATTCCGGTGCCAACGCGTAGCAACGGTTGTGGCCCTGGCACTTCTCAGCATCGAGTCGCAGCAACATCCGTGAGACATTAGAGGCTGATTCGTCTCACGTCGACATCGGAGTGCCGTCACACCGGCCGAGCGGACGCTGGCGTTCAGCGAGGCGGCCGGATGTCACCGACAGTCCAACCCGGAGCCGTGTGGGCGAACTCCTCACCAGCGCGCAGGCGGCGGCGCCACTCGGCGATGCCCGTGGGGCCGGGACAGCGCAGCACCAGCTCACCCTCTCGATGCGCGAGCACACGGGCGGCGACGACCACCCGGTCCACGATGCGGGCCGACACCTCCCAACCACCTGCGGCTCGGAGGCCGGCGAACGCGACGTCACCCCACGCCTCCGGCACTGCGGGCGCGAGGCGCACCACCCCGTCGTGGTCCTGCACCAGCAGATCGCACACCGCCGCGACGAACGCGAACCCCGCTTCGAGGCTGAGCGCGTCGCCGCCCATCGCTGCGCCGAGCTGATTCCACACCGTCGGCGCCAACCCACGTGCGCTGCACTGCACGTGGAACGTCGACGGTCCGACCCAGCGTTCGGCGTAGTCGCGCAGATACCCGAGTGCCACATCCGGGCGACCGGCATGCGCAGCGATCGATGAGGCCCACGGCACCGAGAACCCCACCCATTCGCCACTCCCGGCGAGCATCAGGTTGTCGACGGACGCGTCGACCACCTGACGAGTGCGGGCATCGGCCGAGTGGGCGGTCATCTGCCGCAGTGGGTGGATCGGCAGCAGATGCGAGTGGTGTCGATGGCTGCGGTCGAGCGACACGTCGGTGCGCACCCTCAGTCCGCCGCCGCGGCCGGTGAGCACGCTGCCGATGACTCCCGTGCCCGCATCGGTGGGCAACGAGGCGAGCCGACTGGCGCGGTCGCGCCACCCGGCGCCGTCTCGACCGCCCTCGTCGAGCACGTCGGCGAGAGCGTCGAACAGCCACCGGAGCAATGCCAGATCGATGGTCGCGTCCGGCCCCCACGCTGCGCCGCCGGCGGGCACCAGCTCCGGCGAGTAACAGCGCGGAAGGTGCAGCCGGCCATCGGGGCCTTCGGTGAGCAGCGTCGTCAACGGCGCCGCCACACCTTCCATGAGCGGCACCACCACCTCGTCGCGCAGCGCCACGTCGCCGGAGTGCAGCCATGCGGAGTGCACGACGTGTGCCAGCCACGGACCGGAGGACAGCGCCAGGTTCACCATTGCCCACTCGTATCGACAACGACCGTCGTCGTCGGTGGCCGATGGCACGAAGAGGCCCTCGATGCCGAACAGCGCCGCACACAAGTCGCGCCACACCGGCAGCGCGTTGCGCACGAAACGGTGCAACGACTCGGCCAGCTCGCCGTGGTTGGTGACGTGCACCGGCGCGTAGGAGAGCTGCACGTTGACGTTGTGGTGCAGATCACCGCCCCATGGCGGCATCCGACCGTCGGGCGACCACGGGCCCTGCAGCCCGAGGGGCGGACCGTCGGCCCGCAATGCCGCGCCGAGCTTGGTGATCTCCGCGAACCACAGCGCCTGCACCTCCGACTCGGGTACCGACACCCACGAGCGAGCGTGGTACTCCGCCCAGTGCCGCTCGTGTGCATCGACGAGTTGTTCGTGATCGTCGAGCACCGCGTCGCAGAGCGCAGTTGCGGTGTCGACCACGGTGGTCGGGGTGGCAGTGCGGTCGGCCGCCAACGCAGCGGCGACCAGCCATCGGTCGGTGTCGCCACGGCGAGTCCAGGCCATGGCGACCGCGCCCGACCCTGGGACGGCCTGCACGATCGAACCGCCGGTGGGCGACGCCGTGCGCAACGCGTCCTCATAGTCGGCGAAGAGCGCGGTGGGGTGCGGCGCGAGCCCGGGCTGGCCGCCGACGCGCTGCTCCCAGTTGGCCGGTTCGCTGAGCCAATGCACCTCGAGGTCGGGCACGGGCCCCACCCCGTCGACCAGCACGACATCGGCACCGGCAAGCACCCGCACCCGGCACGCGCCGGTGGCGGTGGTCACCTCGAGCACTGCGGTGTCGAGGTGGTGCACCACCGAGGTCACCGCACCGAGGCCGTGCAGCCGGATGCGACTCGGTGGCAGTCGAGTGGGCGCGACGATGTCGAACCGCGGCATGTGCACCGGCCACTGTGCGGGCCAGGCCGACGGTGTGCCGTCGAGCGCCGCGAGGAAGTCGGTGAACGGGTGCGGCGTGGGCGGCGAACCCTCGCTGCGTCGGTCCCAGAACTCGGCATGGTCGACCGTCAGCGTCAGGGTCTGCGTCCCCCACACCACGGCACCAACGCGCCCGTTGCCGAGTGGTGTGCCGTCGACCCACGCCGCACCGAGGTCGCTGCGTTCGCGGCGCGATGCAGCGACCACGTGCGCCGCGTGCGCCGGATCGACGAGTGTCGCCACCCGCCGCGTGTCGTCACCCATCGTCGTCACACCGGCCAGAGCAACGGGTTGCCGGGGCCGTCGATCACGGTGCCGGGCTCGGCGCCCGCCAGCCAGATCTGCTGGTCGAACGCCTGCTGCGGTGCCTCGATGGGCGCCACCCGCGTGCCATCGGCGAACAAGATGATCGTCATCACGGCGCGCATCATGCCGGTCGGGTTGGCGGGCGCACGATGCAGGGTCCAGCCGGCGTGGAACGTCGCGTCACCGGCCTTCATCGCCCCGTAGGTGGTGGTACGGAACCCTTGCTCGTGTCGCATCGACTCGTACGCGGCCTCGGATTCGTCGCCGATGATCCAGTCGCCCATCGCACGGCGCAGGTGGCTGCCGTCGACGAAGGTCATCGAACCGACGTGCTCGGGGATGTCGACGAGCGGCATCCACATCGTGATGGTGCGGTCGGTGGCGAGCGGCCAATAGTTCTGGTCCTGGTGCCACGGCGTGTGGCCGCCACCCGGCTCCTTGAACAGCGCCTGGTCGTGATACAGCCGCACACCGTCGACCTGCAGCAGTTCGGCGGCCACCTTCGCGAACCGAGGCGCGAAGCTGAACGCCCTCGCCGCGTCGTCGTGCATGCACAGGTTCGGCACCTGGAGGAATGCCTTGCCGTACGTGTCGCGCGACTCCAACGCACCGAAGTGGGGTGCAACCTTGCGCACCATCGCGTCGATCGGCGGGAGGAACGCGGCCACCTCCTCGGGCGTCGCCAGACCGCGCACCACGGTGTGGCCGTCCCGCGCGAAGTCGCGGACCTGGTCGGCCGGCAGGTCGGGACGCGGATCGAGCGGAGGGAGCGTGTGGGCCATGGTGCATCCAGGGTGTCGGCTGCCGGAGCGTAGACGGAATCCTCGAGGTCCCCGGATCGTCGCCCGCGAACCCTCGAGAATCCATCACCCCAGTCAAGCAATCACACCCCGTCGGCGGTGGCGACCGACGCTGTCGAGCGCATCCGCATCGCTGCCTCGGCGCCGGTGGTGGGATTCCTACCGGCGTCGCCAAGGTTTCGATGTCGGGCACTCAGGATCTGAGCGGGCGGGTTGGTGCAGGTGAAGGCCCGCAGTCGCGGACCGGACCCCACGCATCGCCCGTTCCGAAGCACGTCGAATCCTCGAAGTCCCAACTGGAGCGTCGACCCGACGCAGAGATGTGAGCAGTCGGTCGCGGGCCTGGCAGATCTCCCTTGCTGTGAACGTCCGGCGCAGTTGGCGTGGCGCACGCCTCGTGTTCAATCGGTGGACAACGGCGACACTACGTCGCGTCAGCACCGAGGTGCCTGCGGCTCGAGTCCCGACCAACGCGCAGCGGTCCTCACGGCCGAGGTCGATCGAACGGATCAGACCGAGCGCTTCGTACTCCAGGCGCTCGAGGACCCGCTCCTCGCATGGGAACACGCCGCGAGTCCGCGGATCGGCGACGAACGCAATTGGGCTGCGGATACCAAGGCCGACGAACCGATCGACGCGCTCACCGCGGTGGCAGTCGGCCAGCGACTCGTGTCGCCCGAATTCATCGCCAGCGACCTGGCGCAACCTGTTTCATCACGGGGCGTGAGCGTCGGTTCCCGCCGCCGAATCCAGGCCGGAGATCCTGGCGGCGCGCAGTGCCGAACGACGCACTTTGCCAGCATCGTCGCGCAGGGCCTCATCGACAATCTCGAACGACCTCGGCAGCTTGTAGGTCACCAGCCGTTCGGCGAGGAACGCACGAAGCTCGGACGCGTCGATCGATCCGGCGTCGGCTTCGATGATTGCGTGCACTACGTTGCCCATGTCCTCGTCGGGGAGCCCGATCACGGCCACCGAACGCACGGCGGGATGCTCTTGGATCGCGGACTCGACCTCGGCGGGGTAGATGTTGGCGCCGCCAGAGAGGATCATGTCGGCCGAGCGATCGCCGAGGTACAAGTACCCGTCCTCGTCCAGCCAGCCCATGTCGCCGAGCGACTCCCAGCCGCCCTCACGCGCCCGAGGTTCCGCGCCGACATACCGATATGTGGGCGTGGCCCTGAGGTTGCGCAACCAGACCTCACCCATTTCTCGTGGTGGCAGTTCGTTGCCATCGTCGCCGGTGATCTGCACGCTGCCGGGAACAGGCCGGCCGACCGACCCGCGGTGGGCCAGCCACTCGTGCCCAGTGATCACCGTGACCGCCTGCGCTTCGGTACCGCCGTAGAGCTCGAAGATCCGGTCAGGGCCGAGCCAGTCGATCCACACCTGCTTCAGCCACTCGGGGCACGGCTCAGCGAGGTGCCACAAGACCTTCAGGCTGGAGAGGTCGTACCCGAGGCGCACGTCGTCGGGAAGACGCCAGATGCGCTTCATCATCGTCGGCACCATGTAGACGATCTCACCCCGATGACGCTCGATCGCAGCGAGCGTCGCCTCGGGGTCGAAGCGTGGCAGCACGACGACGCCGTTGCCGTAGAGCAATGCCTGAATCGACCAGCCGAGAGGGCCGTTGTGATGCAGCGGGCCGGGCATGATCATCGGGCCGGTCGCTCCGAACGTGAACCGCGACGGCACATCGGGATCGAACACGGCGGGATCGCCCGTCACGATCAACTTCGGCCTGCCGGTGGAGCCGCCCGACATGGGCGCTTTCCACGCCGGGGAGATCCGCTCGTCGAGCACCACCCCGCTGGGACGCAACCGGGTCCGGTGCCCGATCGGTAGACACTTCCGACCAGGCAACGAACGCTCTGGCACACCGATGACCACGGTGGGGTCGGCAAGTTCGACGACGGCCTCGATCTCGCGCTGCGGCAGACGCGACGACACTGGCTGCGGGGTGGCGCCGAGCCTCCATGCTGCGCCGAACGCGACGAACCAGTCGACCGAGTTCGGCAACGCAATGGTCACCATCTGCCCTTCACCCACCCCCAGACCCTCGAGCTCGACCGCAAGGTCGTCGATTCGATCGATGAGCTCGGCGTAGGTGATGGAATCGGGGCCACACACGACAGCGCAGTGGGTGCCACGCGTTGCCGCCAGCCTCTGAAGTTGCGCGATGTACGAAGTGACAGCCACGTCAATTCTCCTCGAAGTGTGCGGCCCGACTGCCTGCAGGTGCGGCGGGCACGACGACTCGAGCGTGCAGACGAGTCAGGGGTGTCGACACGATCACACCTGCTCCGGCGGCGCAGGGAGCCAAGTGGAGTCGAGCAGTTCTCGGCACCTTCGGACCGCCCGCGTGATGTTCGACTCGAGCACCTGGATACGGCTGAGGCGTTCGCCGGAGGGGCGCACGAGTTCGACGCTCACCCTGCTGTGCAGCCAGCCGACCATTGCGAGACTACGGATGGTGATGAACATCGGCAAGAGCGCCAGATCGTCATCGGACATCGGTCGAACGGAGCGGTACCCGCGAACGAGTGCGTCCCGGTAGTCGAGAAACTCGTCATGGTCGGCGACGGTGAAGAGGGCGACCGCCATGTCGTACTGATGCCACCCATACCCGGCATCGTCGAAGTCGATGACGTAGGGACTGCCACTGCACACGAGCACGTTCTGCGGCAGCAGGTCGGCATGGATCAGGCTGTAGGTGCCACGCCGTTTTCCGTAGCCCACCAGCGACTGATACATCCGGTGCCGCGCCGCTTGCACGATCGCCTTGTCGGCATCCGTCATCTCGGGCACGTCCCAGAACGGTCCCCACCACGGCGCGTCGCCGATGAGACCCTCTGCATCGAGCGCATGTCGAACGAAGCCGGGGCTCGGCGTCCACGAAACCGCCTGCTCGTGGATCCGGGCCATCACCGCGCCGAGGTCGCGGTAGAGCGTCAGCGGCTCTGAGCCCTCCACTGAAATGGTGTCGCTGAGCGACACGCCGTCGATCCACTCGACGAGTCCGACCTGGCGAGTTTTTCCAGCACTGCCGAACGGAACCGTGGCGTACGCTGAACCCATTCGAGTCACCACCGGACGCGGTGTGTTGATTCCTGCAGCATTCAGTGCCGTGGTCCACTCGTTCTCACTCTCGAGCTCCGCGAGCGAGTGGTAACCCTGGCGATGGACACGAACTGCGAACTCTCTGCCATCGCGGCCCGAAACTCTGAACACTGCGTTCTCACCGGCGACGACGAAACGGAGGTTCGTCAAGTCGAGGTCCCAATACCCGAGCGCATCCTCTGCGCAGCGGCGAAGGGCGACGGCGTCTTCCGAGTCAGACATGGAGGTCCCGCAGGGTCTCGGCAAAGGCGTCCAGAAACATGTCGGCGTGCTGCCGCTCGAACACCAGGGGAGGGCGCACCTTCAGGACGTTGCCGAATGCGCCAGCATTCGACAGCAGCATGCCCTTCTCCTTCAGCCGATTGACGATCTCGATCGCCCCCATCCAGTCGGGTTCCTTGCTCTCGCGGTCGACGACCCATTCGATTCCGACGAACAGCCCGCAGGCGCGAACATCGCCCACTTGGTCGACGGAAGCGGTCATGTCGCGCAGC
This sequence comes from Actinomycetota bacterium, assembly GCA_005778215.1. Classification (GTDB taxonomy): domain Bacteria; phylum Actinomycetota; class Acidimicrobiia; order Acidimicrobiales; family Ilumatobacteraceae; genus UBA668. The sequence goes on along the minus strand of SXKB01000236.1, from coordinate 220 downwards.
GAACGCACGAGATGGTCGCCCACGTCGTTGACCTGCTCGAGCAATTCGCAGGACTGGATTTCCTCGAGCACCGCCAGTCCCGCCGCCGCTTGCAGCGGGCTACCGGCAAAGGTGTTGAAGTAGCGGGTACGAGCGCGGAACACCTCCACCAGGTCGGACCGCGCCGCGCATGCCGCCAACGGAACACCGTTGCCCATCGGCTTGCCCATCGTGACGATGT
>SXKB01000029.1 GCA_005778215.1 Actinomycetota bacterium | reverse complement strand
GGCACGGCGAGCAGTTCGGCCACTCGCGGCAGATCGTTGCGCACGTAGAAGCGGTTGAGGCCGTCGAACAGGGTGCACGTGTAGCCCGCGTCGAGGACGAGATGCTCCCACCGATGGGCTGACTCCACGGTCGAGTTCGGTTCGGTGGCCTCGATCACGAGCACCCATGGTCGGTGGCGGCCGAGATCGAAGCCGCGCAGCACGTCGAGTTCGGCACCCTCCACGTCGATCTTCACCACGTGCAACTCGCCCTGCGGGTGCTCGGCCAGCACATCGTCGAGCGTGCGCACGGGAGCGACGAATGGGCGGAAGGGTTGGCCCCCTTCGCGGTAGCGCTGGGCGACGGCGGCATCGGCGGTGGTGGCGCCGCGGTTCTCGAGCGGTGCCTCGAACAACTCGATCGTGCCGGCGGTGGCGCCGAGTGCGGCCTCGACGACCACATCCTCCGGCCGGGCCGCCCGCAGCATGTCGGCCTCGCGTGCCATCGGCTCCACGTCGATGCCCCGCCACCCGGCGAGGTGCAGCAGGTGCGTGACGTTGTCGAGCACGGGGTGCCCGGCGCCGACGTCGATGTACCGCCCGGTCGGCACCTCGCGCAGCAGCCGATGCAGCACCACGTCCTCCTGGTTCTGTGCGAAGGAGACGATCGTCATGCGTCGCGTTCCTCGAGCAGATCCCACCGGTTGCCGTACAGGTCCTCCCACACGCACACCCAGCCGTACGCCTCGTCGCGGGGCGCTTCGAGGAATCGCACCCCGGCCGCCTGCATGCGCGCATGGGTGCCGTGGAAATCGTGGGTGAACAGGAAGAACCCCACGCGCCCGCCGGTCTGGTTGCCCACCGAGGCGAGCTGCCGGTCGTCGACGGCCTTGGCCAACAGGAGCGATGCACCCGACTCGGGCGTCACCACCACCCAGCGCTTGCCGCCGCCCTGGTCCTCGTCGCTCGCCAATCGGAAGCCGGCGCGGTGCACGTAGAAGTCGATCGCTTCGTCGTAGTCGCGTACGACGAGTGCCATCAGACCCACCCTCACGCCGACAACCTGGGTGCCACGAACGCAGCCATGGCGACGAACTGCAGGGCAGCGGCGACGACGGTGAAGGCGTGGAACACCTCGTGGAATCCGAACACCTTCGGCCACGGGTCGGGCCAACGTGTGGCCAGCGCCACTGCGCCGACCGTGTAGCAGACGCCGCCGGCGAGCACGAGCACGAACCCCGTGGGGCCGAGGCCGCGCCACAGGTCGGGCACGGTGAAGACCGCGATCCAACTGACCACGATGTAGCTCGCGCCACGCCAGGCGCGGGGGACGCGCGGCAGCCACTGCATGGCCATGCCGGCGGCGGCGCCACCCCACACGCCGACGAGCACCGCCGCCAACACCCAGCCGTCGAGGCACAGCACGGCAATGGGCGTGTAGCCGCCAGCGATCGCCAGGAAGATCGCGGTGCGATCGAGCTTCTGCATCCGCAGCCGCACCGGTGGGGTCCAGCGACCGCGGTGGTACATCGCACTGACCCCGAACATGGTGGCGGTGCCCAGCACGTACACGGCGAGGAGCAACCGGTCGGGGAACGTCGCATGCACCAGCATCAACATGCCGACGCCGCACAGCAGCATGAGCGGGAACGACACCGCGTGCGTCCAGCCGCGCAACAACGGCTTCGCCGCGTGCCCGGTGTCGACGGGAGTGTTCACCCAGGGAAGGGTACTCAGCCTTCGGAGGGCATCGTGATCGCGTCGATCTTGGCGCGCAGGTAGTCGCCCGCCGACACCGGTGCGGCGTCGCCTGCGAACGGCACCACCATCGTGTCGGGGTCGGGATCGCAGAAGTACACCAGCGACAGCAAGGCCTCGTCGACCGCATCGGGTGCGGGTGGCAGCATGCGGTGGATGGCGGACCGCCACCGGCCGCCCGACCAGTGGGCCAGGAGGTCGCCGGCGTTGATGGTGAATGCGCCGTCGACCACCGGCGCCTCGACCCACTCGCCGTCGGGCAACTGCACCTGCAACGCCGACGTGCCGGGCTCGCGGTGCAGCACGGTGATGCTGCCGAAGTCGGTGTGCGGGCCGATGCGGTACTGGCCGGGCCGCGGTGCACCGAGGTGACGGATGGGTGCGTACCAGTTCACGTTCAACGTGTTGTCGTTGCGCAGCGACCGCGAGCTGAAGTACTCGAGGTCGTCGAGGCCCAGCGCGGCGGCGCACACCCGCAGCAGTTCGAGGTGCAGCGCATCGACCGCCGCGGTGTACGCCTCCACGGTGGCGCGGAAGTCGGCAGGTTCAGCAGGCCACACGTTCTCGCCACGCAACACGAGCCGACCGGGTAGGAGGTGTGAGCCGAGCCGGTAGCTCTCCTTCATGTCGGGAGGGGTCTCGTGGCCGAACGAGTAGCCGTTGGCCTCCATGCCCATCGGTGCCCAACCGGCCATGCCCAGCGTCGGCATGCGCACCGCCGCCTTCTGCTCGGCCGGCAGGTGGAAGAACTCGGTGTACACGCGCCGTGTCCGGGCGATCAGTTCGTCGGGAACGCCGTGCCCGTCGACCAGGAAGAAGCCGACGGCGGAGAGCGCCTCGTCGACCGCTGCTGCCACGCCGGGCCGGTCGCTGTCGTCGAGCCACCGGTCGAGGTGAACGAGCGGCACTCCGCTCATTCGGCGGCTCCGGTGGCGGGCGCGCCGTGGCGGCCCTCGCCCGAGGCGAAGCGGGTGGCGCCGGCGAGTGTCTCGCCGCTCGCGATGGTCTCGAGGCCCAGCGACGTCTCGTGGGCGAGCGCGTCGCGCAGGTCCATCGACCACTGGTCGTAGCTGCTCTGCCGGTCGCGGCGCATGCAGCCCTGGGGAAGTGCGGCCAGTTCCTTGGCGAACGCGATGGCGGCGGTGAGCGCAGTGCCGGGTTCGACCGACCGGTTCACCAGGCCCATGCGCACGGCCTCGTCGCCGCTGACCCCGCGGCCGGTGAGGATGAGGTCGAGCGCGTGGCTGTGGCCGATGAGCCGCGGCAGGCGCACGGTGCCACCGTCGACCAACGGCACACCCCACCGACGGCAGTACACGCCGAACGTGGCGTCGTGGGCGGCCACGCGCAGGTCGCACCAGATGGCCAGTTCCAGGCCGCCGGCCACGGCGAATCCCTCCACTGCGGCGATGACCGGCTTCGACAGCAACATGCGGGTCGGTCCCATCGGGCCGTCGGCAGCGACGTGGCGTTCCACCCGGTTGCCGCGGCCCTCGCCGATGCCCTTGAGGTCGGCGCCCGCGCAGAACGTGCCATCGGCACCCGTGAGCACTGCGACGGCGACCGTGGGGTCGGCATCGAACGCACGGAACGCCTCGGCCAGCAGATGGGCCGTCGGCCCGTCGACCGCGTTGCGCACCTCGGGCCGGTCGATGGTGACGATGCACACCGGGCCGTCGTGGGCGACGTGCACGCTCATGCGTCGACCGCGTGCTCGCGCAGGTCGGCCAGTTGGCAGTACTCCAACGCCGACACGTGGGTGGCCGCCAGTCGCACACCAGGTGCGTGGCCGGCGTCGAACGCCTCCTGCCACCGCGACGCGCACAGGCACCACTGGTCGCCGTCCTTCAGCCCGGCGAACCCGTACTGCGGCATCGGGGTGCTGAGGTCGTTGCCCATGCCCTTCGAGAACGCGAGGAACTCGTCGGTCATCACGGCGCACACCACGTGCATGCCCGGGTCGTCCCCTCGGTTCTCGCAGCAACCCGTGCGGTAGTACCCCGTGAGCGGGTCGTACGAGCAGGGCTGCAGGACTTCGCCGAGGACGTTGATCTGCTGCATGCCTGGAGCCTACGAGGAACGCCCTGTGGCACACTGGGCGTACGTACATCACGACAGCGTCGTCGGGAAGGAACGGATCAGCGTGAGCATCAAGGTGGCCGCCGGTGAGGCGGCCGACGACTGGGCTGCAGCAACTCGAGGGGCGCTGGCCGCCGATCTCGGTGCGGAGGCAGCCGACGCCCTGCTGGGGCGGTTGCTGCCCGTGGTGCCTGCCGGATACGACGAACTGAACTGGCCGAACAGCGCGGCCATCGATCTGCCCATCGTCGGTCGTCTGGCGCAGGGTGACGGGCTGCACGTGGCCACCGCGATGATGCACTTCGAGGAGGCTGCCGAGCACCAGTGGCGATTCCGTGTGTACCACCGCGGCTCGGCGGTGCCGATCTCCGACCTGCTGCCGCTGCTCGACCACCTCGGCTTCCGTGCCATCGACGAGCGTGCGTTCCACTTCGCGCTCGAGGCCCCGGTCTGGGTGCACGACGTGGGCGTGGAGCTGCCCGAGGGCATCGAGCTCACCCCGGAGGCGAGCGCCGAGGTGCAGGCCGCGTTCGTGGCCGAGTTCACCAACACCGTCGAGGTCGATGGCCTGAACCGCCTGGTGCTGTTGGCCGGTCTCGACGCCCGCCAGGTGGAGGTGCTGCGCGCCTATTCGCGGTACCTGCGCCAGATCGGCTTCCCGTTCAGTCAGCAGTACATCGAAGCCACCCTGGCTCGCCACGCCACCATCGGCGCACAGTTGGTGGCGTTGTTCACGGCGAAGTTCTCGCCCGCCGGCGACATGCCCGACACCGCTGCGGTCGACGCACTGCGTCAGGACCTGTTGGCTGCGCTCGATGCGGTGCCCAGCCTCGACGACGACCGCACGCTGCGGGCGTTGCTCGCGCTCGTCGACGCCACCCTGCGCACCAACGCGTTCCGGCCCGGCCCCAACGCAGGGCACCGCGACGTGCTGGCGTTCAAGTTCGACCCGTCGAAGGTGCCCGACCTGCCGTTGCCGCGGCCGATGTACGAGATCTGGGTGTGTTCACCGCGGGTGGAGGGTGTGCACCTGCGCAACGGCCGCATCGCGCGAGGTGGTCTCCGTTGGAGTGACCGCCGAGAGGACTTCCGCACCGAGATCCTCGGTCTGGTGAAGGCGCAGATCGTGAAGAACGCCGTCATCGTGCCCACCGGCGCGAAGGGTGGCTTCGTGGTGAAGCGTCCGCCCTCGAACCCCGACGAGTTCCGCGCCGAGGGCGTGGCCTGTTACCGCGAGTTCATCGCCGGCCTGCTCGACCTC
>SXKB01000235.1 GCA_005778215.1 Actinomycetota bacterium | reverse complement strand
GACGCAGTGAACGACCACGAGTGGTACGCCAACACGTACCTGCCCACCGTGGCCAAGCGTGGCGCCGCCATCATCGAGGCGCGTGGCGCGTCGTCGGCAGCATCGGCTGCCAACGCCGCCGTCGACCACATCCGCAACTGGACGCTCGGCACCCCGGAGGGTGACTGGGTGAGCATGGCCATCCCCAGCGACGGCAGCTACGGCGTGCCCGAAGGCATCATCTCCAGCTTCCCCTGCACGTGCAAGGACGGGAAGTACTCCATCGTCCAGGGCCTCGACATCAACGAGTTCAGCCGCGGCAAGATCGACGCCAGCGTCGCCGAGCTCATCGAGGAGCGCGACGCCGTGAAGGACCTCGGCCTCATCTGAGTGCGAACGCGCGAAGGGCGCCGGTGCAGCGTGAGCTGCCCGGCGCCCTTCGTCGTTGTCGGACCTAGGCGATGGCGACGTCGCAGGCGATCTGCATCATCCGGTCGACGCCGATCTTCATGTCGTCGTCGCTGATGCGCTCGGCGTTGTTCTCGTCGGTGATGAGGTCGCTGATGGTGCACACGCAGAGCGTCTCCACCTTGTGGATGGCGCCGAGCGTGTACAGCATCGCCGCCTCCATCTCCACAGCGAGGTGGCCGCGGTCGGCCCAGCGCTGCATGATGCCCTGCCGCGGGTCGTAGAACAGGCCGCTCGACACGATGGGCCCGACGTGCACCCGGGCGCCCAGCTCGCGGCCGCGGTTCACCGCGAGCTCGACCAGGTTCCACGACGCGGTGGGGGAGTGCGCCTCGCCCTGCGTCATCTGCGCGACCACCGGGTCGTCGGCGGTGGCGCTGATGGCCACCACGGTGTCGGCCATCTGCAGACCGGGTGCCAGACCGCCGGCCGTGCCGACGCGGATGATGCGTTGCGCGCCCAGCTGGATGAGCTCGTTGTAGTAGATGCCGGCGCTGGCGCAGCCCATGCCCACCGACTGCACGCTGATGGGCTTGCCCTGGAACGTGCCGGTGAAGCCGAGCGCCCCGCGCTCGTCGTTCACCAGCCGGAAGCCGGGGTCGAAGAAGGTGTCGGCGATGTACTTCGCACGGCGGGGATCGCCCGGCACGAGCACGGCGGGGGCGTAGTCGGACGGATCGGCGCGCAGATGGATCGGCATGGCACCGACTGTAGATGGCAGTGACCTTCGGCCCTGTCGTCCCCGGACGGTCGGGAGAATATTGAGAGCCAAAGCTCTACTTATTCAATCGAGCGGAGGACATCATGGAAGAGCAGCGGAGTGGTGATGGGTGGTGGGTGGTCACCTTCGTCATCGGGGTGTTGGCACTGATCCTCGGGGCGGTCGGCATCGCACTGGCGGCGGACAGCACCCCGAACGCCGCTGCGGGCGGCGGGGCAGGGGGCGGCGAGACGGAGTTCGACGTCACGCTCGCCGACATCTCGATCACGCCGTCCAGCATCGAGGTGCCGGCCGGTCAGCAGATCACCGTGCACGTCACGAACGAGGGCGCGCTCGACCACGACTTCAAGGTCAACGGCAGCACCGGCACGGCCATGCTGAAGGCGGGTGAGACCACCGACGTGGTGATCGGCCCGTTCGACGCCGACACCGCCGCATGGTGCACCGTCGCCGGCCACAAGGAGGCAGGGATGATGCTGATGATCCATGTCGTCGGCGGCGACGCCGGTGCTGGTGGCTCGGGTGGTGGCACTGCGACCACTGCACCGGCCGACGACAGCGCCACCATCGACGCCACGGCCATGCCCGGCGCCGACTGGGTGGCACGCGACCCGTTGCTGCCGCCGAAGCAGAGCGGCACGGTGCACGAGATCGCGATGGCCGCCACCGAGGATCTCATCGAAGTCGCACCCGGCGTGACGCAGCTGATGTGGACCTTCGACCACCAGGTACCAGGCCCCGTACTGCACGGCGAGATCGGCGACACGTTCCGCATCACCCTCACCAACGAGGGCACGATGGGGCATTCCATCGACTTCCATGCCAGCAAGGTTGCCTGGAGCGACGAGATGCGCACCATCCAACCCGGTGAGTCGCTGGTGTACGAGTTCACGGCCGACTACGCCGGCGCCTACATGTACCACTGCGGCACCGCACCGGCGTTGCACCACATCGGTAACGGCATGTACGGCGCCATCATCATCGACCCGCCGAACCTCGAGCCGGTCGAGCAGGAGTTCGTGGTGATCCAGAGCGAGCTGTACCTCGGCCCGGAAGCGCAGCCCGGCAACCTGACCAAGATGATGAACGAGGACTGGGACGCCGTGATGTTCAACGGCTACGTCAACCAGTACAAGTTCGCACCGATCGCCGTCGAGAAGGACCAGCGCTACCGCCTGTGGGTGGTGGACGACGGCCCGAGTGAGAACTCGGCGTTCCACATCGTCGGCACCGTGTTCGACACGGTGTTCGAGGAGGGCTCGTATCTGCTGCAGCCCGACGACACCCACGGCGGTTCGCAGGTGCTCGACCTGCAGCCGGCGCAGGGCGGCTTCGTCGAGTTCACGTTCGCCGAGGACGGTCTGTACCCCTTCGTCACCCACAAGTTCGCCAACGTCGGCAAGGGTGCCCTCGGGTTCTTCGCGGTCGGCGACGTCGACACCTCGGCATTGACGGGTCACTGATCCGTTGCATGTGACGGGATGAACGCGCGACAGTGCATCACCATGGGACGTCGGAGCTCGGGACACGACGTCACCGGCGGTGATGCACTGCGCCGCGCTCGGGCGCTCGCGGTGCCCACCCGGGTGGCGGTGCTCGACGAGCTCCGTCGTTCGCCGGCGCCGATGACCGCAGCAGCACTCGCCGAGGTGATCGGCGTGCACCACACGGCCGTTCGGCAGCATCTGGCGGTGCTCGCCGAGGCGGGTCTGGTGGCGGGCGACACGCTGCCGCCCGACGGTCGTGGCCGACCGAGGACGGTGTACCGGGTGTTGGCCGACCCGCAGCCGTATCAGCACCTCGCACTGATGTTGTCCGACGCCGTCACCCAGGGTCTCACGCCGCAGGAGGCCGGTCACCTGCACGGCGAGCGGGTGGTGCCGTCCCCCGACGGGCCGCTCGCCACGCTGGTGGGCGAGACCACCCGGCTCGGCTTCCACCCCACCGTGCGCGATCGCGGCAAGGGGGTGCAGGAGGTGGTGCTGCACGTGTGCCCGTTCGCCGAGGTCGCCGCGGCGAACGCCGACGCGATCTGCGGGCTGCACCGCGGCATCGCCGAAGGAGTGCTGGCTCGTGCGGGCGGCCTGGAGGTGGTCGACCTGCACGTCGCCGACCCGCACAAGGCCGGGTGCCGCCTCGTCACCCGCCCCATCGCGGTCTCCTGACCCAGCCCGAGGCTTCCGTGCGGCCCCGGGGCCGCACGAATGCCTCGAGGTCGCTGGCTACTTCAGGAACTTGCTGGTGGTGTTGTCGGCCAGCACCTTGCCGCCGGTCTGACACGTGGGGCAGTAGGCCACGGTGTAGCCGCTGTAGCTGACCGAACGGATGGTGTCGCCGCACACCGGGCACGTCTCGCCCACGCGATGGTGCACGTTGCCGGGCCGGTCGGCGGAGGAGCTCATGTCGCTGCGGGTGCGTTCGTACGCGAGACCCTCGGCCACGCAGTCGTGGATGGCCTGCCACAGCGACTGGATCTCCGTGGGGGAGAGCTTCCCGGTCATCGCGAAGGGCGACAGCTTCGCCCGATGGCACACCTCGTTCGCCAGCATCCGCCCGATGCCGGCGATGTGGTGCTGATCGCGAAGGAAGCCGTGGATGCGCTGGTTGTGCTCGGCGAACGCGGCGGCCAGGTCGTCGGGCGACATCACGAGCGCATCGGGGCCCAGGCGATGCAGCGGCGGGCCGTCGAGCTGGTCGCTCGCCACGCACCACACGCCCGCCCGTCGCTCCTTCCCCGCTTCGGTGAGCAGCAGCGCCGGCCCCTCCTGGAACACGAACCGTGCCTGGCCGTTGCGCGGCTTCGCCGACTTCCCCTCGTCGACCAACAGCCGACCGCCCTGCATGAGATGGATCACGAAGTGCACCGGGCCGAAGTCGAGCAGCAGGTACTTACCGCGTCGGCCCACCTGCTGGAGCGGCCGACCGTACGCCTCGTCGGGGCGCGGGACAGCGGTCTTCAGCGCAGTGAAATTGAACGGCACGAACTGCCGCAGCACCGCGCCACGGAACTGCTCGGTGAGCCGTTCGGCGTGCGCCTGCACCTCGGGAAGCTCGGGCACCGTGCGCCTGCCCTATGCGTACTCGGTGCGCTCGCGAACCGTGCGGAACACCGTGTCGAGTGCTGCGAAGACGGGCTGGCTCTCCATCAGCTTCTGCTGGCTGCCGGTGAGCAGGATGCGTCCTTTGATGAACGCTTCCTGCGCGTTGAGTGCGCCGGTGGCCACCGCCGTGGCGGTCTCCCACGTCTGCTCCATCCGCACGTCCTCGGGGAACGCCGAACCGGCGCCGAACGTGGCGCTGCCGTCGCCCACCTGCAGGTGGTACACCACCGTGCCCTCGGGCCCGTCGGTCACCACCTGGGTGACGCCGATGGTGTGCTGGTTCGCCAATGCCTGCAGTTCGGTGCTCGCCGCCACTTCGGCGGTGAGCGCGTCGAGCCACTCGAGGCTGAGATAACGGATCACCCGCATAGTCTGGCCCGTGTGTTCACCAATGCCGACGAACTTCGTCATGCCGATGTGTCCGTCGAGGCATGGTGGTGGTGGGCGTGGTCGCCCGAGGCCGACATCGGGTTGTTCGTCGGCCTCGAGCTGCGCGGCCGGAAGTTCGACTACTGGGCCGGCCTGGTGCGCGCCGGTGAGCCATATCTGTACATCGAGGAACTCGACAGCACCGGGCTGCGCGACGGGCTGGAGATCAAGCCGCCCGAGATGTGGGCCGGCCACACGTGCGACGACCCGTTCCGGCAGTGGAGCCTCGGCAACGAGGCACACGGTGTGCTGATCGACCAGCCGCTCGACGCGCTGCGCAAACCGTACGGCGACCTCGCCCCGGTCACGTTCGACGTCGAGTGGTACGCCGACGGTCCGGCGCAGGCCATCGCCCACGGCTATCAGCAAGCGGGCGAGGTGGACGCCGAGATCGAACTCACCGACGGCGTGCTGTCGTTCGAGGGGCTGGCGCATCGTGTGCACGTGTGGGGTGTGCCCTACGTGCCGGGCACGTTCGCGATGCCCGCGGGCGACGATCTGCTGTGGGCGCCCTACCGGCGCCACGACGGCCGCGGCGTGCAGCAGGTGCTCACCCGCGACGGGTGGTTGGCGCGTACTGTCGACACCCGATGACGCGCGACATCCTCGACGAGTTCGAACAGCAGCGGCGAGGGCCGGCGTATCCCACCGTGCCCGCCACGAAGGGGTTGCTGGTGGAGGACCGCGCCAGCGGTTTCTGCGGCGACGTGGTCGACGTCGACGCCCGAGCCGTCACGTTGCGCGACCGCAAGGGCAACCGACGTGAGTTCGTGTTCAAGCCCGGTGGTTTCCTCATCGAGGGCAAGCCGGTCACGTTGGTGCGGCCGAAGGCGGTGCCCACCGTGGCCACCGGTCGCACCGCCAGCGGTTCGGTGAAGTCGGCCGCACCCGCTCGCGCGCGTGTGGCCGCGGCCAGCCGTATCTGGGTGGAGGGCCGGCACGACGCCGAGTTGGTCGAGCACGTGTGGGGCGACGACCTGCGCGAGTTGGGCATCGTGGTGGAACCGATGCACGGCCTCGACGACGTGGTGGCGTTGGTGCGCGACTTCCAGCCGGGCCCCACTCGGCGTCTCGGCATCCTGGTCGACCATCTGGTGGCCGGCTCCAAGGAGGCGCGCCTCGCCGCACAGGTGGAGGGCCCCGACGTGTTGGTGACCGGTCACCCGTTCGTCGACGTGTGGGCCGGCATCTGGCCGCGTGTGATGGGGTTGCAGGAGTGGCCCGACGTGCCGCGTGGGGTGGAGTGGAAAGCGGGCATGTGCGCCGCGTTGGGCACCGATCTGCAGGGGTTCTGGCCGCGGCTCAGGAACCAGGTGCACTCGTTCGCAGATCTTCGTCCGGAACTGGTGGGTGCAGTGGAGCGGCTGATCGATTTCGTCGCGCCACCCGGCGGCTGATCCGCCAGGCCACCAGGCCCGCCAGGCCGAACAGCACCAGGAACGGCAGCGTGTAGCCGACGAACCGCACCACGCCGCCCAGGAAGCCGATGAAGCCGTCCCAGCCCTTGCGGAACGCATCGCCGATACCGTCCGACTCGCTCGCCACGTCGTCGGCGGGTGCGGCCGAGAGGTGCACGGTCACGGTCGACATCGCCACGCGACCCTCCAGGTACGTCTGCTCCGCCAGCAGTTGCTCGAGCACGGTCTGTCGTTCGGTGAGCTCGCTCTCGAGCGCGATCACCTCGCCCAGGTCCTTCGCCTCCGCGAGCAGCGCCTGCACCCGGTCGAGGCTGGCTCGGGCCGAGTCGATGCGCACGTCGAGGTCGGTCACCTGCAATGTGACGTCCTCGGTGGAGGTCTGCAACTGGGTGCGCCGGCCGATGCCCGGGTCGAGCGATGCGATGAAGGCGTCGGTCTGGTCGGGCGGCAGGCGGAACACCAGGTCGCCACCGGCGAACTCGGGATCCGAGAGGTCGACCGAGCTGGCGCTCAACTCGCCGCCGTTGGTGCGGGCGAGGCCGATCACTTCGTTCACGGCGTGGGCCACGTCGTCGACCTCCAGACCGACGGTCACCTCGATGATGAGGGCACGGTCGTCCTCGGGCGGAGCGATCGCCGGCGAAGTGGTCGCCGTGCCCCCGCCCTCGCTGCCCCCGCTGTCGGTGAGGCCCTGTCCGTCACCCTGCGCCGGCAACTCGGCCGGGGCATCGACCGACGACGAATCCTGGTCGCTCGCGCTGCACGCCAACGCGGCGAACGGCAGCAGCGCGAGCGCTGCGACGGACAGGGTGCGGGCGAGTGGGCGCATGGTGGTCATACGCCTCTGACCACTGCTGGCCGGATTCGGTTCCCGGCAATCGCGCGGCGCCGCTCAGGCGTCGGTGGCGTCGTCGCCGACGGCGGCGTTCATCTCGGCGATGCGCGCCTTGCGGTGCTTCCAGAACTCGATCGCGATGGGCGTGACCGAGACGAGCACGATGACGACGGCGGCGATCTCGATGTTGTTCTTCACCGCGTCGATCTCACCCAGGAAGTAGCCGAGTGTGGTGAAGCCGCAGGCCCACAACACGCCACCGAGGACGTTGTAGGTGACGAACGTGCGGTAGTGCATGCTGCTCACGCCGGCCACCGTGGGCACGAACGTGCGCACGATGGGCACGAAGCGGGCGAGCACGATGGTCTTCGACCCGTGCTTCTCGAAGAACACCTCGGCCTTGCGCACGTTCTTCGGATCGAACAGGCGGCTCTTCGGCTTGTCGAAGATGCGTGGGCCGAACTTGTTGCCGATCATGTAGCCCACCTGGTCGCCGAGGATGGCGGCCACCGAGGTGACCAGCATCACCACCCACAACGACGGCATGTAGTGCTCGCCGAACTGCTCGAACGCCGCGTCGGAGGCGAGGAAGCCGGCGAAGAACAACAGCGAATCGCCGGGCAGGAAGAAGCCGATGAGCAGGCCGGTCTCGGCGAAGATGATCACCGCCAGGGCGATGATGCCGCCGGTCTTGATCCATTCGTTCGCGAAGTCGAGCAGTCCGAGCACGGTCGGCCACGCTAGCGGTGAAAAGCAGAAAGGCCCGGGCATGCGCCCGGGCCCTTCCGACGTGTGAATGCCTCAGAGGGCAGCGGTGATGCTGGCCTTCTTGCGGCTGCTGAAGATGACGGCACCGATCAGCACCACCAGGGCGGCGGCGGAGATCGCGAAGCGGGCACCGTCGTTGTCCTGGAGGCTGATGATGGCCGGCAGGATGAGGAGGCTGACGAGGTTCATCACCTTGATGAGCGGGTTCAGGGCCGGGCCGGCGGTGTCCTTGAACGGGTCGCCGACGGTGTCGCCGATGACGGCGGCCAGGAACGCGCCGAGCGCCTTCCAGTCGATGCCGAAGCCGACGATCACCGGGGTGAGCACGGCGAGCAGGGCCGGGGTGGCCAGTTCGCGCAGCGAGGCCTCGGTGCAGATGTCGATGACGGGGCCGTACTCCGGCTCCTTCTCGCCCTTCATGATCTTGCCGTCGGCGAACTGCTTGCGCACTTCCTGCACCACCACGCCGGCGGTGCGACCCACCGCACGAATGGCGAGGGCCGAGAACAGGAACGGCACGGCGCCGCCGATGAGCAGACCGATGAAGATCTTCGGATCGGCCACGTTGATCTGCAGGTCGATCTGGTCGAAGATGCCACGCGGCGTCTGCAGCAGCTTGTCGATGGTCTCGCGGTCGAGCAGTTCGCCGCCCGCGGTCTCGATGAAGCTGGCGAAGAGCGCCACGGCGGCGATGACGGCGGAGCCGATGGCGAAGCCCTT
>SXKB01000234.1 GCA_005778215.1 Actinomycetota bacterium | reverse complement strand
CTCAACGGTGACGCCGGACAGATCACGGCCAACACCGCCGTGGTGCCCATCGACGCGAACGGGAACATCGTGGTGCTCACCAACGCCACGTCGCACGTGCTGGTCGACGTGCTCGGCTTCTTCGACACCACCACGGCCGGGGCCTCCACCTTCGGGCGATATGTGCCGTCCACGCCGTCGCGGGCGGTCGACACCGGCGTCGCCGCCGGTGGTGCGAATCTGTACACGCGGGTGGCCGGCGCACCGAACGAGACCATCGTGAACGTGCCGCTCAGCGGGCGGTTCGAGATCACGCCCGGTGCCACCGCAGTGGCGCTGCTGCTCACGGGAGTCGGCGCGACCACGGCGTCGGGCGGTCACGTCACTGCGGTGCCGCAAGGTGCCGCCGTGCCCGCCACGTCGAACGTGAACGTGAACGGCCTCACCGACATCCGCACGAACCTCGTCGTGGTGCCGCTCGGGGGAGACGGCTCGGTCGACTTCCGGCTCCGTGGCGTGTCGAACGTGATCGTCGACGTCGTTGGCTCGTTCACCGGCAACGGCGCCGTGTCGTCGACGTCGGGGGTGTTCGTGCCCATTGCACCATCCCGTGCCGTCGACACCCGGTACGGCATCGGGTTCGCCCGACTCGCGTCGGGCGCCAGCGGCACCGTCAACCCGGCGGCCGTGCCCGACACGGCGCTCGGTGTGATGCAGAACGTGGCCATGGTGGCCGCATCGGCGCCCGGGGCGATGAAGGTGTACCCGTCCGGGCTGACCCCACCGCCCGCCGTGAACAACGTGCGCACCGTGGCGGCCGGGCAGACCCGAGGCGCCAGCGCGATCACCCGGCTCGGCGCGGGTGCGTTGCGCGTCGACGTGTCGGTGGCCACCCACGTGCTGGTCGACATCACCGGCTACTTCACGGCCGGCGCGCCGGCGTGACCGAGCACGTCGCTCGGGTGCGTGGCTAGCCTGAGCGCGTGACACGCCTGCGCATCGCACTGGCCCAGATCAACCCCAAGGTCGGCGACCTCGACGGCAACGTCGCGAAGATCTGCGCGGCCTACGACCGGGCCGAGGCCGAGGGATGCGACATCGTCGCGTTCCCCGAGCTGGCCATCACCGGCTATCCCCCCGAGGACCTGGTGCTGAAGCCGGGGTTCGTGGCCGACAACCTCGCCGCACTGGGCAAGGTGGCGGCACGCACCGGCCGCTGCGCCGCGGTGGTGGGCTACGTCGCCGCCGACCGCGACCTCTACAACGCGGCCGCGGTGTGTGCCGGCGGTGAGGTGAAGGGCACCTACCGCAAGCGTCTGCTGCCGAACTACGCGGTGTTCGACGAGGCGCGCTACTTCACACCCGGCGACGAGAGCGACCCCTACGAGCTCTACGTCATCGGCGGCGTGAAGGTGGGCATCAGCATCTGCGAGGACGTGTGGAGCCCAACCGGTCCGCTCGCCGAGCAGGCCGCCGGTGGCGCCGAGCTGAACATCAACATCAACGGCTCGCCGTTCCATGCCGGCAAGGCGGGGACGCGCGAGCGCATGCTCGCCACTCGTGCAGCCGACGCCAGTTGCGCGCTCGCCTACGTGAACCAGGTGTGTGGGCAGGACGAGTTGGTGTTCGACGGCGGCAGCATGGTGTTCGACGCCGACGGCAACCTGGTCGCGCGTGCGGCGCTCTTCGAGGAGGAGTTCCTCGTGGCCGACGTGGTCATCGAGCCGGTGTACCGCAAGCGCCTGCTCGACCCCCGTGGTCGCCGCACCGAGCAGCCGATGCGGCTGGTCACCATCAGCGACCAGCCGGTGCCGCACGACACGCCCACCCCCATCCGAGTTGCCGAGCCGCTGTCCCCCGATGCCGAGTTGTACGGAGCGCTCGTGCTGGGCACGCGCGACTACGTGCGCAAGAACGGCTTCACCGACGTGGTCATCGGTCTGTCGGGCGGCATCGACTCCACCATCGTGGCGTGCGTTGCGGTCGACGCGCTCGGTGCCGAGCACGTGCACGGTGTGTCGATGCCGTCGCGCTACTCCAGCGATGGCTCGAAGAGCGACGCCTACGATCTGGCCGAGCGCCTGGGCATCGACTGCCGCACCGTGGCCATCGAGCCCGGATTCGCCGCATACCTCGAGATGCTCGCGCCGTCGTTCGAAGGCCGCGACGCCGACCTCACCGAGGAGAACCTGCAGAGCCGCATCCGCGGCACCACGCTGATGGCACTGTCGAACAAGTTCGGCTGGATGGTGCTCACGACCGGGAACAAGAGCGAGATGGCCGTCGGCTACTTCACCATCTACGGCGACAGCGTGGGTGGGTACGCAGTCATCAAGGACGTGTTGAAGACGCGGGTGTACGACCTGTGTCGTCACGTCAACGAGCGCGCCGGTCGGATGATCGTCAACGAGAGCGTGCTCACCAAGCCGCCGTCGGCAGAGCTGCGTCCCGACCAGCGCGACGACCAGAGTCTGCCGCCGTACGAGGGGCTCGACCCGATCCTCGAGTTGTACGTCGAGGACGACCGCACCACGGGGGAGATCATCGAGCTGGGGCACGACGAAGCCATCGTGCGACGTATCACGCGGCTCGTCGACATCAACGAGTACAAGCGCCGCCAGTGCCCGCCCGGCGTGAAGGTGAGTACGAAGGCGTTCGGCAAGGACCGCCGGCTGCCCATCACCAACGGCTACCGCTGATCGAATGTTTTGACAGTAGAACTGTCACAAGTTTATGGTGACGGGCATGTCGCCCCGATCGTCCATGCGCCGCGTCGTTGCCCTGCTGATCGCGGTGGGCCTTTCCGGATGCAGCGGCTCCGATGCCGCGGACGCGCCCACCACGTCGCCAGCGACCACTGCCCCGGCCACCACGGCTCCGGCCCCCACGGCGGCGCCCACAACAGCGGCGCCCACCACCAGCACCCTGCCCTCGGTGGAGGGCATGCGCGGTGAGCGTTACTGCGAGGTGCTGTTGCTGACGCCCGACGGGGAGGGCGCCACCGCCACGGTGTTCAGCAGCTACGGCCTGAACGACTGCCCGCCCGAGCAGTGGACATCACTCGACGCCACCGCGATCGCGGCCGAGAACGAGGTGCCGATCGCGTTCCTGAACGGGCCGCGGTACTGGACCATCGATGCGGTGCAGAAACAGCCCTCGGGTGATCGCGTCCAGCAGACCTTCGGCCCCATCCTGATGAATCAACTCGCCACCGTGAAGGTCGCCTCGCGGGCCGATGCCGTGCTGCCGTACGTGGCCAGTGCGGTGTCGCGCTCCACCATCTTCACGTTCGACGCCGGCAGCGAGGTCTACGAACTCACCGACCCTGCGGGCGTGAAGTACGTGATGCAGAGCTGGAGCCAGCAGGTGGACCCGACGCTCACCGAGGCCGACCTTGCCGGGCTCGGCTCCCGGCTGACGCTGCCGACCGGTTGGACGTTCACCAGCCGCACGCTCACCGAGCCGCTGCAGGTGGTCACCCTGGACGAACCTGCCCGCGTGCTGCAGGACGACTTCCGCAACAGCTACTCGATGGAGACCGACGGCTGACCGGCGGCGCGGCGCATGCGGTGCGCAGCCCACATCGCCAGCACCATGCCGGTGGCGAACACCGCACACAGCGCCGCCGGCCATGCCATACCGCGGTCGACGTACAGCCGCGTGGCCACCACGCTCATGGTGGCGCGGCCCAGCGTGCCGGTACCGAGGCTGAGGGCCAGGCCGCGTGCCGGTGATCCCGGCACGGCTTCGGTGGCCAACGGGATGGCGCTCACGATGGCGAACTCGAACGCGACGATCGCGATCAGCAGCATGGGCAACCCGATCCAGAGGTGATCGTGCGACACGACGAGCAGCAGCGCTGCCGGCACCATCAGCCCGGCGCCCAGGGCGGCCGACCGCTCCTTGCCCCACCGGTCGGAGAAACGGGCCGCCGACAGCGACGAGAACAGTTCGCCGAAACCGAGGCAGAACACCACCACGCTGATGCCGGCGTCGGAGAAGCCGAAGTGATCGGTGAGCCAACCGCTGAAGGTGACGAACAGCGCCTGGCTGGACGACATCAGGCAGAACGTGCCGGCGATCACCACCCTGCCCCGACGCGTGATGCGGCCCTTTGCAGCGGCGCGACGTTCGGCGTGACCGTGACCAGCGGGATCGTCAGGCACCGCCCGCGCCACTCGCGCCGCGAGTGCCACCACCGCGACCGCACCGACCGCGTAGCCCACCCGCCAGTTCGTGAGCGCGGTCACCAGTCCCATCCCGGTGACGCCCAGCAGCAGCCCCAGTGCCCATGAGGTCTCGGTGAGGCCGAGCACACGACCGCGACGTTCGAACGGCACGCGGTCGGACAGCCATGCCGCGAGCCCGAGATCGAACAACACCTTGCTCTGGGCGATCACCACCAGCGCGAGGGAGAACATCACCAGATGCATGCTCGAGGCCGCCAGCATCGTGCCGATGCCCACGCCCAGCAGGCCCACCCACATCGCGGTTCGGCGGTGCAGACGTTCGGCGATCGAGCCCACGACCGGGGAGAGCAGGCCCGACAACTCGCTCACCGCGACCGCGATGCCGATGCGGTCGAGCGACACACCCTGCCCGGCGGCGATGGTGGCCAGGAACGCCGGCCCGAACCGGAAGCAGGCGTTCGCCGCCGTGCGCGCGGCGGTGAGACCCGTGATGTGTTGCCGCACCTCGATCGGGTACGAGTCGTCGAGGGCGCGTTGCAACACGTCGGACGACGCTAGCGGCGGGGAATCGCCGGGGCATTCCCCGCCGTCCCTCGCTAGCCTTTCCCACCCGTGGCCCTGATTGTGCAGAAGTACGGCGGTACGTCCGTCGCCGATCCCGACCGAATCCGCGCCGTCGCCGAGCACGTGGCGTTCACCAAGCGGCACGGCGACGACGTCGTCGTGGTCGTGAGCGCGATGGGCAAGGCGACCGACAACCTGCTGAAGCTCGCCAACGACGTGTCCCGCACCCAGCCGGGTCGCGAGATGGACATGCTGCTCACCACCGGCGAGCGCGTCAGCATGGCGCTGCTGTGCATGGCACTGGCCGACGTCGGTGTCGACGCGATGAGCTTCACCGGCAGCCAGGTCGGCATCATCACCGACACCGTGCACATGAAGGCGAAGATTCTCGAGGTGAAGGGCGACCGCGTACGCGAGGCGCTCGCTGCCGGCAAGGTGTGCGTGGTCGCCGGTTTCCAGGGCATCAGCACGGCCAAGGAGATCACCACGCTCGGCCGAGGCGGTTCCGACACCACCGCCGTTGCCCTCGCCGCAGCGCTCGATGCCGACAGCTGCGAGATCTACACCGACGTCACCGGCGTGTTCACCGCCGATCCGCGCATTGTGCCGCAGGCCCGCAAGCTGCAGCACGTCAACTTCGACGAGATGCTCGAGATGGCCGGCGCCGGCAGCAAGGTGCTCGCCCTGCGCAGCGTCGAGTTCGCCCGCAACCACAACGTTCCCCTCCACGTTCGCTCCAGTTTCACCTGGGAGCACGGCACGTGGGTCACCTCACAGGAGCCCAGCATGGAAGACCCCATCATCTCCGGCGTCGTCACCGACATCTCCGAGGCAAAGGTCACCGTCGTGGCCGTGCCCGACCGCCCCGGCATCTCGGCGGCACTGTTCGAGCCGCTGGCCGGCGCGAACGTGAACGTCGACATGATCGTGCAGAACACGTCGCACGACGGCACCACCGACATCTCGTTCACCATGCCGAAGGCCGACGTCGCCGCGGCGTCGGCGATCGTCGAGCGGGTGGCCGCCGAGGTGGGCGCGCGCGGTGTGGAGCACGACGCCGAGATCGCGAAGATCAGCCTCGTGGGCGCCGGCATGAAGACCAGCCCCGGCATCGCTGCGAAGATGTTCCGCGTGCTCGCCGACGAGGGCATCAACATCCAGATGATCAGCACCTCGACCATCCGCATCAGCGTGGTCACCCCGGTCGCCGACCTCGAGCGTGCGTCGCGTGCGCTGCACTCGGCGTTCGGCCTCGACTCCGGTCAGGCCTACTCGGCACCGCTGCCCGAGCGGAAGTGACCGTTCTCCGCACGGCTGTCGTGACCCTGGTGCCGGCGCCTGCCACACTGGTGGCGTCATGACGCGCCGTCAACACGTGCCCTGGAAGGCCGCCGGAACCGCATCCGAGAACGAACACTCCGCCGACGCGGTGGTGCGCGAGACCGGATGGGTGTTCAACAACGTCACCGGTGAGGAGCTCAGCCTCGCCGACTTCGTCGAGACCGGGAACCACGAGACCCGTGCCTATCTGCAGGCGTTCGGGCTCGACACCGATGCCCTCGCGAGCCAGACGATGGTGGAGATCGGCAGCGGCATCGGCCGCATGACGGCCAGCTTCTCCGACATCTTCGGCAAGGTGGTCGCGTGCGACCTCGACGCCGCGTTCCTCGAACGGTGCCGCGAGACCGTGGCGCAGTTCGGTCACCCCGAGCGCTTGCAGACGTCGCACGTCACCGACGGCCGCACGCTGGCGCTCGCCGACGACAGCGCCGATCTGGTGTTCAGCTACATCACGCTGCAGCACTGCCACCACGACGACGCCATCGCGTTGGCCAAGGAGGCCGTGCGAGTGGCCCGCCCCGGCAGTCTGGTGATCCTCAACTTCCGCACCTGGGTGGCCCAGGACCTGGTGCTGTGGCCCGCCGGCAAGCTCACTCGCGCCACGTGGCGTCTGCCGCGCGTCGGTCCGAAGATCGCGCAGATGCGACTGCCCGCACGGCTCGGCTGGCAGGCCAACCGTCTCTCGCCCACCGAGGTGTGGCAGGCCGTCGGGCCGTCGCTCACCGATGCGGCCGTGTACCGCTCGCCGAAGCGTCGCCCGTTCGGTGTGGCCGGCACCCGCGACGACGTGTTCGACGGTGTGCACCGCAGCCACTGGTGGCTCGTCGCCACGGTCCGCTGAAACACCTGCACCGCGCACCTGCGCCGCCGGACGGTTATTTCCGGCTTCTTCCGGGGAGAGGTCCGTTAGCCTTTTCGCCATGCGAGTAGGTGTCGTCGGAGCAACAGGTCAGGTCGGTGCGGTCATGCGCGCCATTCTCGAAGAGCGGAACTTCCCGGTCGACGAGATCAGGTTCTTCGCGTCGGCGCGCAGCGCCGGCACCACCCTGACGTGGAAGGGCACCGAGATCACCGTCGAGGACGCGGCCGTGGCCGACCCCTCCGGTCTCGACGTGGCCCTCTTCTCGTCGGGTGCCACCAGTTCGAAGGAGTTGGCGCCGAAGTTCGCGGCCGCCGGCGTCACCGTGGTCGACAACTCGTCGGCATGGCGCATGCACCCCG
>SXKB01000004.1 GCA_005778215.1 Actinomycetota bacterium | reverse complement strand
CGACTCCTCGGCCGAGAGTGTGCGGCCGGTGAAGGCGATCTCGGCGGCCTTGGCGTAGCCGACGATGCGCGGCAGCAGCCAGGTGCCTCCGCTCTCGGGCAGGATGCCGCGCTTCGCGAATCCTGGGTTCAGCTTCGCCTTGGTGGAGGCGATGCGGATGTCGCAGCCCAGCGCCACATCGAGGCCGTAGCCGGCGGCGCCACCGTTGAGCGCGCAGATGGTGGGTGTGTCGAGGTTGTGCAGCACCGTCGGCGGGGTGAAGCGGAGGTCGAGCTCACCGGGAATGCCCTCGCCCCCGGTGTCCATGCCGCCGAGCGACCCCTTGCTGGCACCCATCTGCGCCGCCATGTCGAGACCAGCGCAGAACACCTTGCCGGCGCCCGTGAGCACGATGCAGCGCACGTCGCGGTCGCGGTCGGCCTGCAGCAGGCGCTCCGACAGCTGATCGAGCATCAGGCCCGAGATTGTGTTCATCCGTCCAGGAGCGTTCAGCGTGATGGTGGCAATGTGGTCGGCCACCTCGTAGAGGACCTCGTCGGCGGGGGTGTCGGGCGTGCTGCTCATGCACCGAACCGTAGCGTTCCCGTCACGCGGGAAACGTGCCCAGTGCTTGTCGCTCCCGCCGAAAACCACCTACAATCTCGGCTCTTGCACAACAAACGGTGCCGCATCCCGTGGTACCGCTCCAAGGGGGAGAATCCCATGCAGAAATCCCGAGTGCGCCGCGCAGGCGCTCTCCTCGTGGGCCTGGCGCTCGTCGTCTCGGCCTGCGGTGACGACAGCGAAGAAGGCGCCAGCGAGACCACCGCTGCGGCCGTCGAGACCACTGCCGGTTCGGAGACGACCGCCGGTGCCGTCGAGACGACCGCTGGTGAGACCACTGGTGGCGGCGAACTGGCCGGCATGAAGGGCACCACGCCCCTCCCGCCGGAGCTGGCGCAGGACTTCAAGGACCGTCTGCTCACGGTGCCGTCGGGTGAAGGCCTCACGGACTTCAACTACGCCGCCGAGACCTACGACGCCGTGATGATCATCGCCCTGGCCGTCGAGGCCGCCAAGAGCGACGGCATCGAGCACGCCAGCCTCATCGTCGACGTGTCGACCGGTGGCGAGAAGTGCTCCACCTTTACCGACTGCAAGGCCCTGCTCGATGCCGGTACCGACATCGACTACGACGGTGTCTCGGGTCCGAACGACCTGAACGGCAACGGCGAGCCCCTGGCCGGTAGCTACGGCGTGCTGCAGTTCGGCGCCGACAACCGCATCGACGACTCGCTCACCGAGTTCGTCCAGGCGGAGTCGCCGGAGTCGGCGGTCGTCGAGGAGTCGGTCGTCGAAGGCACCCGCGCCGGTGACGGCGTCCTCAGCATCGGTGGCCTGCTGCCGCAGACCGGTTCGCTCGCGTTCCTCGGTTCGCCGATGTTCGCCGGCGCCGAGCTGGCCATCGCCGACCTCAACGAGGCCGGCGGCGTGCTGGGTGCGGACGTGGTGTACTCGGCCGGTGACTCGGGCGACACCAGCACCGACCTCGCCAGCCAGACCAGCGACCGCTTCCTCACCGAGGGCGTCGACGCCATCGTCGGTCCGGCCTCGTCGGGTGTGGCCCTCTCGGTCATCGACAAGATCAGCACCGCCGGTGTGACGTTCTTCAGCCCCGCGAACACCTCGCCGGCGCTGTCGACCTACGCCGACAAGGGCCTGTACTTCCGTAACGCCCCGCCCGACACCCTCCAGGGTGCGGTCATCGCCGACCTCGTGGTCGCCGACGGTGCGCAGACGGTCGCCATCATGGCGCTCGACGACGCGTACGGCAACGGCATCGCCGACGTCATCGAGTCGTCGCTGACCGACGCCGGTATCACCGTGACCAACAAGATCATCTACGACCCGACGGCTGCCAGCTTCGACACGGAAGTGAACGAAGTCGCCGCCGCCGATCCGGATGCCATCATCCTCATCACCTTCGACGAGGGTTCCCGCATCCTGAAGACGATGGTCGAGCTGGGCATCGGCCCGTCCGCCAAGGCCGTGTACGGCTGCGACGGCAACATGGGCAACGCACTCGGCGAGAACTTCGACGCCGGGAAGTGATTCCCACACGCTGAACTCGTTCAGTCGGAAGGCCCCGGGCACACGCCCGGGGCCTTCCCCGTTTTTCGGGCGTGATCCGTGCCAGAACGGCAACTGGGCGTGATCCGTCCCGGAAGCCGGAACGAATCACGCCCAGATGCGAGGCATGACGGCCGCCGTGCGGCGGCGGGGTGGCGGGCTCAGCCGCCGGTGGCCTTGGCCAGCGTGCCCAGGTACAGCTCGATGACCGCCGGGTCGGCGAGCAGTTCGCGGCCCGTGCCGGTGTAGGCGTTGCGGCCCTGATCGAGCACGTAGCCACGATCGACCACCTGCAGGCAGCGACGGGCGTTCTGCTCGACCATCAGGATGGCCACACCGGTGTTGTTGATGGCCCGGCAGTTGAGGAACACCTCGTCCTGCAGGTGCGGCGACAGGCCGGCCGACGGCTCGTCGAGCAGCAACAGCGACGGCTCGAGCATCAGCGCTCGGCTCATTGCCACCATCTGACGCTCGCCGCCCGACAGTGCGCCGGCACGGGAGCTCTTGCGCTGCAACAGCCGCGGGAACAGGCCGGTCACGTACTCGAACCGCTCCTTGAACACCTTCGGCTTCAGGAAGCAGCCCATCTCGAGGTTCTCGATGACCGTCAGGCTGGGGAACACGTTCTTGGTCTGCGGCACGTAGCCGACACCACGGCTCACCAGCTGGTGGGCCTTCATGCCGGTGATGTCGTCACCGTTGAACACCACGTTGCCGGAGCGCACGGTGCACTGGCCGAGCACGGCCTTCAGCATCGTCGACTTACCGGCGCCGTTGGGGCCGATGATGCCCACGAACTCCCCTGGGTTCACCACCAGGTTGCAACCGTTGAGGATGTTCACCTCGGGGATGTACCCCGCCACGAGCTCCGTGGCCGAGAGCACCGCCGTGCTGGAAGCTTGATCGGTCACAGGTCCTCCATCAGCGACTTGCCCTGGTGAGCGCCCAGGTAGGCGTCGATCACGGCCGGGTTCGACGAGATCTGGTCGGGGGTGCCCTCGGCGATGATCTGGCCCTCGGCCATCACGATCACCCAGTCGGAGATGTCGTGCACCATGTCCATGTCGTGCTCGACGAAGAGCACCGTCATGCCTTCGTCGCGCAGCCCCTTGATGTGCTGGTTGAGGCTCTGCTTCAGGGCCGGGTTCACACCGGCCATCGGCTCGTCGAGCATCACCAACTTCGGGTTGGTCATCAGTGCACGCGACATCTCGAGCAGCTTGCGCTGACCGCCCGACAGGGTGCCGGCGTACTCGTCGCGCATGTGCGTGAGCTTGAACCGGCCCAGCAGTTCCTCGGCACGGGCCTCGATGGCCTTCTCCTCGGAGCGCCAGGTGAACGGCAGCAGACCGTTCCACCACCGCTCGCCACGCTGGCCGGTGGCACCGAGCTTCATGTTCTCGATGACCGACATCTTCGTGAGGCTCTTGGTGAGCTGGAAGGTGCGCACCATGCCCATCTTCGCCGTCTTGTGCGCGACCACCTTGTCGAGCGACTGGCCGTCGAACTTCCACGTGCCGGAATCAGGCTCGTCGAAACCGGTGAGCAGGTTGAACAGCGTGG
>SXKB01000233.1 GCA_005778215.1 Actinomycetota bacterium | reverse complement strand
GGCGTTCTCCTCGTTCACGGCCAGCGCGTAGAGGTTCACCCAGTCGACCGCCGTGAGCGGGTCGGCCGGCAAGCCCTTCAGCCGTTCGTGCAGTGCGGCGGCGCGTCGTTGCACGCCGAGTCCACCCGGCAGCTCGCCCTCCGACCGGCACCCGCGGTCGACGCAGTCGCGCATCGCGGCCCAGATGTGCAGCAGGTCGGCGCGCACTGCCGCTTCGGAGCGCAGCGCGCACTCGTTGGCCATCTGCAGCGCACTGATCGACAGGTCGGCGGCCTCGCACCGGGCGACGAGATCGTCGGCAGAGCGGAACGGATGCGGCACCCAGCGCGCCTCGCCGTCGAGCGGCGCGTCGAGGTCGGCCTCGTCGACCACGAACCCGCCGCCCACCGAGTACGAGCGGTGCACGGCAATGGCGTCGCCGTCGGCGTCGAAGGCCTCGAACTGCATGCCGTTGGGGTGGCCCGGCAGCACCGTGTCGGGGTGCATCACCACGTCGGTGTCGATGTCGAACGGCACCCGTCCGGCGAGGTGCACGGGGAGCGACCGCTGCGACGCGATGTCGGCCAGCAGGCCGGCGATGTCGTCGGGGTCGATGGTCTGCGGCTCGGCACCGGTGAGACCCAGCACCACGGCGGGCACCGTGCCGTGCCCCACGCCGGTGGCACCGAGCGACCCGTACAGGTGCACGCGCACCCTCGCCACGGCGCGGTGTCCGGGCGTCGTCGCGATGCGCTCGGTGAACGATCGCGCTGCGCGCATGGGGCCCACGGTGTGCGAGCTCGACGGGCCGATGCCGACACGGAAGAGTTCGAACACGCTGATGGTCACCCGCGGAGCGTAACCGTGTGAGGTGCGGCAGACTGTGCGCCATGCCGATGCGGATGGACTGTCGGAACTTCGAGAGCCGCACGTACCCGAACGGCGAGACCGTGCGGAAGTGCAACCTCGACCTCGCGCCCGAGGCGCCGTGGCGGTGCCCGGCCGACTGCCCGAAGTTCGAGCCCCGCCTCGACGCGGGGTGGACCTACGGCACGATGGTCAGCCCGACGACGCCCGCCGAGCCGCCGGGTCTCGACGACGGCACGGCAGCCGCCCTGCTCGACGAGGCCGAGAACTTCCTCAACGAGGTCGGCCCGCAGGTGATGGCCGAGGTGCACGCCGAGCAGGCCCGCCGGCAGGGGTCGAAGTGGACGAAGCTGTTCCGGCGGAAGAAGCCCTGACCTGGTTCTTCGCACGCCTGGGTGATTAGCACTATCTGCGTAGTAGAATTTCTGGCGTGTCCACCACGTTGCTCGACGCCGCCGGCCAGCTGAGCCAGGCGCAGTTGCCCTCCACGGAGTCGGAGGTGTGGCGTTACAGCCGCATCGCCGAGCTCGATCTCGCCTCGTTCCACCCGGCCGTCCCCTCGGTCACCGTCACCGGTGCCGACGGGCTCACCCCCGATCCGACGCGCACCGCCGCGATGGTGGCCACGATGCCGGTGCACGACGTGTTCGACGAACTGCACGCCGCCCACGCGCACACCATCGAGGTGCACGTGCCGGCCGGCAAGGTGCTCACCGAGCCCATCGTCGTCACCCACCACGTCACGGGCGATGGGTCGGCCACCTTCCCCCGCCTCGTGGTGCACGCCGGTGCCGACAGCGAGTTCACCGTGGTCGAGCGGTTCGAGAGCGACGCCGATGTGCGTGCGCTCATCGTGCCCCGATTGGTGCTGCACGCCGAACAGGCGTCGCGCGTCAGCTACCTCGGCGTGAACCTCCTGGCACACAGCGTGTGGCAGCTCGGTCATCAGCAGGCCACCGGCGAGCGCGACTCCACCACGCTGCTCGCCACCGTGGCACTCGGCGGCGACTACGCCCGCGTGCGCACCGACGCTCGTGTGGTGGGTCAGGGCGCCACCACCAAGCAGGTGGCGTTGTACTACGCCGACGGTCACCAGATGCACGACTTCCGCACCCTGCAGGACCACATCGCCCCGAAGACCAACAGCGACCTGCTGTTCAAGGGCGCCGTGCAGGACACTGCGAAGAGCGTCTACACCGGGCTCATCCGCATCGGCGAGGACGCGAAGGGCTCGGCCGCGTACCAGACCAACCGCAACCTCACGCTCAGCGAAGGGGCGTGGGCCGAGAGCGTGCCCAACCTCGACATCCGCACCAACGACGTGAAGTGCAGCCACGCCAGCACCGTCGGCCCCATCGACGACGAGCAGCGCTTCTACCTCGAGAGCCGTGGCATCCCGCCCGAGACGGCCGAGCGCCTGGTCATCCTGGGCTTCTTCGACGATGTGCTCGCGGCGTTGCCCGTGGGCTCGCTGCGTCCCGAGCTGCGTCAGCGTGTGGCCGAGAAGCTGTTGGGCGGTGCGGCATGAGTGTGCAGGTCTGCGCCTTGGCCGACCTCGCGCCCGGCAGCGCCACTCGCTTCGACGTGGCAGGTCGTGCCGTTGCCGTCGTGCGCATCGGCGACGACGTGTACGCCATCGGTGACACGTGCAGCCACGCCGACGTCTCGCTCAGCGAGGGCGAGGTGTGGTGCGACGAGAAGGAACTCGAGTGCTGGAAGCACGGCAGTGCGTTCAGCCTCGTCACCGGCGAGCCGTCCACGTTGCCCGCCACCCAGCCCGTGCCCGTGTTCGTCGCCCGCGTGGTCGACGGCATGGTGCACGTCGACATCGAGATCACGGAGGTCGCGCAGTGAGCACGCTCGAGATCAAAGGCCTCGTCGCCTCGGTGGCGGGCAAGCAGATCCTCAATGGCATCGACCTCACCATCCAGTCGGGTGAAGTGCACGCCGTGATGGGCCCGAACGGTGCCGGCAAGAGCACGTTCTCGGCGGTCGTGATGGGCAAGCCGGGCTACGAGGTGCACGCCGGGCAGGTGCTGCTCGACGGCGTCGCCCGGCTGGCACTGCCCACCTGGCAGCGTGCCCAGGCCGGCATGCACCTGGTGATGCAGTACCCCAGCGAGGTGCCGGGCGTCGACCTCACCGAGATGCTGGCCGAGGCCTACGGTGCCCGTGGCCGTGCCACCGACACCCTGGCGGCCGACGTGGCTGCCGAGGCCGAGCGCATCCACTTCCCGTCGGCGCTGCTCGACCGGTCGCTCAACGTCGACCTGTCGGGCGGTGAGAAGAAGCGCACCGAGACGCTGCAGCTGGCACTGCTGGCGCCGAAGTTCGCCATCCTCGACGAGCTCGACTCGGGCCTCGACATCGACGCGTTGCGCGACTGCGCCCGCCGGGTGGAAGCGGCCACGCACGAGACGAACCTCGGCGTGCTGGCCATCACGCACTACAACCGGCTGCTCGAGGAGCTCAAGCCCGATCACGTGCACATCCTGGTGAAGGGTCGCATCGTGGCCTCGGGCGGCCCCGAGCTGGCTGATCAGCTCGAGCGCGACGGCTACGAGGCGTTCACCGGCGGCGAGGCCGCCGACGAGCCCGCTGCCACGAGCTCGTACGACGACCTGTTCGCCCTCTGATCACACCCGCTGGGGGCTCATCGCCCGCAGCCGGGCGATGCGCTCCTCGGTGGCGGGGTGGGTGCTGAACAACTTGGCCATGCCGGCGTTGCGCCCGCGCTGCAGTTCGTTCAGCGGGTTGTGGATGTAGGCCTGCGCCTGCGCGGGGGCCACCTGCATCGGGGTACGGGCGGCCAACACCTCGATGCGCTCGAGCGCATCGGCGAGCGCGTGGCCGGAGCCGAGCAACTCGGCTGCGCCACGGTCGGCCTCGAACTCGCGGGAACGGCTCACGGCCATCTGGATGAGCGACGCCGCGAGCGGCGCCAGCAGCGCCGTGAGGAGCATCGCAATCGGGTTCGGGCGGTCCTCGTCATCGCGGCCGCCGCCGAACATGGTGGCGAACATCGCCATCTGAGCGATGTACGAGATGGCCGTGGCGATGGCCGCCGCGACCGATCCGATGAGGATGTCGCGGTGCTTCACGTGCATCAGCTCGTGCGCCATCACGCCTTCCACCTCGTGGCGTGGCATCGACGACAGCAGGCCCTGGGTCGCGCACACCACGGCGTGGTTGGGGCCACGTCCGGTGGCGAACGCGTTGGGCTGCGGGCTGGGGGAGATCGCCACCCGCGGCATGGGCAGGCCGGCACGCTGTGCGAGCGACTCGACCATGTCGTAGAACTCGGGGGCATCGGCGCGCTCGATCACCTTCGCTCGGGCGGAGGCGAGGGCGAGCTTGTCGCTGAACCAGTACGAACCGCCCACCATGACCAGGGCGATGCCCAGGCCGATGGCGAGTGCGGTGCTGCTACCGCCGCCGAGCACGCCGGCGACGGCAACGATGAGCCCGCCCATCGCTGCGAGCAGCACGGTGGTCTTCATCGTGTTCTTGAACATGGGAGACGTGGTCCTTTCGGGAGACAGGGACGGGAGATCAGAAGTCGAAGATCTCGCCGAGGAACGATGACTTCTTCTTCTGCTTGTAGTGCTGTTGCGGGTACTGCTGCTGGGGGTACTGCTGCTGCGGATAGGCCTGCTGCGGTGCGGGGGCGGCGGCCGGTGCCGGTGCGGCGGCGCCGGCGGCGCGCTCGATGATCTTGTCGAGCTCGCCTCGGTCGAGCCACACGCCACGGCACTTCGGGCAGTAGTCGATCTCCACACCGGAGCGGTCGGCCATGACGAGCATGGTGTCGGGGCAGGTGGGGCAGTTCATTTCGTTCCCTTTCGGATGATGAGCTTGCGGATCTCCTCCACCCAGAGCACGGTGCTGGCCACTGCAATGCAGACCAGCCACTGCGTGCCGCTGATGGAGGTGGTGTCGAACAGGCGCTGCAGGAAGCCGACGTGGGTGACGCCCACCTGCAGCAGCACCACGCCGCCGAGTGCGATCCACAGCCAACGGTTGGTGAGCGTGTCGCGGTGGAACACCGTGCGGGTGTCGTGGCGGGCGTTGAGGATGTTGAAGAACTGGAACAGCACGAACGTGTTGAACGCCATCGTGCCGCCGATGGAGGCGACGCCGGCCTTCACGGTGTCGCCCGGTGCCCACTCGAGCACGGCGAGCGTGCCGAGCGCCATCACCGTGGCCGAGATGCCGACGGCGACCCAGCGGCTGCGGGTGAGGATCTTCTCGCTCATCGGGCGCGGGCGACGGCGCATCACGTCGCCGTCGGCGGGGTCGACGCCGAGCGCCATGGCCGGCGGGCCGTCCATGATGAGGTTCACCCACAGGATGGCGATGGCCGTGAACGGCTTGCCACCGGCGATGCCGAGCGCCGCACTGAGCAGGAACAGCACGGCGAACCCGAGGGTGGTGCTGAGCTGGAACCGCACGAACTTCACGATGTTCGCGTAGATGGTGCGGCCGCGACCGACGGCCGAGACGATGGTGGCGAAGTTGTCGTCGGTGAGCACCATCGTCGCAGCTTCCTTCGACACCTCGGTGCCGGTGATGCCCATCGCGATGCCCATGTCGGCCTTCTTGAGCGCCGGTGCGTCGTGGACGCCGTCACCGGTCATGGCCACCACGTTGCGGCGCTGCTGCAGCGCGCCCACGAGGCGCATCTTGTGCTCGGGTGCCACACGGGCGAAGACGGCGATGTCGTCGATGCGTCGCGACAGCTCCTCGTCGTCCATCTTGTCGATGTCGGCGCCGGTGACGGCTTCGCCCTCGAGTCCGAGTTGGGCACCGATGGCAGCGGCCGTGGCGGCGTGGTCGCCGGTGATCATCTTCACGTCGATGCCGGCGCGGTGGGCCACGGCGATCGCGTCGCGGGCCTCGGGACGGGGCGGGTCGACGATGCCGGCGAGGGCCAACAGGGTGAGGTCGCTCACCAGCATGCCGGTGTCGGCGCCGCTGGCCTGGAACTCGGCCCACGCCTCGGGGTCGAGTTCGCGGTGGGCCACGGCCAGGACGCGCAGGCCCTGCGCGCCGAGGCGTTCGTTGTGGG
>SXKB01000232.1 GCA_005778215.1 Actinomycetota bacterium | reverse complement strand
GTCGACCACCACGGTGGCGTGCGGCAGCGGGTCGGTGGAGGCGCCCACGGCCTCGATGAGGTTGCCGGTGATCGACACCCATCCGCCGGGCAGCTCGCGGCGCTGGGCATCGACGGTGGCGACGAGCCGGGCGTTGCGGATGAGGAGATCAGCCATCGGTGCTCCAGTGTCAGGCGAGGGAGTCGACGAGCAATTGCACGTCGTCGACGGTGGTGCGCGGGTTCACGACGCAGATGCGCAGCACGGTCTCGCCTGCCCACGAGGTGGGCACCACGAACGCCGTGCCATCGGCGAGGAGTCGATCGCTCCACTGCTGGTACTGCTGGTCGGTCCAGCCCGTGCGTCGGAACAGCACCACGCTGAGCTCGGGTTCCATGATGAGCTCGAGGTGCTCGGCCTCGTCGATGAGGCGCGCCGACTCGCGGGTGACCGTGAGCGTCTGCTCGACGGCATCGCGGTACGCATCGGTGCCGTAGGTGGCGAGGCTGAACCAGAACGGCAGACCGCGTGCACGGCGCGACAGGTGGTGCGCGAAGTCGCTCGGGTTCCACTCGTGGTCGTCGTCCGTGTGCAGCACGTCGAGGTACTCGGCGTGCTGGGTGTGCGCGCGACGGGCGAGCTGCGGGTCGCGGTACAGCAGCGCGCAACAGTCGAACGGGGCGAACAGCCACTTGTGCGGGTCGACGATGAAGCTGTCGGCGCGCTCGATGCCGCGGAATCGTTCGCGCACGCTGGGTGCCGCGAGGCCGGCCCCGCCGTACGCACCGTCGACGTGGAACCACACGCCCAGTTCGGCGGCCACGTCGGCCGCACCGTCGAGCGGGTCGATGACACCAGCGTTGGTGGTGCCACTGGTGGCCACCACAGCGAACACACGAGCGCGATCGTCGTCGGACAACCCGGCCACCAACGTGCGCAACCCGTCGACCAACAGCCGACCCTGATCGTCGGCCTCGGCGGACACCACATCGGCGTCCATGGCGCGACCCGCAGCGGCGATGGAGCTGTGCGCACCCTTCGAGGCGATGATGAGGCCGCGAGTGCGGTCGTGGCGACCTTCGGCGCGCGCCCGCCAACGGTGACGAGCGGCGATGAGGGCGCTCAGGTTGCCGGCGGTGCCGCCACTGACGAACACGCCACCGGCCTCGGCGGGCAGGCCGGCCAGATCGGCGATGTAGCGCAGGGCCTCGTTCTCGGCGTGCACCGCACCGCCGCCCTCCAGCCACGAACCGCCGTAGATGCTGGAGGCGCCCACCACCAGGTCGAACAGGATGCTGGCCTCGGTGGGCGCGGCCGGCACGAACGACAGGAACCGCGGATGGTCGGTGGAGATGGTGGCCTGTGCGAGCACGTCGCTGAACACGCGCAACGCCTCCAGCCCGCCCACGCCCCGGGGCGTGATGGTGCGGCCCGCCATGGCGCGCAGCTCGGCCGCAGTGCGCGGGCCGTCGAGCGGCGGCGGGTCGAGCCGGATGCGATCGACCGCGTAACGGAGGACGGCCTGGGTGAGCACCTCGGTGGAGGCGTCGTGCGAATGCATGTGCGCCAGTCTGCCAGTTGACCGCCTCGCGGCGACGGCGTCGTCAGTAGTTGACGTCGATGAGCTCGCTGCCCTCGTGACGATCTTCGGCGTCCGCGTTGAGGGACCAGCCGAGCAGGGCCGCGATGGTGACCGACCCCATGATGGCGATCACGGGAAAGACGAGCAGCACGAGGATGATGGCGATGGCACCGGGCACGGACGTCACCCTAGTGGCTTGAACGCCCAGGCCTCAATCTCCACGGCAGCACCGGCCGGCAGGGCGGCCACGCCGATGGTGCTGCGCGCCGGGCGGCTGTCGCCGAAGCCGGCGACGTACGCCTCGTTGAACGTGGCGAACGTGTCCATGTCGGTGAGGAAGCACAGCGTCTTCGCCACGTCGGCGATGGAGGCGCCCATCGAGGCGAGCTGACCCTTCAGGTTCTCGACGGCCTGCGCGGTCTGCGCCGACACGCCGCCCTCCACGAGGGAGCCGTCCTTCAAGCCGAGCTGACCGCTCACGATGATCCAGTCGCCGGCGCGGACTGCGGGGGTGTAGGGGCCGAGAGGTTTGGTCATGTGCGCATCGTAGGCCAGCGGGGCGCGAAGCCGCCTGCCCGCCATGCCGCTGCGGCCACGGCGGCGAACACGGCGTCGGAGCCGTTCACCGGGTCGGCGTCGCTCGGCTCGATGTCGACCGTGATGAACGGTGTGTCGACGGCACGGAGCAGCCCGAAGCTGCGCATGGTGAGGTCGAGCGGCACGCCGTCGTCGCCCACCGTGATGCCTTCGCTGCGCACCCAGCCGAGTGCCATGTGCGCCGCCCCGATGCAGTAACTGCGCAGCACGGCTGGGTCGATGGCCGCACCGCACTCGACGCGCACGTGCACCGAACCGTCGTCGGCCACGACCGCGTGTGCTCGTGCACCGTTCGGCGCGGTGACCCAACCGTCGTCGGGGGCGGTGAGCACCAGCGCTTCCGCCCAACCGGCGCCCCGCACGTCGACGGAGGTGGGCGGGCCGAGCACGTCGACCTCCTCCACCACCAAGTGCGGTGCGACCGAGGCGATCGCGGCAGCGATGCCCGCGGTGCGGGCAACGCGGACCACACCCGTGCCGTCAGCCCGAATGCCGGCGGCGATGGGCGGCCGCTTCGGCCCCAGACGCACCACGTCCTCGCGGCTGTACAGCGCCAGCACGGTGCGACCGTGCTGATCGGCCAACTGCCGAGCCACCGCACCCACGTCGCTGTGTGCCTTGCCACCGAACGCACCGCCGTTGCACAGCGGTCCCACTGGCTCACCGCCGGGTGCGCACCACGCAGCATCGGGTTCGAGATAGCCGGGCTCCACCCAGGTGGTCTGCAGCGTGCGCGCCCAGTCGCCCGCAGGAAGGTCGATGGGCCATCGCAGGGGTTCGGTGGTGCGGCGGCCCTGCACCTTGCCGCTGGCTCGGCGGGCCTCGGCGAGCGACTCGCCCACCACCCACGAGCCATCGGCAGCGCGTACCGCCACGAGCGCGTCGGCGGGTGCGGTGTCGGCAGCGAATCCACCGTGGCCCAGGGCCACGTCGGAGGACACGTGTTGCGGCACACCACCCTCGAGCGCTGCACGCTCCTCGGCCGCGCCGAGGTGGCGACTCCAGCCATCGCCGGTGGGCACCTCGTCGGCCGGCAGCAGCGCCGCCTCCACCACGGTGTTCCAGCCGGTGCAACGGCACACATGAGCCAGCAACGCCTGGCGCACGGAGGCGTCGGTGCGCTGTGCGGGCGCGATGGCGGCGAGGCGCATCACGATGCCCGGGGTGCAGAAGCCGCACTGGCTGCCGCCCGTGGAACAGAGTCGTCGCCCCCACTCGTCGGCGTCGGGCAGTGCCTCGAGCGTGGTGACCGATCGGCCGGCCACGCGAGCGCTCGGGGTGACACATGCGACGCGGGGCTGCCCGTCGACCCACACGGTGCAGCAGCCGCACTGCCCCTGCGGGCTGCAGCCATCCTTCGCCGAGTGCACACCGAGGTCGCGCAACGCCTCCAGCAGCGTGCGGCCGTCGGCGGGCACCGACACGGGTGCGCCGTTCAGCGTGAACGGGGTGGTGGACATCACTCGGTGTCGTAGCCGCTGCGCAGTGCGTCGACCAAGCGGCGGAACTTCTCCCACTCACCGTTCGCGAGCAGCCGCGCCTGCTGCGGC
Organism: Actinomycetota bacterium; assembly: GCA_005778215.1. GTDB lineage: Bacteria > Actinomycetota > Acidimicrobiia > Acidimicrobiales > Ilumatobacteraceae > UBA668. The sequence continues at coordinate 14,100 of SXKB01000232.1, read as the reverse complement.
CAGCTGGTGGGGTCGTGCACCTGGAACTTCGGTCCCGCCTCGGCGAGCATGCTGCGCAGCACCGAGAGGTCGGCGTTGGCCATGCTCCACCACGTGGTGATGCCACGGTTCACGCACAGGTGGGCGATGGCCGGGCCGATGCCCTCGATGACCGTGAAGTCGTTCATCCGCACCGGCACGCCGAGCACGTGCGCGGCAGCGGCCAGATCGGGTTCGGGCGGCGCGGCCGCAACGACGTGCGAGTCGACCACGGCCTGCAGATCGCGGTTCTTGGCCTCGCTGTTCCACAGCCGCACGCGCAGCTCGCTGATCCAGTGCTGCTGCTCGGCCACCTTGCGCGACAACTCGATCACCTCGGCCGACGGCGGAGGAAGTGGCTCGTTGGCAGCGGGGGGCGACGGCTGGTCGCGTCGAATCTCGGCGTCGGCCAGGTTCAGTTCGAGCCGGGCGATCGAGTCCTCGAGTTCGGTGATGCGGCTGCGCGCTCGGGTGGCGTCGTCGCGGGCAGCATCGAGCGCTGCGGTGTCGGCACCGCCGCTGCGGCCGAGCGAACGCAGCAACCAGCCCACCACTCCGCCGATGAGCGCGGCGAGCACCAGCCACAACGCCCATGTGCTGAGTGTGTACAACACGTCGACTCCCTCGAACCCTTCAGCTGGTGGTGACGCCGAAGACCACTCGGCGACTCTGCTCGGGGATCTCGACACCGTTCTCGTCGAGGACGAGCTCGGTCTCGCCGAATCCCTTGGACGTCACATCGTCCGATGGTACGCCCAGTCGGACGAGTTCCGCCGCGACGGCCGCCGCGCGCTGTTCGCTGAGCGTGAGGTTGCGACCGGGGTCACCCTCGCTGTCGGTGTGCCCCTGCACCTCCACCGCCACACCGCCGAACCGCTTCGCGATGCCCGCGACCTGTTGCAGCAGGTCGGCCGACTCGGGGCTCACCACGATCTCGCCCTTGCCGAACACGATGGGGGTGGCAGCGACGAGCTCGTTCAGCTCCTGTTGCATCGCCGCGGCGTCGGCCGGTGTCGCGTCGGGACGCAGCCGCAGGTCGGCCAATGTGGCGCTGCCCTCGGCCGCGGCGCGGAATGCGTCGTACGCAGCGTCGTCGACGTACACACCGGTCACCACCACATCGGCGCCGGTCCACGACACGGCACCACGAACGAGCGGGACGGGCATCGCCCCGATCACCACGGCCATGCTCGACACGTCGGCATCGTCGAGGTCGAGATCGGTGTCGACGGCCAGCGAGCCGAGCACGTTCGCGCCACCCACGGCTGCCGCCGCGGCCTGCTCGAGGGCCGCACGTTGCTCGTTGCTCCCGACGATGCCCTCGAGCGTGAACCGGCCACCGTCGAGCGTCACCGACACCACGGCCTCGGCGGGCACGGTGGTGGACGTGGCCGACGACGTGGTGGAGCCGACCGTCGTGGTGGGCGCCGCGGTGGTGCTCGACGCCGGCACCGTCGTGGTGGTGGTGCGCTGTCCCTCCACCGGCCCCTCGGGGCCGATCTCGGCGGGCACCAGGCACGACTGGTCGAGCCGCACACTGCGCACTCCGTCGACCGCCGCCGCCACCTCGCGGGCCGCCTCCGGATCGTCGAGTTGGTCGACGCACCGCAACGTGCCGTCCTGCCCGCGGAAGTCGGCACGCGCCACGATGCCCTCGGCGTCGAGTGCGTCGTTCACTGCGTGCTGCAGATCGCGCTGGATGGCGGGCACCATCACCAACCCGCCGACGACGAACAGCACCGCGAGCGCGACCGCGCCATCGCGCAGCACGGCCCGCCGCGACCGGGGGTCGCGGTCGTTCGTCTCATCCGTCATGGTGCCCCGATGCTACGCGCCCCTCCGCCGAGGGGGCAGGCACTACCGTGGACGACGTGACCCCCTCACGACGCAACTTCCTCCTCGGAGTCGGTGGCCTGGTGGTGCTCGCCGCGTGTGGCGACGACAGCGCCAGCGGTGCCGACACCACGACGGCCGGCGGCGACGGCACACCCGGTACCGCGCCGGTGAACTTCGGCATCGCGCAGCGATTCCCCAGCAGCCCGTTGTTCACCCCCGGCCCGGTGCGCCTACCGGTGTCGCTCATCGACAACGGGACGCTCGCCGCCGATGGCCCGGCCGAACTGCCCGGACGCATCGAGACGATGGACGGCGGGGTGGTGGCCGAGTTCACCGCCGTGCTGCGCAACGAGGGCATCACGCCGCCGTACTACGAGATCCGGGTCGAACTCGACACGCCGCAGGCGTACACCCTGCGGCTCGAGGGTGACGACGGGCAGGGCGCTGCGTTCCAGGTGGTCGACCCTTCGCAGGTGGTGACGCCGCGCACCGGCGAGCCGCTGCCGCCGTTCGACACGCCCACGGTCGACGACCACCGCGGCGTCGAACCGTTCTGCTCGCTCACGCCCGACCCGTGCCCGCTGCACGACGTCACGCTCACCGACGCGCTGGCGAGCGGCAAGCCCGTGGTCTACATGATCGGCACTCCTGCGCACTGCCAGACCGGCACGTGCGCGCCGGGTCTGGAGTTCCTGGTGGCCGAGCACGAACGGCTGGGCGATGCCGTGGTGATGGTGCACGCCGACGTGTACGCCGACGACGCCGCCACCACGCTGGCGCCGGCCGTTGCCGCGCTGCAGGTGGACTACGAACCGATCATCTACTTCGCCGACGCGAGCGGTGTGGTGGTGGACCGCCTCGACGCCGTGTGGGACGCCGCGGAACTCCGCGAGCGCCTCGACCTGTTCCTCGCGTGAGCGAGGGACTCAGCTGAACGACGAGCCGCAGCCGCAGGTGCGGGTGGCGTTGGGGTTGGTGATGGCGAAGCCGGCCTGGTTGAGGCCGTCCTTGTAGTCGAGCGTGGCGCCCTCGAGCAGCTGCGCCGATGCGGCGTCGACCACGACCTGCACGGTGCCGTCGGCCGGACCGAAGCTGGCCTTCTCGTCGTCGGTGGCGATGTCGCCGTCGAAGAACATCTCGTACGAGAACCCGCTGCAGCCGCCGGGGCGGACGGCCACGCGCAGCGCCAGATCGGTGGCGCCCTCGGCCTCGAGCAGTTCCTTCACCTTGCGGGCAGCGGTGTCGGTGAGCGTGATCACAAGAATTCCTCCTGGAACCGGACCGGACAGGTCGTCGTGTGGGCAGTGTAACCCCGAATTACCGTAGCATTGACTTCGTGATTCCTGCCGAGCCGAACCCAGGGTCCGCCGCCACGGCTCCCCCTTCCGCCGAGGACGTGTTCTCCCTGCTCACGGCCGTCATCGACCCTGAACTGGGCGCCGACATCGTCAGCCTCGGCATGGTGCCCGACGTGCAGGTGGGCGCCGACGGGCGGGTGGTCGTCACCGTGAAGCTCACCATCGGCGGGTGTCCACTGCGCGCCCAGATCAAGAAGGACGTGGAATCGCGCGTCGCCGTGCACCCCGGGGTCACCGATGTGCACATCGAGTGGGGCGAGATGAACAGCGAGGAGCGCAGCGACGTGATGCTGAAGGCTCGCTGGAACGCCCGTGAGCACGCGCCCGACACCGAGATCCCGGTCACGTGCCGGGTGCTGGCCGTGGCCAGCGGCTAGTGTGTCGTCGGCAAGAGCTCCGTCACCGTGAACATGGCCGCCGCGGTCGCCGCGCAGGGGTTCACGGTCGGCGTGCTCGACGCCGACATCTGGGGCTTCTCGGTCCCGCGCCTGCTGGGCATCGACGAGCCGCTCGAGGCCCAGCCCGTCGAGGGCAGCGAGAAGCCGAAGATCATCCCCAACGAACTGTCGGTGGGCCGCGGTCTCACCCGCGGCACGTTGAAGGTGGTGAGCACCGGCTTCCTGGTGGGCGAGGACACCGCGCTCATGTGGCGCGGCCTCATGCTCACCAAGGCCGTCGAGCAGTTCCTGCGCGACGTGCACTGGGGTGAGCTCGACTACCTGTTCATCGACATGCCGCCCGGCACGGGCGACGTGCAGATGGGCCTCGCCCGCATGCTGCCGCGCACCGACCTGCTCATCGTCACCACCCCGGCGCTGGCCGCACAGAAGGTGGCCGCCCGCGCCGCCGACATGGCACGCCGCAGCTTCCTGCGCGTCAGTGGCGTCATCGAGAACATGAGCTCGTTCACGTGCGAGCACGGCCAGCAGTACGCGTTGTTCGGCGAGGGCGGCGGGCAGGCGCTGGCCGACCAGATCGGCGTGCCGCTGCTGGGCCAGGTGCCCCTCGAACCCGCCGTCGCGGCCGGTGGCGACGCCGGCGCACCCGTGTCGCTCGACGGCACCGGTGCGGCCGCCGAGGTGTTCCGCGGCATCGCCCGGCGCATCGTCGACGACATCGCGCCGCCCACCAACATGGCGGGTTGCAGCGCGCGCATGCTCGGGTTGGTGAGCGAGGCACTGGCGGCGAAGGACGCCGCGGCGGCTCAGTCGAGCGAGTCGTAGTCGGCGTCGCCGGGCATGGCGATGCCGGCCATCTTCCCGTCGACCACCTTGATCTTCGGCAGGATGCACGGCGGGGTGCCCACGGCACGCGCCGCCGCCATCGCCGAGGCCACATCGGCGTGGGCCTGCAGGAACTGCAGGTTCGCGATGGTGGGTGGCATCAACTGCAGTTCGCCGGCGGCGTGACGCTGGAGCGCATCGGCCGGACGCACCCACATGCTGGCGACGGTCTCGCTGTCGTCGTGATGTGAGCTCTGGCCCACCGGGCTTGCCGCGGCGAAGAAACGGGTGTCGAACCGGCGGGTGGTCTCGCCCTTCGGCGTGATCCAGTGCGCCACCCAGGGCAACGCCTCCACGTCGAGCCGCAGGCCGTGCTCGGCCGCCAACGCGCGCATGTCGACCGACCCGTCGTGCACCGCGTGACGGTGCTCGAGCACCGGGTGTCCGTCGTCGACCATGCGGCCGTCGGCGTCGACGGCCAGCAGCACGCCGCACTCCTCGAAGCATTCACGGATCGCCGCCACCACGAACGCCTCGTCACCCTCGCCGTCGGCCGGGTCGACCTTCCCGCCGGGGAACACGTACATGCCACCGGCGAACGCCGCGCTCACCGTGCGGCGGAGCATGAACACCTCCAACCCGTCGACCGTGTCGCGCAGCAGCATCACGGTGGCGGCGGGCTTCACGGGGATCTCGTCGGTGGCCATACGCCGGGAACCGTATCCGTCGCCTAACCTCGGTGACGTGCTGGTGTGGATGGACCTCGAGATGACCGGGCTCGACCCGGCGAAGAACGTGATCGTCGAGATCGCCACGATCATCACCGATGACGAGCTGAACATCGTCGCCGAGGGACCCGACCTGGTGGTGCACGCCACCGAGGAACAACTCGCGGTGATGGAGCAGGTGGTGGTCGACATGCACACCAAGAGCGGCCTGCTCGACCAGATCCGCGCGTCCACCATCACGCTCGAGGAAGCCGGTGCGCAGACGCTGGCGTTCATCCAGCAGCACGTGCCGCAGCCGCGGTCGGTGCCGCTGTGTGGCAACTCCATCGGTATGGATCGCCGTTTCCTCGATGCGTATCTGCCCGAGATCGAGCAGTACCTGCACTACCGCAGTGTCGACGTGAGCAGCATCAAGGAACTCGTGCGTCGCTGGTACCCGTCGGTGCTGAACCACCTGCGTCAGAAGCAGGGCACGCACCGCGCGCTCGACGACATCCGCGAGAGCGTGGCCGAGTTGCGCCACTACCGCGAGCACGTGTTCGTGCCCATCGCGGCGCCGACTCAGGCACCCGACGCGGGCACCACCGACACCACCGACACCGCCGCGAACTGACGGCGAGCGTCGGTCGACGCGTTCACGAGCCAACCGTCGAACCCACCGTCGGCGCGGTCGCGCACGATCCAACGCACCTCGTCGTCGCGTTCGATGGGATCGCCGTGTTCCACCACCACGGTCATGGGCGCGCGGAGCGAACGCCGGTCGGTCAGTTCCTGCTCGACGGGCGCGAGGTACATCGCGTTGTTCACGTGCTCGAGCACGTCGAAGTCGGTGAAGCGCAGCGGCCACGCTGCCCCCGCCTGATCGGCGGGCGCGTCGTCGAGCAGCTGCTTCGACGACACCGTGCGGCCGTCGGCCGACGGGCCGAACACCTCCAGGAACTCGCGCGGCATGCGCGACGGCCGCAGGCTCTGCGGATCCACGTGCACCCACAACGTGGCCGAGTCGACCCGGCCACCGCGCTCGCCGCGCACGCTGATGCGGCGCTCGGCCCATGCCGCGCCGAACCCGGCGCACCACGTGGTGAGCTGCAGCGGCTCGAGGTAGGTGGGGAATGCGTCGACGCGCAGCACCGTCCGTCGCACCACCCAGGTGTACGCACCGAACCCGGCATGGCGAGCATCGTCGTCGGCCACGTCCTGCAGCAGCCTCGCGAGCGCGTCGAGTCGGGCTCGTCCACCAGGGGACGAGTCGCCCAGCCGCACCACCACCGAACCGTGGTGCACGCGGCCGGACGAAGGGGGCGCCACCAGGTCGAACACGTCGTCACGATAAATCAGTTGCGCTCGCCACGAGAACGTGGTTGCCTTGACCCCGATCTGCCACCACCAGTGTCAGGTCGACGACCGGAAGGAATCGGAACCGCAATGGATCGCACGATGTACGCAACGCAGCAGGCCCACGTGGCCGGCGCCGCGCGCCCGTGCGCCGGTTTCGGTCGCCAGTGGCGTCACGTGGGCAATGTGGGCAATTTCGCAGCCATCAATGGGCTCGCCGCCTCCATGAAGCCGACTGCCGCCGCTACCAAGCGCACCGCCCGACACCTCGGGATGGCATCGACGTAACACCAACGTCGAAGTGCCGCCGAGGCCGTCGGGATCACAGGATCCCGGCGGCCTTTTCGCTTTTCCACTTCCTTCCCCACCGTCCGAGAGGAACCCCGAACCATGTACACGCTGAACGACACCGACATCACCACCACGTTCGACGAACTCGTCGAGCCGATCGCCGCCCGCGTGGCCAGCCCGCGCTGCGCCGACGGCAACGGCACCCTCACCCACCTGTTCTTCTCGGACACCCCGCTCGACATCGCCCGCGCCAAGGCGATCTGCGGCAAGTGCGCCCTCGCGGCCACCTGCCGCGACGGCGCCGTCGAGCGGGCCGAGCCGTGGGGTGTGTGGGGCGGCGAACTCATCGAGAACGGCCGCATCGTGGTGAACAAGCGACCCCGCGGCCGCCCACCCAAGCACCCCCGCCCGGTGGTCGTCGTGGACGAAGTGCCCCTCCCCCCGCACTACGTCCGCGACCACCGGGTGGCGTGACCCCATCCCCCCGGTCGACGGCAACGCACTGACGACCCGCCGACCGACACCCCCGCCCCTCGCCGCCATGCCCCCAGTGGCGGCGAGGGGCCGCTGGGCCTTTGGTCCCTTCGTGGTCCGCTGCGGGGACGATGCCGGAGCCGAGGGGTAGCGTGGGGCCGGTGAAGGTCCGCAAGCGCCTGCTGATCGGTTCGTTGGCCGTCTCGCTGGTCGCGTCCGTCGCCATCGGGTGGGCCATCGCTGCATCGAACGACGACGACGGCGGCGAACTGGTGGTCATCGACCCCACCTCCGGCGTCAGCATCGCGCCCCCGTCACTGGGCACCAACGCGGCGGTCGAGGGCGACCCGCTGCCGAACCTCGCGGTGCAGACCCTCGAAGGCCAGGACGTCATGACGGGCGACCTCGTCGGCCAGCCGTTGGTCATCAACATCTGGGGTTCCACGTGCGGTCCGTGCAAGAAGGAGCTGCCCGACTTCGCCGCGGCACACGCCGTGTTCGGCGACCAGGTGCGGTTCGTGGGCATCGACTACCTGCCGCCCAGCGACCGTGAAGAACAGTTCGCACGCGACAAGGGCGTGCAGTACGAGCTGCTCTACGACGCCAGCGGCGACTTCATCAACGAGATGGGCATCAGCGCCTTCCCGGTCACGCTCATCGTCACCCCCGACGGCACCATCGTGCAGCAGACCGGCCAGCTCGACGAGGCGAAGCTGACGGCACTCATCGAGGAACACCTGCTGTGAACCTGTCGCTGTCGTTCATCCGCGGCCTCGTGGCGTCCATCAACCCGTGCGGGTTCGTGCTGCTGCCCACCTATCTCATGTACTTCCTCGGGGTCAGCGCGGCCAACGGCGAGATGCAGAAGGCACCCATCCGCAAAGCGCTGCTGGTCGGCGTCACCGTGTCGTCGGGGTTCCTCGCCGTGTTCTTCGCCATCGGCGCGGTCACCCAGTTCTGGACCCAGTCGCTGCTCGAGAACGCGAAGTACGCCACGGCTGCCATCGGCATCGCGTTCGTCGTGCTCGGCATCGCGATGCTGTTCGGGTACAAGCTGCCCATCGGCACCATGCAGGTGCGCACCGGCGAACGCGATCGCACCCTGCGGTCGATGTTCCTCTACGGCATCGCCTACGCCGTCGCCTCGCTGGGCTGCACGTTGCCGCTGTTCATGAGCACGCTGTTCCAGACCGGCGAGAGCAAGGGTTACTGGGCCGGCGTGGCCAACGTGGTGATGTACGCGCTGGGCATGGCAGTGGTGGTGATCTCGCTCACGCTCGCCCTCGCCGCCGCGAACGTGAGCTTCGTGAAGTGGCTGAAGAGCAAGATGCAGTACGTCGAGATGGTGTCCGGCGCGTTCGTGCTGCTGTCCGGCCTGTACCTGCTCTGGTACTTCTACTGGCGCGACGTGAAGGAAGGCAGCGACCCCCTCACCGATGCGGTCGATCGTCTCCAGCAACGCGTGCAGAACTGGTTGAACGGCAACTGGCAGATCGTCGCCGTGGTGCTCGGCGGTGTCATCCTCGTGGGCATCGGGTACGCGATGCTGCGGGAACGCAAGCGTCCCGCCACCCCCGAACCGTCCGCCACGGATGACGTCGCCCACCCCGTTTCGTGACCTCCTCGCCGTCGAGGGCGTCGACGAGCAGTTGGTGCTGCGCGGCCCACTGGGCTTCATGGCGTACCACGGCGGCTCGCTGGAGGAGATGACCGACGTCATCGCATCGTCTGCCGCCGAACGCGCCGGCGCCAGCTACTACGGCGTCGTGCAGCCACCCACCTGCACCCGACACATCCCGTCGCACCACGTCGCGCCCGAGGAGTCTCCGGCGCTGCAGACGTTCATCGACCACGTCGACGTGGTGATCACCATCCACGGCTACGGCCGCCACCACATGTGGACCACGCTGCTGCTCGGTGGGCAGAACCGCGACCTCGCCGAGCACGTGGCCGGTCATCTGCGCACCGCACTGCCCGAGTACACGATGGAGACCCGACTGCCCGAGATGCCGAAGGAGCTCCGCGGGCTGCACCACCGCAACCCGGTGAACCTGCCCCGGCACCAGGGCGTGCAGATCGAACTGCCACCGAGAGTGCGCGGCCGCAGCCCCATCTGGCGCGACTGGACCGGGCCCGGTTGGGTACCGCACACCCAGGCCCTCGTCGACGGCCTCGTGCGCGCAGCCACCACGTGGCACCGCTGACGCTGCGGCCGAAGCGCACCCATCGACGTCACACGAACTCCACCGAAACGGTCGCCTCCGTGTGACCTCGGCGCGGCCACGACGCACCCACCGAGGTCACACGAATTCCACCGAAACGATCGCCTCCGTGTGACCTCGGGGCTGAGTCGCGTCAGGGGGCGAGGCGGTCGATCTGCCAGCTGTCGCCGTCACCCTCACCGAGGAGGGTGTAGGCAAGGCGGTCGTGCAGGCGGCTGGGCCGGCCCTGCCAGAACTCGAACCGGCGCGGCACCAGCAGCCAACCACCCCAGAATGCGGGGCGAGGCACCTCGGCATCGCCGAAGGTGGCCGCCATCTGCTCGACACGCTGTTCGAGCCACTCGCGGTCGGGGATGCGCTGCGACTGCGGCGACGACCAGGCACCGATCTGCGAGCCGCGCGGTCGCGATGCGTAGTACTCGTCGCTCTCGGCGTCCGGCACGCGCTGCACCTCGCCCACCACGCGCACCTGTCGGTGCAACTGCAACCAGGTGAACAGCATTGCGGCACGGCCCTCGCGGGTGAGTTGCTCGCTCTTGGCCGAGTCGTAGTTGGTGAAGAACGTGAACCCGCGCTCGTCGGCACCGCGCACCAGCAGGTAGCGCGACTGCGGCCACCCCTCGGCGTCGACGGTGCTGAGCACGAACGCGTTCGGCTCCACACAGCCGGCCTCGCTCGCCTCGGCGTACCACCGCTGCCACTGCACCATGGGGTCGGCATCGACATCGGGCAGGTCGAGACCAGCGGTCTCGTAGTCCTTGCGGCGCGACGCCAGATCGTGCAGGTGCTCGCTCATGATGCGCGGATGACCTCGATGCCGCGCATGTACGGGCGCAGCGCCCCGGGCACGACGACGCTGCCGTCGGCCTGGCGGTAGTTCTCCATGATCGCAGCCCACACGCGCGGCACGGCGAGCGCCGACCCGTTGAGCGTGTTGGCGATGGTGGTGCCCTTCTCGCCCGCCTTCTTGAAGCGGATGTCACCGCGGCGCGCCTGGTAGTCGCTGAACCAGCTGCACGAGCTGACCTCGAGCCAGTTGTCGCACCCCGGTGCGTACACCTCGATGTCGAAGCTGCGATGGTGGCTCTGGCCCATGTCGCCGGTGCAGATCTCGATGATGCGGTACGGCAGACCGAGCCCGTTGATGAGCCGTTCGGCACGGTCGACGATCTCCTGCAGCATGGCCGGACCCTGCTCGGGGGTGGTGACCGCGAGGATCTCCACCTTGTCGAACTCGTGGGCGCGCAGCATGCCACGGGTGTCGCGGCCGGCCGAACCGGCCTCCCGGCGATAACACGACGTGTGCGCCATCATCCGCTTCGGCAGCTCGGCCTCGTCGAGCACCTCGCCGGCGTAGATGCTGGTGAGCGGCACCTCGGCAGTGGGGATGGCCCACAGGTCGTCGCGCTCGATGGCGTACGCGTCGTCGGCGAACTTCGGCAGCTGACCGGTGGCCGTGAGCGTGGCCGTGGTGACCAGCGACGGCGGCCGGATCTCCTCGAATGCGTCGGCGTTCATGTCGAGCGCGTACTGGCACAACGCCCGGGCGAGCGTGGCGCCCGCGCCGCGTTGCATGGTGAACATCGCGCCGCTGATCTTGGTGGCACGCTCGTTGTCGAGGATGCCCAACGCGTTCGCGGTCTCCCAGTGCGGCACGCGCTGGTGCTCGGGGAACTCGGCGGGCATGTTGTTGGGACCCACCACCACGGGGTTGTCGTGGTCGTCCTGGCCGTCGGGTGCATCGGCGTGCGGCAGGTTGGGGATGCGCAGCAACAGCTCGCGCAACCCACCTGCGAGTTCGTCGGCCTTTGCCGCCAGGTCGCGCTCGCGATCGCCCAGCTCGCGGCTCTGCGCCTGCAGTGCCTCGGCACCAGCTGCGTCGCCGTCGCGGCGCTTCAGCCCCACCTGCTTCGACAGGTCGTTGATCTCCGCCCGCAACGCATCGCGCTGGGACTGCAGTTCGCGAGCACCTGCTTCGAGCGAGATGGCCTCGGCCAGTTGCTCGAGCAGTTCGGGCTTGTTGCGGCGGGCCAAGGCAGCCCGCACGCCCTCGGGGTCGGTACGCAGCAGTCGAACGTCGATCACATGGTCAAGGCTAGGCCTCCGCCCGCCTCTGTCCCAGAAACTTATGTTCGCGGGCGGGGCCGATAGCGTCGGGCGGCGTGACAGCAGTGGACGTGCAGGGCCTCACGGTGCGCTATGGCGACCTGGTCGCGGTGCGCGACGTGTCGTTCACCGCCGAGGCGGGAATGGTCACCGCGGTGCTCGGCCCGAACGGTGCAGGCAAGACCAGCACCATCGAGGTGTGCGAGGGCTACCGCACCGCCAGCAGCGGCACGGTGCGTGTGCTCGGCCTCGATCCGGCGAAGCACCAGCGCCAGTTGGGCGAGCGCATCGGCGTGATGCTGCAGGAGGGCGGGGTGTACCCGAGCGCCCGTGTGCTCGACACCGTGCGCCACTACTGCACCCTCTACGGCAAGGGCGCCGACGCCGCACAACTGGTCGAGCAGGTGGGGCTCACCGCCCGGGCCGGCGCGACGTGGCGTCGCCTTTCGGGCGGCGAGCAGCAGCGGCTGTCGCTGGCGCTCGCCATGGCCGCCAAACCCGAGGTGGCCTTCCTCGACGAGCCCACGTCCGGCGTCGACGTGAACGGCCGCGACACCATCCGCGGCATCGTGCGCGACCTCGCCGCCTCGGGGTGCGCCGTGGTGCTGGCCACGCACGAACTCGACGAAGCCGAGCGCCTGGCCGACCGCGTCATCATCTTCGACCAGGGCCAGGTCATCGCCGACGGCACACTGGCCGAACTGCGCAAGGGCCACGACGAGATCCGCTTCCGCAGCGATCCGCATCTCGACCTCACGGCACTGGCCGCCAGCATCGGCATGGTGGCCAGTCAGGTCGGCGCCGACGAGTACGTCATCGATGCGCCACCGCACCCGAAGCTGATGGCGCAGCTCACCACGTGGTTGGCCGAGCAGGGTCATCCGCTCACCGATCTGCGCGCCGGCGGTCAGCGACTCGAGGACGTGTTCCGCCGCCTCACCGCCCGCGACGGGGGCGACGCATGAGCCGCTTCCTGTCACAGCTGCGCACCGAACTGCAACTCACGCTGCGCAACGGCGAGCAGCTGCTGCTCACCCTCGGCATCCCGGTGCTGCTGCTGGTGTTCTTCAGCCTGGTCGACGTGCTGCCCACCGGCACCGAGGATCCCGTCGACTTCCTCGCCCCCGGCGTGCTCGCCCTTGCGGTGATGAGCACCTCGATGGTGAGCCTGGGCATCGGCACCGGGTTCGAACGCAGCTATCACGTGCTGAAGCGCCTGGCCACCACGCCGCTCGGCCGGCCGCGCCTCATCGCCGCGAAGATCACGTCGGTCGCCGTGGTGGAACTGGTGCAGTTCGCCGTGCTCGTGCCGGTGGCCTACGCGCTCGGCTGGTCGCCCTCGCCCGCGAACTGGGCGCTCGCGGTGGCCGGCGTGTTGCTGGGCACCTCGGCGTTCGCCGGCATCGGCCTCATCCTGGCCGGCCGGCTGCGCGGCGAGATCAACCTCGCGGCGCAGAACGGCCTGTACCTGGTGCTGCTGCTGCTCGGTGGCATGGTCATCCCGTTCGGCAAGCTGCCCGACGGCATTCGCGCCGTGGCGCACGTGCTGCCCTCGGGTGCGCTGGCCGACGTGCTGCGCGAAGCGCTCGGCGGTGCAGGCGCCCAGCCGGGGACCAGCTGGATCGTCCTCGCTGTGTGGGCCGTGGTCACCCCGCTGGTTGCCGCCGCCGTGTTCCGCTGGGACTGACGGGCTGCATCAGCGCGACGGGTTGCGCAGCAGGTCGCTGAACGCCACGTCGCTGTCGACCACCGGCTCCTTCGGCAGACCGAGCACCCGTTCGCCGAGCGTGTTGCGCTGGATCTCGTCGGTGCCGCCGCCCAGCGACATGCCGCGGCAGTTGAGCACGTGGTACTGCCAGTAGTCGGCCTCCACGTCGTCGGCCTCCCACCCGATCGCGGCAGGGAACTGCAACGCCGCGGCGATGTCGGCCGCGAGGCGCCCCTGCCGCGTCCGCCACAGCTTGCCGATGCTGGGGTGTGCGCGCCGTTCGCCCAACCAGCGCATGATGCGTTCGCCCGAGTGCGCGAGCGCCAACTGCTGACGCACCACCGGATCGTCCTGCCGACCCGACCGCTGCGCGAGCCGGACCAGCTGCGCGACGGGGAGCGGATTGCGTCCGGTCTTTCGCTGTTCGTCGCGATTGCCCATCACCGAACTGGTGCCGGTGGCCACGCGTTCGTGTGCCAGCAGCGCGGTCGCCATACGCCAGCCGTCGTTGACGTCACCCACCACCCAGTCGACCGGCACCCTGGCCTCGTCGATGAACACCTCGTTGAACTCCGCCACACCGGTCATCTGCCGCAACGGGCGCACGGTCACGCCGGGCTGACGCATCGGCAGGACGAACATCGTGATGCCGCGGTGCTTGGGCAGCGTGGGATCGGTGCGTGCCAACAGGATGGCCAGGTCGGCATGCTGGGCACCCGACGTCCACACCTTCTGCCCGGTGATCACCCACTCGTCACCGTCCCGCTCGGCCCGGGTGGCCAGCGAGGCGAGATCGGAGCC
>SXKB01000231.1 GCA_005778215.1 Actinomycetota bacterium | reverse complement strand
CACGGCCGGGGTGTTGACGGCATCGAACGTCGTCGCGCCGGCGGCGATCCACCGCTGTGCCGCCGTGGCGTGCAGCAGGGTGCCGACACGCCGATCTGGTTGGCCACCCTGCCCGACGACGGGCCGTCAGGCCTGCTCTTCGCCGACCGCGTCGTCGTCGACTGGTGACTCGGCCGCGGTGTCGGCGGTGTCCTCGTCCGCGGTCTCCTCGACCGGCGGAGGCGGCGCCCACGACGGCGGCGCACCGGTCTCGAGTTCGATGACCCGCGCCTTCGCGGCCTTCCACCGCGTGTCGGCATCCACCGTGCTCCGGCCGTCGCGCTTGGCATCCCGCACTGCCTGGATGGCGCGGTCGAGTTCACGTCGGGCTGCCGTGAGCGCGTCGGCATGGGCACGCTGCTCGGCGGCCTTCCGGTCGGCGGCCTCCTTCGCCTGACGCTCCTTCTCGCGCTGCACCTTGTCGCGGGCCTCGGACTCCTTGAGCGCCGCTGCGAACAGTTCCGCGGGATCCTTCGACGACGTGCCGGTCGAGGACGGGGCGCCGGCGGGCCGCGGCGAAGCAGCGGGCGCAGCGGAGGTGGGCGACTTGGGGCGACGGCGACTGGGCATCACCCGCAGTCTGGCCGAGGCGACCCCACGTGTGTCAATGCCCATCACCCGGTGAGCGGTCGGGACGATGTCCAATACAGTGGCGACATGCCGTCCACCGCGCACGAAGGCCTCATCGAGCTCCGCAGCGACAACTGCGCCGGGGTCGCACCCCAGGTGCTGGCCGCCATCACCGCGGCCAACGAGGGCTCGGCGCTCGCCTACGGCGGCGACCGCTGGTCGGAGGAGTTGCGCGAGGTGGTGGCGGAGGCGTTCGGCTCACCCGACGCCCAGGTGTTCCCGGTGGCCAGCGGTACTGCGGCGAACTCGCTCGCGTTGTCGGCCATGGTGCCGCCGTGGGGCAGCGTGCTGTGCCACCAGACCTCGCACATCTACGTCAACGAGTGCGGCGCCACGTCACTGTTCGGCGGCGGTGCGGTGATGCGCGGGCTGCCGGGCGACGACTTCAAGCTCTCCCCCCAGAGCATCCGCGATGCATTCGCCACCACCAATTTCGGCGACCCGCACCACTCGCAACCGAGCGTGGTGTCGTTCACCTGCCCCACCGACTTCGGCACGGTGTACACCGCCGCCGAGTTGCAGGCCGTCATCGACGTGGCTGCCGAGCGCGGCCTGAAGGCGCACCTCGACGGCGCCCGACTCGCCAACGCCATCGCGTCGCTGCACTGCTCGCCCACCGCCATCACCCGCGACGTCGGCCTGGCGGCGTTCTCGCTGGGCGCCATCAAGAACGGTGCGATGAGCACCGACGCCATCGTGAGCCTCGATCCCGACACCAGTGAGCAGTTGCTGTACCGCACCAAGCGCGCCGGGCACGTGGCCAGCAAGATGCGGTTCCAGTCGGCACAGCTCATCGCGTACCTCACCGACGGGTTGTGGGTGAAGCTCGCCAAGCAGGCCAACGCAGCCATGGCCGAACTCGCGCGGGGCGTCACGGCGCTCGGTCTGGAGCTCGTCGCCGAACCGCAGGCCAACATCGCGTTCGTGCGCATCGACGAGGTGGCCTGGCGCGCCTGGGCGGCCTCGGGCGTGCAGTTCTACGACATCGACGCCGGCACCATCCGGCTGGTCACCAGCTGGCAGACCACGCCCGACGACGTCACCGAGGCACTCACGAGACTCGAACGGGTGCTCACGGCTCGCTGAACTGCACCGCGCAGCGTTGGTCGACGAACGGGCCGACGTACTGCTGCACGAACGCCTGGTGCTCCGGGTGGTCGCGATAGGTGATGAAGTCGTCGGCCGAGTCGAACTGCGCCGTGACCGCGAAGTCGAAGTTCGTGTCGACCACGCGGACATCGGCACCGTAGGAGTACGAGCGGATCTGCGGGATCACACTCGGCAGCCGCGACAGCGCCGCCGCCGTGGCGGCGACGTGGGCGTCGTCGACGCCGTCCTTCCAGCGGAACATCACGACATGTCGGATCATGCGCCGAGCGTACGTCGCGCCACCCTCCGCCACCCTCGTCGTCGGTGCGGGCGCAGAGTGTTGCGTCTGGCGCAACATCCGGTGCCCACACGTTCGTGCGAGCGCGTCAGTGGGTGAACAGGCAGAACTCGTTGCCGTCGGGGTCGGCCATCACGCGCCACTCGAACCCGTCGGGCAGGCGGCGGACCGCTCGCAGTTCACCGCCGAGTGCCTCCACCTGCTGCTGCGCCACGTCGAGGTCGTCGACCTCGATGTCGAGATGGGTCTCGGTGTGGGTGCCGCGCTTGCGGTCGACCTGCTGGATGCCGAAGCCCACCGCGCCCTCGGCGCTGCGGGCCAGCCAGGTGATGCCGGCGTCCTGCACCGCCACCTCGGTCTGGAAGAACGCGCACCAGAACGAGATGAGCCGCTCGGGTTGCTCGGCGTTGACGATGACGGTGGTGATGCGCGGGGCCGGCATCGGGCCAGGTTATGCCTGCAGCGTCAGGCCCTCGAGACCACGGATCACGAAGTTCGGCTGATACTCGGGCTCGGCCACCATGGTGAGGTCGGGGAACCGAGCAGCGAGGCCGGCCAGCGACACCTCGATCTCCTGCCGGGCCAACGGCGCGCCGACGCAGAAGTGGATACCGCCGCCGAAACCGATGTGCGCGGTGTCGCCGCGGCCGGCGTCGAAGCGGTCGGGTTGGTCGAAGCGGCGTGGGTCGCGTTCGGCGGCACCGAACAGCATCGCCACCTCCTCACCCACCGCGAGTTGCTCGCCGGCCACCTCGAACCCGGGCTCGAGCACCCAGCGCTCGAACAGTTGCAGCGGCGAGTCCCAGCGCAGCATCTCCTCCACGGTCGCCCGCGGCTCCACCTCGCCGCGCACCACCCGCTGCCACTCGCCGGGATGCAGCATCAGGGCCCGCATCCCGTTCCCGAGCGTGTTGACGGTGGCCTCGTGCCCGGCCTCCAGCAGCACCATCGTGGTCGACACGATCTCGTCCTCGGTGAGGGTGTCGCCCTCGTCCTCCACCGCCACGAGGGCGCTCACCAACAGATCGTCGGGCGTCCGCCGCTTCTCGGCGATGAGTTCCTTCGTGTACGCGATGTACTCGGCGGCGGCGGTGTTGGCGGCAGCGCGCACCTCGTCGGTGGTGCTCAGCTCGTACATCTTCACGATGGCGTGCGACCAGTCGAGCAGCAGCTGCGTGTCGCGCCGCGGCACGCCGAGCATCGAGCAGATCACGGCGACGGAGTACGGCATCGCGTAGTCGCGCAACAGCTCGAACGTGCCGCGTTCCTGGCACTGGTCGAGCAGCTCCACCGAGAATCCCTCGATCTGCGGCCGCAACGCCGCCACGGCACGCGGGGTGAACACCTTCGCCACCAGGCGGCGGATGCGGGTGTGGTCGGGCGGCTCCAGGCACAGCAGGCTCCAGGCCTCGTGCTGGTGGAAGCTCGACCAGCGAGCGTCGGGCTCGGGTTTGCCGAACTCCTCGTGCGTGTAGCGGTGCGTGTACGCCCTGCCCAGGCGGCGGTCGCGGAGCGTCTCCTGGACATCGCTGAACCGGGTGAGCGTGAACTGTCCAGTGACCGGGTTGCGGAACCCCGGCGTGGCCTCGCGGAGCTCGTTGAGCACGGGATACGGGTCGGCGATGAACGCCGGATCGGCGGGGTCGAAACGAGCGATCAGGTCGTCGAGGGACATGGGTGCACGGTAACCGGGGTGTACGGTCGTACCAGGAATCAGTCCGGGGGGAAGATGTCCGTCGCGTACCCGCACCTCGCTCGACCGTTGCAGCTGCGCCACCTCACGCTGCGCAACCGCATCGTGTTCGGGGCGCACACAGCCAACATGTCGGAGCTCGGCCTTCCCGGTGCACGGCACCTCGGCTACTACCTCGAACGGGCCCGCGGTGGCGCCGCGATGATCGTGGTGGAACCGGTGCCCGTGCACCCGACGGCGGTGCTGACGCGCGGCAACTTCCTCACCGGCGACGACGCCGTGATCCCCGGCTTCCGGGCCATCACCGATGCGGTGCACGCCGAGGGCGCGGTCATCCTGCACCAGCTGTACCACGTGGGCCAGCACGGCGACTTCGACAACAGCTACCAGCCCTCGTGGTCGCCGAGTGGGCTGCCGTCGTACCACGACCCCGAGGGCAGCCACGCGATGACCGAGGCGGAGATCGAGGAGATCATCCAGAGCTTCGTCGACGCGGCGGTGCGCGCCCAACGATGCGGCTTCGACGGCGTGGAACTGTTCGCCGCGTACCACGCGATCATCGACCAGTTCTGGCTGCCGTGGAGCAACCGCCGCACCGACCAGTGGGGCGGCTCGCTCGAGAATCGCCTGCGGTTCGGCGAGCAGATCATGCGCCGCATCCGTGACGCGGTGGGCGACGAGTTCGTCATCGGCCTCGCCGTGAGCATCGATCCCACCAGTGAGGTGGCGATGAGCCTCGACGACCTGTGCGAGGTGGTGGCCTGGTACGACGAACGACAGTTGATGGACTACGTCACGTGTGGCACCGGCAGCTACTTCGACACCGACAAGATCATCCCCACCTTCCAGTACGCCGACAAGCTGGGCGTGGAGTACGCCGAACGACTGAAGCGCTCAGTGCGGCACGCGAAGGTGCAGGCAGAGAGCCACATCCGCACGCCCGAGAACGCCGACTACGTGATCGGCAGTGGCCAGGCCGACATGGTGAGCATCATCCGTGGCCAGATCGCCGACCCGTACCTGGCCGAGAAGGCGCTCACCGGCCGCGCCGACGAGGTGCGCGGGTGCATCTCGTGCAATCAGATGTGCTGGGGACGCCGCTACCGCGACTACTGGATCTCGTGCCTCGTGAACCCGTCGGTGGGCCGCGAATGGGAATGGGGCGGCGACACGTTCGAGCGCACCGACACACCGCAGCGCGTGCTGGGGGTGGGTGGCGGCCCGGCGGGGCTGGAGGCCGCCCGTGTGGCGGCCGAGCGGGGCCACCGGGTCACGCTGAAGGAGGCCGGGCCCGAGCTCGGCGGCCTGTTCCGCCTGGCCGGCCTGCAACCGCGCCGATCGCAGATCACCGAGCTCATCGAATGGTACGAACGCGAGCTGGAACGTCTCGACGTGCAGGTGCAGGTGAACAGTCCGATGTTCGCCGACGACATTGCTGCGTTCGGCGCCGACCACGTGGTGATGGCCACCGGGTCGCAACCCAGTGGCACCGGGTTCCAGCGCCAGCTGCCATTGCAGGCCGAACTGCCGGGCGTGCACCTGCCGTCGGTGTCGAGCATCGAGGACGTGCTGACGCACCAGGCACGGCCCGGCACGCGCGTGGTGCTGATCGACGACACCGGCGACTGGCGCGGCGGCGGCACGGCATGGTGGCTCGCCGAGCGCGGCCACGAAGTGGTCATCGTCACGTCGTTCCCGATGGTGGGCCACACCGTGCAGCGCACCAGCGGCGATTGGCGCCTGCGCGCACGCCTGGCCGAGCTGGGCGTCACGTGGCGCACCGAGAGCGTGGTCACCGAGTGGACCGGCGAGGGTGCTCGCGTGCGCCGCTTCCTGGGCGGCCCGGAGGAGTTCCTGCCCGCCGACTCGCTGGTGCTGGCCACCATCAACACCCCGGTCACCGAGGTGCTCGACGAGGTGCGCGGCATGCTCGACGACGTGCATCCGGTGGGCGACGCCGTGGCCGCGCGCCTCGCCGTGCACGCGATCTACGAGGGCCGCGTGACAGGGATGACGCTGTGAGGCGGGACACCGAATGACCGACCCGGTGACCCAGGCCGAGGCGATGCTCGCCCGCGGCGGTCGGGTGCTCGGCATCGCCGGGCCGCCCGGTAGCGGCAAGAGCACACTCGCCGATCGGTTGCTGCACCACTTCGGTTCGCGGGCCGCGCTGTTGCCGATGGACGGGTTCCACATGGCCAACGAGGAACTGCACCGCCTCGGTCGCGCCGGCCGCAAAGGTGCTCCCGACACGTTCGACGTCGACGGCTACCTGGAGGCGCTGCACCGGGTGCGCCGCCGCGAGCACGACGTGCTGGTGCCGCGCTTCCACCGCGAGATCGAGGAGCCGGTGGCAGGTGCCATCCGCATCGCAGTTGGCGCAGATCTCGTGATCACCGAAGGCAACTACCTGCTGCTGCCGATGGACCGTTGGGGTGACGTGGCGGCACTGCTCGACGATCGATGGCTGCTGCGCCCCGACGACGCCGTACGTCGCGCTCGTCTGGTGGCCCGCCACGAGGCCCACGGCCGCACGCCCACCGAGGCCCGTTCGTGGGTCGACGAGGTCGACGAACCCAACGCCGAACTGGTGCTGGGGCGCAGCATCCGCGCGACCTGGGAGTTCTACCCGGGCTGACGGTCAGAGCAGCTGACGCAAGCGGCTCTCCACGTCCTCGCGGTTCAGGTAGCCACCGCACATGTGGCGCAGGCCGTGGTACGCCGCACGGCCGTGCAGCACGCGCCAGTTGTCGAACAGCATCGCCTCGCCGGGCTGCAACACGTGCCGCCACTGCATCGACGGCTCGTTGGCGATCTCGTCGAACAGTCGGATGGCGTCGTAGAACGCGAGCATGTCGTCCTCGTCGAGCAGGAACGGCGCACGGTCGTAGTTGTTGAAGCTCACCTGCACCAGGCGACCCGTGTGATCGTGACGGAACACCGGGCGGGCCGACATCAGGTGCGCGCCATCGCCGATGTACTGACCGGGCACCGCCACACTGCACAGCACCTCGAACAGCTCGGGCGCTTCGGCCTCGATGCGGCGAGCGATCGCGAACGCGTCGACCATGGTGCTCTCGCCGCCGGTGGCGTCGAGCTCGATGCAGTGCAGCAACTGGAAGCCGGGGGCATCGTGCGCGTAGGTGCCGTCGGTGTGGCCACGCAGTTCGAGCGTGGTGTACGCAGTGTCGGCCTTGGCGAGGTCGGCCTCGAA
The DNA here is from genome assembly GCA_005778215.1 of Actinomycetota bacterium. Classification (GTDB taxonomy): domain Bacteria; phylum Actinomycetota; class Acidimicrobiia; order Acidimicrobiales; family Ilumatobacteraceae; genus UBA668. The sequence continues at coordinate 6,282 of SXKB01000231.1, read as the reverse complement.
CTCCCAGAATCCGCCGAAGATGGTCTCGCGGATGTAGCCGACGCGGCGCAGCAGCTCCTCGGTGGCCGACGCGGTGGCCGGGGTGCCGGTGACGATGCAGAAGCCGTACTGCAGGGTTCGGCCGAGCCACTGCGCCACACCGGCGTCGGTGGACATGACGGCGTCGTAGGCCACCGTGGGCGTGGTGAGGGACGCACCGTTCCACAGCGTGACGGGCACGTCGACCGTGGCCCGCGCCACTCGTGGATACCGGTACTTCGCGAGGAAGGCGATCGGCAGCCGCGACATCGGCTCGAGCACGTCCCAGGTGACCTCGAGGGTGTCGTCCACCACCTCGTACGAAAGACCACGCATGCCCTTGGGCACGGCGGCGGTGAACAACTGCCGCTGCTGGGTGACCGGATGCAAGGTGTCGTCGTCGTGGGCGTGGTCCCGCAGCCACAGCCACGGGTAGCGGCTGACGACGCCGTCGCTCCAGGTGACCTCCAGCGAGGTGTCGGTGGGGTGCAACGCGGCAATGGCGACCATGCGCACGAGCGTAGATCAGCGCACCCGCCGAGCGACAAGGAGGCTCAGCGCGGCCAGAGGCTGAACACCAGCACCACGCCGGTGCCGTCGACCACCAGTCGGTCCGCCGTGTCGAGCGCGTCGCCCGCGACGAGGACGGTGCCGTCGGGCAGCTCGGCGGTGCCGTCGGCCACGTACACCACCGTCAGCGCGCCGTCGCCGTCGAGTTCCACCGGCAACACCGACTCGCGCACGCCGGCGTCGAAGTGGTCACGGCGCCACATCAGGTTCAGGTCGGTGGTGGGCCCGTCGACGAGCGTGGCGTGCACCGCTGCCTCGCCGGGAAATGCCTTCACGTCGCGCAGGGGTCGCAGTCGTTCCACGTGGCGCGGCTCGTCGAAATGGAGGTCCATCCCCGCGCCCGACAGCAGCACCAGGATCCGGTCGAGGCCTTCGAACACGGAGAACGGACCGTCACCAGCCACCTCGGCCACCGACAGCCGCCATTCGATGTCGCCGGTCTCGGGCACACGCGCCACCTCACGGGTGGTGCCACCGCCGTTCTTCCATGGCATCGTCACCGACGACGCCGCCCGATGCACCCGCACGTTCAGAAACGCACCTGGCACTGCCGCGGGCCGCGCACCTGGCCACCGGCCCAGGTGACCGACGACGGGTCGACCAGTTCGAACTCTGGAATCCGCGCCAGGAACGTCTGCAGCGCAACGCGCAGTTCGAGCCGAGCGAGGTTGCTACCGGCGCAGCGATGGATGCCGGCGCCGAACGCCACATGACGGTTGTGCTCGCGATCGAGGATGACCTCGTCGGGCCGTTCGAACTGGCGCGGGTCGCGGTTGGCCGCGGGGAAACTCATCAGCACCCGGTCGCCGGCCTGCATGGGGCAGCCCTGGAACTCGGTGTCGTGGGCCACGATGCGCGCCATGGTGACGGGCGCGTACGCGCGCAGGAGTTCCTCGATGGCGCTGGGCCACAGCTCGGGATCGTCACGCAGTTGACGACGGTGCTCGGGATGCTGGGCCAGGTGCCACAGCGAGGCACCGATGCTCGACCACGTGGTGTCGACACCGGCCACGAGCATCAGGTTGCACACGCCGATCACGTACTCCTCGGGGACGCGCTCGCCGTCGACCTCGCTGGCGAGCAGCGTGGTGATGAGGTCGTCCTCACGCGGATTCGCCCGGCGATCGTCGATCTCCCGCTTGAAGAAGCCGAGGATGTTGTTGCGCGACTCGAGCCGGATCTTCGGGTCGGTGAGGCCCGCCTCCAGCACGCCGCGCACCCAGCCGGTGAACGTGTCGCTGAGGTCGGTGGGCACACCCAGCATGGTGGCGATGACACGCACCGGGATCTGCTGCGCGTAGTCGGCGGCCGCATCGGCCTCGCCCCGGTCGATGAACCCGTCGATCAGCCGGTTGCACAGTTCGCGGGTGCCGTCCTCGAACTTCGCCACGGCCTGCGGGGCGAAGAACGGCAGGATGAGACGTCGATGCCAGTGGTGCTCGGGCGGATCGCTGCTGATCGGCGGCGCGGCGACGGCGGCGTACGGCCCCTCGGCCTGGGCGGCCGGCGGCGCCGTGACCAGGATCTGCTGCGACGTGAACGTCTCGTGCTCCTGGGCCACCGCCACCACGTCGGCGTAGCGAGTGGGCATCCACGAGCCGCCCCACCGCTCGGTGTGCGCCACCGGGCAGTCCGACTCGCGGATGGTGTCCATCACGGGGAACGGATCGAGGATGTACGACGCCGCGAAGATGTCGTAGTCGCTGATCGGGTCGAACCCTGGCTCGGTGGTGGTCACCGGCTCAGCCTTCGATGGTGATGGCGCGCTCGGGGCAGTTGCCCTCGGCCCGGCGCACCTTCGCCTCGAGTTCGGTCGGGATGTCGCCCTCGATGAGCACGACCGCGTTGCCGTAGTCGTCGGCCCCGAACACCTCGGGCGCCGCGATGGCGCAGCTCTGATGTCCGTGGCAGGCGTCTGCGTCGACCCTGACTCGCATGGATGTCCCCTTCGTCCAGCGCTCCCCGAGCGTCATCCCATCACCGTACCGCTGGTGACCGCCTTGTCCCGGCGTCGGGAGAACGCGCCGAGGTTGATGCTGCGACCGGTGCGCGGACCCCGGTACTGCACGGGCTCGACGTCGTGGTCGTGACCGGCAGCATCGGCGTCGATGATCGCGGCCATGAACTTGCCCGAGAGCGGCGCGTTCTTGAACTGGTTGCCGCTGGTGCCGCACGCCATGAAGTAGCCGGGCAGGTCGCTCTTGTCGTAGATCGGCACCCAGTCGTCGGCCACGTCGTACAGCGCCGCGAGGCCGACCGGCCGGTGCGGCACGCCGAACTCGGGCACGCGACGAGCCGCACGCATCATCGAGGTCTCGAACTGCTCGACCGTGGGATAGGGGTCGAAGTGATCGGGGTCGTCCACCCAGTGCAGCTCGTCGCACTCGGGTTCGGTGCCACCGAGGAGCCACGTGCCGCCGATCTGCGGACGGAAGTACTGGCCGATGTCGAGGTCGGCGGTCGCGGGGAAGCCGTCCTCCAGCCGCAGACCCACCGGCGCGTCGACGGTGAACACCTCCTGGCGCAGCGGGCGGTTGTGGATGCGCATTCCTTCGGTCACCCCGGCCATGCGGTTGATGATGCTGGAGTGGGGGCCGCCGACGTTCACCACGACGGGCGCGTGCAGCACCGTGCCGTCGGCCAGCGCCACACCGGTCGCCCGGCCACCGGCCTGCTCGATGCCCACCACTTCCTGGTGGAACCGGAACTCGGCACCGTGTTGGCGGGCGGCGAACGCGAGGTTGCGAGCCGACAGCATCGGGTCGTCGATGAACCCGGACTGGTGCTCGAAGATGGCGGTCATCTCGTGCGGTGCATCATCGGCGAACGCAGGGTCGTCGATGCGCTTGGGCGGGAAGTACTGGCCGATGTCCATGCCGGGCACCTTCGCCTTGATGCCGGCGGGGTCGAGCAGCTCGTACTCGATGCCCACTTCGTCCCACAGCTCCTCGATGCGCGTCGTGTTGTTACCGGGCGTGTGGAAGATGAGCATGCCGGTGCGGATGAAGCGCACCATGCCATCGGGGTCGACGGTGCCGAGGTGACCCTCCCAGTCGTTCCACAGCGCGGCCGCCTCCCATGCGGCGAGCACCGCATCGAGGGTGGAGTAGCTGAACCGGATGATCGATGCCGACGAGCTGGTGGAACCGGCGCCCGGTGCCGGACCCTTGTCGACGACGATGACCTTGCGGCCGCCTCTCGCCAGTTCGAGGGCGACGGATGCACCGATCACCCCGGCGCCGATCACGATCGCATCTGCACGGTCAGTCATGCGCCAACGCTAACCATTCGCGGTACACCCGTACCAGAGGACCTTGGTCCCGACCTCGTCAGGCGACCGCGGCACCGAAGATCTTGCCGACCAGCATGGTGACGCCCATGGCGATGGCACCGCCCACCACCACACGAGCGATGGGACGGCCGGGCTTGGCCCCACCGAGGCGGGCACCGGTGTAGCCCAACAGCACCAGACCCAGCAGCGACACGAGGATGACCGAGGCGATGCGCGCACCGGCCGTGGCGATGGCTGCCGCGAGCAACGGAATGGCCGCGCCCACGCTGAACGCGATGGTGGAGCTCCACGCCGCTTGGAACGGCTTCGCCAGGTCGTCGCGCTCGATACCCAACTCGTCACGTAGATGAGCGCCCAGCGCGTCGTGCTCGGTGAGCTGCACGGCCACCTCGCGCGCAAGGTCGGCCTCCAGCCCCTTCGACTGGTAGATCGCCGTCAGCTCGTCGAGCTCGTGGTCGGCCTGGTGCTCGAGCTCCCAGGTCTCCTTCGCGATGTCGCTGCGTTCGCTGTCGCGCTGCGAGCTCACCGACACGTACTCGCCGAGCCCCATCGACACCGCACCGGCCACGAGACCAGCAACGCCGGCCGTGAGGATGGCCGTTCGACCGGAATCCGCGGCGGCCACGCCGAGCACCAGCGCCGCCGTGGAGATGATGCCGTCGTTGGCACCCAGCACCATCGCCCGCAACCAACCGACGCGGTGAACCGAGTGACCTTCGCTGTGACGCATACCTGCAGGCTACCGACGGGTGGTTGGCGCCCAGCTGTGGAGCACGTGGTAGTAGTTCGCCCGTTCGTACACCTGCGGATCGGGCACGTTCTCGCGGCTCACGCTGCCGCGCAGTTCGTCGACGGAGTCGTACTCGCGCTCGTGCATCCACTCGCGCATGAACCGTTCCATCACGATCAGATGCTCGGGGCCGTGCCGCAACAGGGCGCTGGTGGTCATCACCACGTCGGCGCCCACCAACAGCAGCTTCAGCACATCGGCGCCGTCGTGCGCGCCGGTGGTGGCCGCGAGCGAGCAGCGCAGCGCGCCGCGCAGGTTCGCGATCCAGTGCAACGGCAGGCGGCTCTCACTCGACGAGCTGAGCGCGAGGCGCGGCACCACCGACAGATGGTCGAGGTCGATGTCGGGCTGGTAGAGCCGGTTGAACAGCACCAGGCCGTCGGCGCCGGCGTCCTGCAGCCGCACTGCGAAGTTGCCCAGCGCCGTGAACCATGGGCTCAGCTTCACGGCCAGCGGCACCTGGATCTCGGCCCGCACCTCCTCCACCAGCTCCACGTAGCGGCGTTCCACGTCGGCCGAGGTCACCTGGGGATCGACCACCACGTCGTACAGGTTCAGTTCGATCGCGTGCGCGCCGGCATCGGCGAGGTGCTTCGCGTACTTCACCCATCCGCCCGGGCTGGTGCCGTTGAGGCTGGCGATCACCGGGATGGACAGCCGCTCGCGGGCCTGCTCGACCAGGCCGAGGTGGCGCGCCGGTCCGACCTCCCCCATCGGCAGATCGGGCAGATAGCTCGATGCCTCGCCGTGCATGTCGGCGCTGTGCTCGTAGGCGAACGACGCCGCGAACGACTCGTGCTCGATCTGCTCCTCGAACAGCGACGGCAGCACGATCGCGCCGGCCCCGGCCTGCTCGATGCGTTCCCACATCGCCGGGTCACCGGTGTGCGGGCCGGCCGAGGCGACGAGCGGGCTGCGCAGCTCGAGACCGAGATAACGCGTGGTGAGATCGGTCATTGCTCGTCCTCGCTGTCGGCGATGGTGGTGTCGGACGCATGGCCGGGAGCACTGCGGTGCACGTCGGCGAGTTGACGGTAGTACTCGTAGCGCGTGGCCACGTCGGAGCGGGCCAGGTCGACGAGCTCCTTCGACCGGTCGGGGTTCGATCGGGCCAGCATGCCGAACCGTGCCTCGCTGGACGCGAACTCGGCGTAGTCGACCGACGGCTCGGCGCTGTCGAGCTGGAACGGGTGCGCGTCGCCGTCGGCGGACGGGCGGTAGCGGTACAGCGGCCAGTGACCGCTCTGCACTGCCAGCTTCTGCTGCGTCATCGAGCGGCTCATGTCGAAGCCGTGCGCGATGCACGTGCTGTAGGCGATGACCAGCGACACGCCTGGCCATGCCTCGGCCTCGAGCAGTGCCTTCACGGTCTGCACGTCGCTGGCGCCGAGCGCCACCCGGGCCACGTACACGTCGCCGTAGGTCATGGCCTCGAGCCCGAGGTCCTTCTTCATGATGCCCTTGCCACCGGCCGCGAACTTCGCCACCGCGCCGCGCGGCGTCGCCTTCGAGGCCTGGCCGCCCGTGTTCGAATACACCTCGGTGTCGAGGACCAACACGTTGAGGTCGCGTCCCGACGCGAGGAGGTGGTCGAGTCCGCCGGCGCCGATGT
>SXKB01000230.1 GCA_005778215.1 Actinomycetota bacterium | reverse complement strand
TGATGACCCACTTGGGCTCCATCATCTGGTCGTACACCTGGCGCAGCACGGGTGCCATCTTCTGGCTGACGCGACCGGCGACGATCATGATGTCGGCCTGACGCGGCGACGCGCGGAACACCTCCATGCCGAACCGGCTGAGGTCGTAGTGCGCCGCACCCGTGGCCATCATCTCGATGGCACAGCAGGCCAGGCCGAACGATGCGGGCCACGAGCTGCGACTGCGCGCCCACTTCACCAGATCTTCCAACCGTGCGGTGATGGCGTTGTGCTGCAGGCCGTTCATGCCGTCGTCGAGGACGTGCTGGACGATGCCCTTCTGGTCGCTCATGCTGCGGACTCCTCGGGACGACCTTCGAGGCCGACCCGACGGATCGTGGAGCTGCTGGTGCGCTCAGCGGACACGGCCGGCGACAGCTGCCGCTGCACGTTGACCGGACCCCACTCGAGTGCGCCCCGGGCGACGACGTAGACGAACGCAGCGAAGAACACCACGCTGAACGCGATCATCTCCCACAGCGCGTACGAGCCGAGGTACGCCCGGTCGACCGCGAACGGGTAGATGAAGATGAGTTCGATGTCGAACATGATGAACAACATCGCCACCACGTAGAACGTGACCGGGAACCGCTCCGGTGGTTCACGGCTGGGCACGATGCCGCACTCGTACGGCGCTGTCTTGGCAGCCGACGGACGGCGAGGTGCCAACAGGCGCGACGCACCGAAGCTGAGTGCGCCGAACAGCGTCGCCAGGACGAGCAGGACGATGATCGGCAGGTACTGACCCATGGATCAGGCCTTCGCTGGCAGTGCCTTGGCTGCGCGGTTGGCGCGGACGTAGCGGTCGCGTCGGTGCAGCAGCCAGCACAGGATGAGGAAGATGATCAGCGACGAGATGGTGATGATGGCCGCCGGGGTGCGCTTCGAACCCGGATCGCGCACCATGTACACGTACTCGTGCGAGCGCGTCGTGTCGATCACCGGTCGCGCAGGTGCACGGCCCGGCTCCACACGCTGGGGCACGAGCGGCGCCACTTCCACCAGCGCGTAGTGCGGGTCGTGCCAGAACGCCAGGAAGTCGATGCGGTCGCCCCAGAACGTGGGATGGCGGTCGCCGCCCTGTTCGAACACGTTGACGACCACGAACTCACCTGCGGCGAGTGCTCCCGACTCCTCGAGGAACACCGAGCCGTTCGAGCCGGCCTGCTGGAACGCCGGCAGCGCCGGGTTGAGCTTCTCCCAGCCGCTGTCGATGAGCTGCTGCTGCACTGCAGCAGCATCGGCGCTGGCATCACCCGACGGCGTGAACGGCTCGTCGATGACGCCCACCTCGTACAGCTTGCCGCTGTCTCGGATGACGGTCTCGTTCGCCACCGGTTTCCACGATGCGTCGGGCCCGAGCAGGCCCTTGCCGTACGACCACCAGATCGCACCCATCAGGAACATCCAGCCGGCCAGACCGGCCAACGCGACCAGGAAGCCCAGCCGGGCGCCGAGGTTCGTACCGAGGATGAGGTACACGCTGCCGCACAGTACCGCCACCGAGATGATGACGATGAGGGTGCCGCGGAGCTCCCATTCCCAGTTGACGGCCAACAGTGCGTGCATCAGAGACTCCGGACGTATTCGACGATGGCCTTGATCTGCTCATCGGTGAGCATCGAGCCGAAACCGGGCATGCGGCCAGAACCCTGACCCTGCATGCCGTACTTCTTGCCGTTGCTCGAACCCGACTTGATGAACGAGATCATGTCGGCCTCGGTGGGGAAGTGCGTGTTGGTGGCACCACCGGTGAGGTTCCAGCCGAACGCACCCTGACCGGTGACGCCGGGGTCGCCGTAGCTCCAGCCCTGCGTGTGGCAACGGGCGCAGCTGTAGGCACCGCTGGCGAGGTCGAGGTTGAACAACGCCTCACCCTGGCTGGCGCCGGGGTTCTGCGCGAGATAGGTGTCGACGGCCTTCTGGATCTCGTCCTGCGTGGCGGCCGGCACCGAACCCCCGTCGCACACCGACGGGTCGGCCGTGGGCGAGAAGTTCGTCTCGGTGAGGCAACCCTCGGGCTGCTTCTGGATGCTCTCGAGGTACACCAGCAGCGTCTCGATGTTCTGTGCGGTCATCGGGCCACCACCGGGGGCGCCCCATGCCGACATCGGCGAGAACGGACGGCCGTAGTTCAGGATGAACCGGACCTCTTCCTTGCTGTACTTGTAGAAGATCGTGTCGAGCGCCGGCGCGAACCAGTTCACGGCGCGCACTTCACCCGTCTTCGGATCGGTGACGGCGTACGGTGCCTGACCGCCCGTCGCATTCAGGCCGCCGTGGCAGCCGGCACAGTTGAACCCGCCGTTCGCGGTGGTCTGGAAGAGGTTCTCACCCCACCCGATGAACTGGTCCTGCTTGTACTCCACCGCGCCAGCCTGACGACCGGGCTCGAGGATCCAGTAGACGGGAAGGCCGATGACCATGGTGACCAGCAACAGCACGCCGAGGAGTTGCACTCGCTCGAGGCGGCGGCCTTCCAGGACCTCGTCGTCGTAGTACGGCTTCCGGTTGGGCGCCATCTCGACCTCGGAACCGAGTTCCTTGCGAGCGGCCGCGTTGTTCAGGAAGTAGTACGTGATCCAGCCGACGAGGACGACGGCGAAGATCACCCAGGCAACAGCCGTGGTGTTCAGCGCGATCATCCGTGGCCACCTCCACCCGTGATGCAGTGCGGACCCTCGGCCTCTTGGCCGGTGGTGTTGGTGCCGATGGGGGCACCGGTGAACACCGTCGACGTGTCGACGACGACATCGCTGGTCGGCGTGACGGTGATGGCGAACTGGTCCATGCCACGAGGCGCGGGACCCGCCTTCTTCTCGCCGACGCGGTTGTACTGCGAACCGTGGCACGGGCACTCGAACCACTGGCTGCTCTTGCACTCGGGTACGCGGCAACCGAGGTGCGGGCACTTCTGGTAGAGCGCCACGACGCCGTTCTCCATGCCACCGAGGAGCGGCTGGTACTCGGCCACACCCTGTGCCTTCGGCAGCGCCTCGGCCGGGTACTGCGTGATGTACGAGCGAGCGCTCGACGAGTAGAAGAAGCCGCCGTTGCTACGGATGCTGGAGATGATGTCGTCGAGCTTGCCGACGTTCACCTTGCCACCGAACACGGGGGCGGCCGTCGGCCACAGGAACGCCACGAACGCGCCGGCAGCGAACGTGCCGAGGCCGGCGCTCATGAGCGTGACGGTGGCGCGGTTGAAGAACTGGCGGCGGCTGACGCCGATGGCCTCCTCGTCGGGGGCCACCCAGACGGCGGGTGCCGACGACTCGGCCACGACGAGGCTGGCCTCGCGGGCTTCGACGGCGGCGCGCTCGACCTCGCGACCGGTGGGGGCCGGCCCGTCGATGTCGGCATCGCGATCGCGACGGCGCGTCTCGCGGCTGAGGGCACCGGCACCGCGCACGTCGCTCTTGCGAGCGGCGGTGAGCAGCACGATGCCGAACAGCAGCACGAGGCCGACGACGGCGATGAGGATGATGGCAGCAGGACTCATGACAGCAGATGCCTCACAGTTCGAAGAAGATGCCGTCACGCCACGGGAGCGTGAAGTTGAAGCCGGGACCACGGAAGAACGAGCCGATGATGACGAGCACGGCCCAGAACATGAGGTGCACGGTCATCAGCGAGGTCGCGAACTTGCGATCCTCGGGCTTGTTCGAAGGATTCTTGTCGATGTACGGGGCCAGGATGAGGGCGACGAGGCCCACACCGGGGATGGTGACGCCGGCCACCATCGGGTGGAACATCGTCAGCAGTTCCTGCAGACCGAGGAAGTACCACGGCGCCTTCGACGGGTTCGGGGTCTTGTTGATGTTCGCTTCCTCGAGCAACGGCGCGTTGACGAAGATGCTGAAGAAGAACGTGAACGACAGGCACGCCAGGGCGGCGACGAACTCGGCGGCCAACAGGTGCGGCCAGGTGTGCACCTTGTCGACCGGGGAGGCCTTCACGTCCTGGATGGAGCCGCTCTTCACCACGGTGAGCAGACGCTGCGTGTGACCGCCGGGGCCGGCACCCACGGGCACGCCGCCACCTGCCGGAGCCGCCGTGACCACGCTGGCCACCTTCTCCTGCACGGCCACGCCACCGCCACCGCTCGACTCGGACTGGGCCTTGCGAGCCTTGCTCCGTTCGAGGAGGTGGGCGGGGATGCGCGGGTCGGCCGCAGCCTCGTCGGATGCACCACCGGCCGGGGCCGCCGCGGCGGCCTCGGACGCGCCGCTCTCGGCGGCGGCCTTCTCGCGGGCGGCCTGCGCCCGCTTCAGGAGGTGTTCGGGAATTTCAGTCATCGATCGCCTCCGTCACTCACAGGGGACCCGAGATGCCGCCGTCTTTGCGGACACGCCAGAAGTGGATGGCCATGAAGATGACGATCACGAACGGCAGCATCAGCACGTGGAGCACGTACCAACGCAGCAGCGTGTCGCCACCGATCTCCTTGCCACCCAGCAGCACGAACCGCACCTGGGTACCGATGACCGGCGAGTAGCCCATCATGTTGGTACCCACGGTGACCGCCCACAGGGCCAACTGGTCCCACGGCAGCAGGTAGCCGGTGAACGAGAGCAGCAGGGTGAGCATCAGCAGCACCACGCCGATGACCCAGTTGAACTCACGCGGCGGCTTGTACGCGCCGTGGTAGAAGACGCGGGCCATGTGCAGGAACACGCTGAGCACCATCAGGTGCGCACCCCATCGATGCATGTTTCTGACCAACAGGCCGAACGTGACCGAGGTCTGCAGGTTCGAGATGTCGTTCCAGGCCTGCACGTCGGTGGGCCGGTAGAAGAACATCAGGAAGATGCCGGTGACCGTGAGCAGGATGAAGAGGAAGAAGCTGAGGCCACCGAGGCAGAGCGTGTAGCTCACCTTCACCGCGTGTCGCTTCACCTTCACCGGGTGCAGGTGGTACAGCACCGAGTTCATGATGACGTAGCTGCGGTTGCGCGGGCTGTCGGTGTAGCCCTTGCGGAAGATGGAACCGGGCCGGAAGATGGAACTCCAGGCCTGGCTGCCCTGCACGTCGTCGAGCGCCTTGTTGAGGCGGTCTTTGACGGTGGGCTTGGGAGTGTCGTCGAGGATCTTTGCCATTTCTCTTCCTCAGAACCGCATGCCGTAGGCGTAGCCGTGGTTGTTGGTACGGGTGTGTGCGTCGCCGGTGGTGCCCGGAGCGCCGGCCTTGCCGAGGATGATGACCCCGGTCGGGCAGCGGTCCACGCACAGCTGGCAGCGCGTGCAGATGTCGTCGTCGATGATGAACACGACGTTGTCGCTGGGGTCGAGCCCCGGCTTCTCGGTGCCGTTGGACTCCGCGATCGCGTCGGGAGTGACCATGTGGATGCACTTCCACGGGCAGATGTCGACACAGCCCTCGCACATGATGCACTCGGTCTGGTCGATGTGGATGAACTGCTTGGGCTTCACCGCCTTCGACAAGTAGTCGGCGTCCACTTCGACGAGCAGGTACTCGTCGGTGAACGGCATCATCGGCGGATTGGCGTCGGTCCTCGCCATGCGTCAGCCCTTCTTCACCAGCGGACGACCGAACGTGCTGGTGGCGACTTCCGTGCCGGGCTTGGCGTCGCCGCGCTTCTGCCACTTGGCCCATAGCACGCACATCAGCACGAAGAAGTACACGTGGATGACGATGACGACGATGTCACGCACCGCTTCGTACGACATGGTGATGGGGAACGAACCGCCGAGCGCCTCGGGCTTGAAGATGTCGCCGGGCCCGTAGATGACATTGTTCTTCGACCACAGCAGATCCTTGTCGGCGTGCTCGATGAACTGGTGCGGTGCCACACCGAAGGCGATGAACATGAGGCCGAACACGTAGGTGGCGGCGAGCATTGCCTCACCCCACGAGGTGGGGGTGCCCTTCGGGCGGCGCTTCATGTACGGGATGACCGCCAGCGCGCCGAAGGTGGCCAGGAAGAACGAGAACAGGAACGCCACGTTCATCCCGGGCCACTGCAATGGGTTGGTTTCGAATGCGATCAGCAACGCCGCTGCCCTTCCATGTGAACTGCTGCACGAACTGTAGCCACGCGACCGGGGGGTGGAGCCAGTTCGTCGGCGAGAACGCGCAACGACTTCTCCCCCAGTTCGGGTGTCACCGTGTTGGTCTACCACGCCGCACACCGCGATCCCATCCCCTCGTGAACTCGTGCACGGGTGGACCCGATGTCGTCGTTCGCGATCCGGTGCCGCGGATTTCCCGCTCAGGACCCTTCTCCGTCTATCGTTCTCCCCGTGACCGAGATTCCCGAGCACCTGCTGAAGCGGAGCAAGGCCGCCAAGGCCAAGGCCGATGGCGCCGAGGCGCCTGCCGACGCGCCCGCTGCCCCGTCCTCCGCGCCGGCCACCACCGGCGACACCGCCCCGGCGCCGGCCGCTGCTGCCAAGGCCGTCGAGCCGAAGGCGCCTGCCGCGCCCGAGGTGGTCCCCGACATCCCGGTGGTCGCCGCGTACAAGGCGCGCAAGAAGATCCCGGTGTGGGCGATGATCACGCTGAGCATCCTCCCGGTCTGGGTGTTCATGTACGTGCTCGCCATGAAGCCGGTCGTCACCGAGGCCTCCGGCCCGCTCGGCGACGGTGCCGTCGCCTATGCCACCAACTGCTCGGGCTGCCACGGCGGCGGCGGCGAGGGCGTCGGCTCGGCCTATGGCTTCGTCGACGGCGCCGTCCTCAAGACCTTCCCCGTGATCGAGGACCAGCTGCGCTGGGTGTACCTCGGCACCAAGGCCTACGCCGACGCCGGTGTCACCATCTACGGCAACCCCGACCGTGAGGGCGGTGCGCACGTCACCGGTGCGAGCGGCGGCCAGATGCCCGGTTGGAAGGGCAGCATCACCGATGCCGAGATCCTCGCCTCCGTGTGCGACGAGCGCTACGGCCTCGGCGGCGGCGACCAGGAGAGCGACGAGTTCATCGAGTGGTGCTCGCCCGAGAGCGAGATCTACGCGGCGTTGCTCGACGGTTCGGCCACGTTCGAGAACCTCCACGAGGTGTTCGCCGACAAAGGCGTCCTGGAGATCGGTTCCACGCCGATCCCCGGCCTCGCAGCCCGCCCGTGATGTCGGCGCCCTGACGGGCGTCACCCCAGCAACGTTCGATCAGTGTGGCCGCTTCCCTCGGGGAGCGGCCACACTTGTGTCGTGACCGACCGCGCCGACCTCCGCACCGACGTTCTCGTCATCGGCGGTGGCCCGGCCGGCGCCGCCGCGGGCTACTGGCTCGCCCGTCACGGCGTCGATGTCACCATCGTCGAGCGCAAGACGTTCCCCCGCGACAAGACGTGCGGCGACGGCCTCACCCCGCGCGCGGTGCACCAACTCGCCGAGATGGGGCTCACCGAACCGCTCTCGAAGTACCACCGCTACCACGGCCTGCGCGCCACGGGCATGGGTCGCGAGCTCGAACTGCAGTGGCCCTCGCACTCCGTGTTTCCCAGCCATGGCTACGTGGTCCGCCGCCGCGAACTCGACCACATGGTGGCGCAGAACGCAGTCGACGCCGGCGCCAACCTGCTCACCGGTCACGAGGCACTCGATCCCATCATCGACCGCGGCTTCGTGCGTGGCGCGACGGTGCAGACCAAGGACGGCGTCACCACCGACATCCACGCGAAGTACGTCGTCGTCGCCGACGGCGCCAACAGCCGGTTCGGACGTGCGCTCGGCACGTTCCGCACCCGTGAGTGGCCGTACGGCACGGCGATCCGCACGTACTGGCAGACCCCGCGTCACGCCGAGCCGTGGATCGAGTCGGCGCTCGACGTGAAGGACCGCAACGGCAACCCGCTGCCGGGCTACGGCTGGATCTTCCCCGTCGGTGACGGCACCGTGAACATCGGCGTCGGGTTGTTGAGCACGTTCCGCGACTTCAAGTCGGTGAACACCACCCACCTGCTCGACGCGTACGCGCACCAGGTGGCCGAGCGCTGGGAGATCGACCCCACCAGGCCGGAGGCGAAGGCCACCAGTGGCCGCATTCCGATGGGTGGCTCGGTCGGTCCGAAGGCGGGCCCCACGTATCTCGTCGTCGGCGACGCTGCCGGCAGCGTGAACCCGTTCAACGGCGAGGGCATCGACTACGCGTACGAGACCGCCCGCATGGCGGCGCAGGTGTTGTTCGACGCGATCTCGGCGAACGATCCCACCGCGCTGCAGCAGTACCCGCGCCTGCTCGACGAGGAGTACGGCGACTACTTCAAGGTGGCTCGTCTGTTCGCCCGCGTCATCGGCAGGCCTGCGCTGATGCGCGAGCTCACTCGCGTCGGCATGCACAGTCGCACGCTCATGGAGTGGGTGCTGCGCATCATGGCGAACCTGCTGCGCGAGGACGAGCTCGGCCCGGCCGAGGCCGCGTACAAGGCTGCGGCGAAGATCGTGAAGCTCGCACCGAACGCCTGACCGACCGACGCGTCGGCGCAGCGATCAGAGGGTGGCGAGCAGCGACGAAGGAGCCGCGTACAACACGTCGGTGGCGGCGCTGGGCGGCAGCAGTTCGCACGCCGCCTCGGCACGCTGTGCCCAGTCGCGGGCCACCTGCATCGCGGCCTCCACACCACCGTTGCCGCGCACGATGGCGAGTGCCTTGTCGCGCTCGACGTGATCGAGCGGCTTGCCCAGCAACGAGAGCAACTCCACCGCCGCCACACCACCGGCCTGCAGCGTGCGGAGCACCGGCAACGTGTAGACGCCCTCGACCATGTCGTGGCCGGCCGGCTTGCCGAGCTGTTCGTCGGTGGCGGTGAGGTCGAGCAGATCGTCGACCACCTGGAACACCATGCCGAACGCCTCGCCGTACTCGGTGAGTGCATCGATGGTGGGTCGCGGCAGGTCGGCCACCAGACCGCCGATGCGCGCCGCCGTGGAGTACAGCGATGCGGTCTTGCCGCTGATGCTGCTGAGGTAGCTGGCCTCGGGACGCGCCGAGTTGTAGGTGTGCCGCAGCTCTTCGATCTGGCCCTCGCACAGGCGACCGATGGTGCGGGCCAGCAGGCCGGCCACCTCGGTGCCGAGCGATGCTGCGATCTCCGACGCGCGAGCGAGCAGGAAGTCGCCGGCGAGGATGGCCTGCAGGTTGCCCCATTTGGCGTTCACGGTGTCGACGCCACGGCGCGTGTCGGCTTCGTCCATGACGTCGTCGTGATAGAGCGATCCGGTCTGCACCAGTTCACACGCGATGCCGCCCTGGACGGCGCGCTCGTGCAGGTCGGCGTCGGCCGGGCCGGCGACCTGCGCGGCCACCACGGTGAGGATGGGCCGCAACCGCTTGCCCCCGGCGACGATGAGGTGCGAGGCGATCTCGTTGAGGTACGGATCGGGCGTGTGCACCGAGGCCTTCAACGCATCCTCGATGCGCGCCAGATCGGCGCCGTGCGAGGGCAGTGCGAACAGGGGGGCGGAGGGCACGGCCGCAAGGCTACGCCCTCCGGAGGAGGCTGACCAACGGTGCCGTCAAGTCGCCATCGCGGTACCCGACGCGAACCCCGGCTCCGGCACGTTGCTTTTCCCACCCACCGATACACTTCCCCCATGTTCGAACGCTTCACCGATCGGGCCCGGCGGGTCGTGGTGTTGGCACAGGAGGAAGCACGCCTCCTGAACCACAGTTACATCGGCACCGAGCACATCCTCCTCGGCCTCATCCACGAGGGCGAGGGCGTGGCTGCCAAGGCGATGGAATCGCTGGGCATCAGCCTCGAGGCGGTGCGCAGCCAGGTCGAGGAGATCATCGGTCAGGGCGGTTCGTCGCCCTCCGGTCACATCCCCTTCACCCCGCGTGCCAAGATGGTGCTCGAGCTGTCGTTGCGTGAAGCACTGCAGCTGGGCCACAACTACATCGGCACCGATCACATCCTCCTCGGCCTCATC
>SXKB01000028.1 GCA_005778215.1 Actinomycetota bacterium | reverse complement strand
CGCACGTACGTGGGCAGCCAGCCCGGCCGCATCGTCCGCGCCATCATCGAGGCCGGCTCCATGAACCCCGTGGTGCTGCTCGACGAGGTCGACAAGCTCAGTGCGGGTGGGTGGGGCGGCGACCCCACGGCCGCGCTGCTCGAGGTGCTCGACCCGGCGCAGAACCACACCTTCCGCGACCACTACCTCGAGCTCGAACTCGACCTCAGCCAGGTGGTGTTCATCGCCACCGCGAACGTGGCCGACACCATCCCGGCACCGTTGCTCGACCGCATGGACCTCATCCGCCTCGACGGCTACACCGAGGACGAGAAGGTGTTCATCGCCCAGCGCGACCTGCTGCCGCGGCAGCTCGAGCGCGCCGGCCTCACCACCGACGAGGTCGACGTGCGCGAGGCCGCGCTGCGCGCCACCATCAGCGGCTACACCCGTGAAGCCGGTGTGCGCAGCCTCGAACGAGAGCTCGGCAAGCTGTCGCGCAAAGTGGCGGCGAAGGTGGCCACCGGTGCCCAGCAGCCGCCCGTGGTGGTGGCCGACAACGACGTGCGCGAATGGCTCGGCCGGCCGAAGGTCGACGACTCGGTGCCCGAGCGCACCGACGTGCCCGGCATCGCCACCGGGCTCGCGGTCACCGGCATGGGCGGCGATGTGCTGTTCATCGAGACCACGGCGTTCCCGCTCGCGCAGGACGGCGAACCGTCGCTCACGCTCACCGGCCAGTTGGGCGATGTGATGAAGGAGAGCGCACACATCGCGCTCAGCTACGTGCGTTCGCACGCGGCCGAACTCGGCGTCGATCCAGCAGCGATGTCGCGGCGGGTGCACGTGCACGTGCCGGCCGGCGCCGTGCCGAAGGACGGTCCCTCGGCGGGCATCACCATCACCACCGCGCTGCTGAGTCTGCTCACCGGCAAGGTGGTGAAGCCCACGGTGGGCATGACCGGTGAGATCACACTGCAGGGCAAGGTGCTGCCCATCGGTGGCGTGAAGCAGAAGGTGCTCGCCGCCCATCGTGCAGGCCTGACCGAGGTGGTGCTGCCGAAGCGCAACGGGCCCGACCTCGACGACGTGCCCGAGCGCGTGCGAGAGGCCATGACCTTCCATCTGGCCGACACGTATGCCGACGTGCTGAAGGTGGCGTTCGCCCACCACGACGCCGACGCCTGACCCGCGCTGCGAACGGCGCCGACAGCAGCGAGACTGGTGACGATGCGTCTCCGGGTCGCGGTCGTGGCGTTCCTCGCACTGGCACTGGCCGGCTGTGGCGCGCCCGCACGCGACGCGCTGCAGCCGCTGGCCGATCCACTCGATCAGCCGGCGGTCGCCACGGGCTCGGCCACACGCCTGGCGTTCGCGGCGCAGCGCTATCGCACCCCGGTGTTCCCCACCACCGCGCCATACGCCACCGCCACCTATGCCACTCGACCCGACCTCGTCACCGGCGCACCCGTCGACCTGAAGACGACCGTCTACACACCGCTCGGCGATCCGTCGACATCGCGCCCACTCATCGTGTGGGTCCACGGCGGCGCGTTCATCACCGGCACTCGCGGCGAGATGGCCACCACGGCTCGGCAGTGGGCGCAGCTCGGCTACGTCACCGCCACCATCGACTACCGCCTCGACCCGGGCAGCAAGTGCGTGCAGGTGCAACTGGGCCTGTACTCGGGTGCCACGCTCACCGCCGAACGTGCGCGGTGCGAGCGCGCCATCTACGCCGCCCGCGACGACGCTGCGGCGGCCGTGAGTTGGTTGCGCGCCAACGCGTCCCGCTACCGCGTCGACCCCACCCGCATCGTCATCGGCGGTGGCAGCGCGGGTGCCATCACCGCGGTGCACGTCGGCCAGACCCTGAACGTGCCCGGCAACCCGCCGCCGGCATCGTCGAAGGTGTCGGCGGTGCTGGCGATGTCGGGTTGCAACTACGTCACCGGTTCCATCGACGCGGCCGACGCACCGGTGGCCATGCTCGCCAGCGGCGGCGACTGGCTGGTGCCGTACTCGTGCAGTGTGGCCACCGTCGACGGCGCAGCGCGACTCGGCACGCCCGTGTGGCGCAACCTGTACCCCAGCGAGTCGGCACACGCGCAGGACCTGTACCGCCAGCACCAGCCCGAGGTCGATCGCGGCTGGCGCCTGTTCCTCATCGACGCCCTCGCACTCCCCTGACCCGCCCCGATCGGCCGCTCGGGTCGCCATCCTCATCGTGGGCACCAGATGTTGCGCCTGGCGCAACATTCGCTGCCCGCGGTGGAGGGAGGGTGCTCGGCGATCGCTGGCAGGAATCCCGGCCGCATCGGCCGTCTGGTCTGACAGCGATCCCCGTGGCGCGCCCGCCCCGAACGGGCCACTTGCGGAGGGTCCTAAGCTGGGAGCCATGACAGCGTCGTCACATCTCTCCAACGTCTGGTTCTCCGTCACCCCACTGCAGGTGTCGCACGGCAAGGGGTGCTGGGTCACCACCACCTCGGGCGAGGAGTACCTCGACTTCGCGGCCGGCATCGCCGTGAACTCCACCGGCCACGCGCACCCGAAGGTGGCCGAGGCCATCGCCACCCAGGCGAACCGCTTCATCCACGCGCAGGTGAACGTGTTCAAGCACGACCTGCTCGAGCCGCTGGCCGCGAAGCTGGCCGACCTCACGCCGGGCGCCATCGACACGTTCTTCTTCGCCAACTCCGGTGCCGAGATCACCGAGGGCGCGGTGAAGCTGGCGAAGCAGGCCACGAAGCGCCCGCACACCATCGTGTTCAGCGGCAGCTTCCACGGCCGCACCCACATGGCCATGGCCATGACCACCTCGAAGACCGGCTACCGCGCCGGCCACGCACCGCTGCCGAGCGGCGTGTTCGTGGCGCCGTACCCCGACCCGATGGCCGACGACCAGGACGCGGCCGTCGCCGACGCGCTGTGGGGCTTCGACCATCTGCTGAAGTCGATGACCGCACCCGAGGAGACCGCGTGCGTGATCCTCGAGCCGGTGCTCGGTGAGGGTGGCTACATCCCCGCACCCGCTGCGTTCATCCACGGCATCGTCGAGCGCTGCCGCCAGCACGGCATCCTGTTCATCGCCGACGAGGTGCAGAGCGGCTTCGGCCGCACCGGGAAGATGTTCGCCGTCGAGCACTACGGCATCGAGCCCGACATCATCTGCATGGCGAAGGGCATCGCGAGCGGCTTCCCGTTCGCAGCGCTCGGCACGCGTCGCGAACTCGACGACAAGTGGCCCACCGGCAGCCATGGCGGCACCTACGGCGGCAACGCCATGGGCTGCGCGGCGGCACTCGCCACCATCGACATCATGGAGGACCCCGCGTTCCTCGAGAACGTGTACGCCCGCGGCGAGCAGTTGCAGGCGGGCATCCGCGAGCTCCAGCAGGAGCACCCGGTGATCACCCAGGTGCGCGGCCTCGGCCTGATGGTGGGCACCGAGTTCAGCGACGCTGCCCGCGTCAGCGCCATCACGAAGCACTGCCTGGAGGAGGGCCACCTCATCCTCATGAATGCCGGCACGTACGGCAAGGTGCTGCGCTGGATGCCCCCGCTGGTGGTGAACGAGCGCGAGATCGACCTCGCGCTCGCCGCCTTCGGCGCTGCGCTCAAAGCCACCGCCTGACATGCCCCGCCTCGACGCCGAGCGCATCGGGCTGTGGCGTCGGCTGTGCCAGTCGTCGGCCGCGCTGCAACGCAAGGTCGACGCACAACTCACCGAGGAACACTTCATCTCGCTCGCGTGGTTCGAGTGCCTCGCCGCCATCCGCGATGCGGGTGGCACGATGCGCGTGCACGAGTTGTCCGAGACGCTCGGCGAACTGCCCAGCAGCCTGTCGCGGCGACTCGACCGGCTGGAGGACGAGGGGTACGTGCGCCGCAAGCACACCCCACTGCCCGACGATCGACGAGCAGTGTCGGTGAGCCTCACGGCGGCGGGGCGCGCAGTGTGGCGCGACGCCAACATCACCTATCGACGCATGGTGCAGGCCCACTTCGCGCAGCACCTCACCGACACCGACATCGCGGCGTTGCAGCGCGTGTTCGGCAAGCTCGGCTGATCCTCGCTCCGATTTCGGCGCGTTCGGCCCGCGCGGGCAGACTTTCGGCGGCGAAGCACCCTCGACCGAGGTATGGCCGCCCCACGCAAGGAGTTCCCATGTCCACTGCTGTGATCGTCGATGCCGTTCGTACCCCACTCGGTCGCCGCAATGGCAAGTTGAAGGACTGGCACCCGGTCGATCTGGCTGCCGAGACGCTGAAGGCGCTGCAGCAGCGCACCGGCATCAACCCCGAGCTGATCGACGACGTGGTGATGGGCTGCGTGATGCAGGTGGGCGAGCAGGCGTTCAACGTCGGCCGCAACGCCGTGCTGGCCGCCGGGTGGCCGTCGTCGGTGCCGGGCACCACCATCGATCGCCAGTGCGGCAGCAGCCAGCAGGCCGCACATTTCGCCGCGCAGGGTGTGATGGCCGGCGCGTACGACATCGTCGTGGCCGCCGGTGTGGAAGTGATGACCCGCGTGCCGATGGGGTCGGCCATGGCCGACGGCAAGTACGGCTTCCCGTTCGGTCCTGGTGTGAGCGCCCGCTACGCGCCCGAGGGTGGCCTCGTGCCGCAGGGCATCTCGGCCGAGTTGATCGCCGACAAGTGGGGCATCACCCGTGACGACATGGACCAGTTCGGTGCTCGGTCGCAGCAGCTGGCCCGTCAGGCCACCGACGAGGGCCGGTTCGCCACGCAGATCGTCCCGGTGATGGGTGCCGACGGTCAGCTGATGACCACCGACGAAGGCCTGCGCGACACCACGATGGAGACCCTCGGCGCGCTGCAGCCGGCCTTCCGCAAGGCCGAGGAAGGCGGCCGCGTGACGGCCGGCAACTCGTCGCAGATCACCGACGGGGCCTCGGCACTGCTGATCATGAGCGAGGAGAAGGCGCGCCAGCTCGGCCTGAAGCCCCGCGCCCGGTTCGTGAGCTTCGCGCTCGCCGGTGACGACCCGCGCCTGATGCTCACCGCGCCCATCCCCGCCACCGTGAAGGCGCTCGCCAAGGCCGG
>SXKB01000229.1 GCA_005778215.1 Actinomycetota bacterium | reverse complement strand
TCACACCACCCGAGCCGACGCGGATGTGCCGGGTGGCGGCGCCGAGATGCGCCATCAGCACGGTCGGCGCCGTGCACGCGACGCTGGGCATGTTGTGGTGCTCGGCCACCCAGAACCGCCGGAAGCCCAGTTGATCGGCGCGCACCGCGAGCGCGGTGGTGTCGGCGAGCGCCTGGTGGGTGTCGTGCCCGTCGTTGAGCACCGAGAGGTCGAGCATCGAGAGCGGCACTGCGGGCGGGGAGGTCACGGCGACACGGTAGAGGCTGATGCCGCAGGACGCGGCACAAAGGCCCTGGTGGACATCTCGTCCACTGGGATGAACTGTGTGTATGCGAAGCACCGCCTCCCACCGCGCGTACGTGGGCACCCGCCTGCTGGTGTGGGCCGCGTCGTACCTGGTGGTGGGTGTGACCGTGGCATTGCTGGAGCCCGACGTGGGCCAGGCCGCCTGGTACCCACCGGTGGCCATCGGTGTGGCGATGCTGTTCGACCTGGGCCCGCGGGTGTGGCCGGTCGTGGTGGTGGCCGATTGCACCGTGGCGTTGGTGCAGTACGAGTTCGAGTTCCTTCCGGCGATCATCAGCGGGGCGGCCACCGCCGTGGAGATCCTGCTGATCTACGTGCTGCTGCGGCGGATGCGCTTCCGGGTCGGCTTCGACCGTCTGGAGGACGTGGTCCTGATGGGGGTCGCCGCGGCGGCCGGCGCCGTGGTGGCGGCGAGCATCGGCACGGGCCTGCTCCGTCTCACCGGGTTCGGGGGCGACGCCATGTGGGTCGTGTGGGCCGTCGGCGACCTGTCGGGTTTCACGATCGTGGTCCCCGTCGTGATGCTGTCCCTCGTCACTCCGGGTGCGTTCACGCACCTGTTCCGCCTGCCGCGACGCCGGCTGCAGGAGTTCGTCCTCGGCAGTGTGGCGTCGTTGGCACTCGCGTTCGGCTTCTTCGTACGCGTCGATGCAGCGCGACTCAGGCCCGCCGACACCGGCACCATGCTGCTGTGCCTGCTGCCGGTGTTCTGGATCGCCGTCCGGTTCGACCTGTTCCGCACCGCTGTGTTCCTGCTCGCACTCGACATCACCGCTGCCATCGGCTTCGCCGGGCTGGGTCCGCACTTGTCGGGTACCGCATCCGACTCGAGTTCGCACGACATGGTCGCCGTCCAGTTGCCGATGTTCGCCATCGGTCTCGCCGCGTTGGGCGTGTCGGCCGCAGTGGTGGCGCAGCACCGGGCGCTGAGCCGCGAGCAGGCGACGCTCGACGCCAGCCCGGTCGGCGTGATGGCGCTCGACACCGCCGGTGTCGTGACGAGTTGGAACCGAGCCGCTGAACGGATCTTCGGGTACACGGCCGACGAAGCCATCGGGCGATTCCCTCCGATGGTGCCGCCCGAAGGGCGCGCCGACTTCAGCCGGCAGTTGACGCTCGACCGCGGGAAACCGTTGGACCGCAGCGCCCGCTATCACCGCAAGGACGGCACGTCGGTGGTGGCGCGCGTGGCCAGCGCGCTGGTGCGCGATGCCACCGGTGATGCGGTGGGTGCCATTGCGATCATCGAGGACATCACCGATGTGGCGGCGATGCAGGAGTACCAGAGTCTGCTGAACACGGCGTTCGACCAGGCGGCCGAATCGATCGTGGTCACCGACCTCGACGCGAACATCATCTACGTCAACCCGGCGATGCTGGCCACCACGGGCTACACGGCCGACGAAGTGCTCGGAGAGAACCCGCGCATCCTGAAGTCGGGCATGCACCCGCAGGAGTTCTACGAGCAGATGTGGTCCACGCTCACCAGCGGCAGTTCGTGGAGTGGCGTGATCGTGAACCGGCGGAAGAACGGCGAGTTGTTCGACGAGCAGGTGAGCATCACTCCGGTGCTCGACCGCAGTGGTCGCCCCACCGCGTACGTGGCCGTGAAGCACGACCTCACACCCCAGCGGCGCATGGAGGCCGACCTCGAGCGGGATCGCGACGCGCGCACGAAGATGGCCGCGGTGATGGACCGTTCGCGGACGGAGGCCACGATGCAGGCGACCGCCACGTCGCTGTGCCAGTCGGTGGTGGCCATCACCGACTTCGATGTCGCCATCGTGTTCCAACGGCTGCAGGACGGCACGCTCGTCTCGGTCGGCGAAGCGGGGCCGCTGGCCTCACGAGCGGGTCGCATCATCGCCAACGAGGCGGGCGCTGCCGAGTTGGCGGCGATGACCGACACCGGTGCGTGGACGGCGCACGTCGATGCGATGTCGGCGAAGTTCGACGTGTGGCGCCAGCGATTCGAGGCCGAGCAACTGACGGCGACGGCGTTCGCGCCGATGCGGTGGAACCGGGAGTTGTTCGGCGTGCTGATGGTGGCCACACGCTCGGAGGACGACGTCGACTCCGTGACACGGCAGCTGCCCCTCGTGGGCGAGATCGCTGCGTTCGGTGGTGTCCTGATCGGGTCGCAGGTCGAGCAGGAACGCGAGCGCGACGAACTCCGAGCCGACATCGAGGCCGTGATCGAGCACCACCGGTTCCACCCGGTCTTCCAGCCGTACATCGACCTCGCCACCGGCGACGTGCGCGGCTACGAGGCGCTCACCCGCTTCGACGACGGAATGCGCCCCGACCGCAAGATCCGCGACGCGTGGCTGGTGGGGCTGGGTGTCGAGATGGAGGCGGCGCTCGCCACCTCTGCGCTCAAGACGGCCAACCGGCTGCTGCCCGGCGCGAGCATCAGCGTGAACTTCTCGCCCGACACCATCCTCGGGGGAAGGGCCGCCGAGGTGATCCGGTCGAGCGGACGCGACGTGGTCATCGAGGTCACCGAGCACATGCCCATCGAGGACTACCCCACACTGCGCGCCGCGCTGCGGGCGTGCGGCAAGGTGAAGGTGTCGGTCGACGATGCCGGTGCCGGCTTCTCGAGTCTGCGTCACATCCTCGAACTCGAACCCGACGTGGTGAAGCTCGACATCGCGCTCATCCGCGGCATCGACCACGATCCGGCGCGGCAGGCGTTGGCCGCGGGGCTCAGCCACTACGCACGCGACACCGGCACGCTGTTGATCGCCGAGGGCGTGGAGACCGCCGCCGAGGCGGAGTCGGTGCGCCGGCTCGGAGTGCACTGGGGACAGGGGTACTACTTCGGTCGCCCTGCGCGCGTCGGGTAGTCGACCCCCGACCTACATCGGTGGTCGCGACATCGGGAAAATGTGCCCTGACGAGCAGATTCTCGTCGTCGCGCCCAAACGTGCGCGTCGATCACGGCGTGTCACGGGTGCACGCTGCTCTCCCAGCGTGCGCCACGGGGGTGGCCACACATGCAACAACGTCACGTCGTTCGTACGGTCCTGGCGATCGCAGCAACCGGTCTCGGCCTGTTCGCCTTGGTGGTCGGTGGTGCCGACGCCAGGGGTGGCGGCACGAAGGGTGGCGATGCGAAGCAGGGCTCGTACGTGCTCGCGAACTGCACCGCCGGCGCCGAAGGGTTCCTCGGCTACAACAAGAGCGGCGACCGCGTCACGTACATGGTGGGTGCCGGCGCCGACATCACCGAGGCCGGATGGACAGTCACGGTGTCCGACAATCTGTCGGGCGCGGTGTACGCCGGTTCCAACGGCACCATCGGCAGCAACTGGTCCATCCTCGGCAACTTCACGGCACCGAAGGGCGACAACGTGCTGACGGTCACCATGGTGTCCGACAACGGTGTGGACTCCTGCACCGGGTCGCTCTCCTTCAGGGTCTGATTCCCCGAGCCACGGCGTACGGCCGGGGCCTGCTCCATCGTTGGGGGTGTGGAGCGGCCTCGGCTGTTCGTCGTCGTGGCCCGCTGTCGCGCCGACGTCAGCCGGCGGACGGGTGCGTCACCTCCCAGGGCGCCACCCAGTCGCCCTGCACGCGCAACGCCACGCCGGCGTCGTCCTCGATCACCTTGCACACGGTCATCTCGCCGGCGTCGGGGCCGTAGCGCTCCAATGCCTCGGTGAAGCGCGCGTGCGCGGCACGGGTGAGCTCCGCACGGGTACCCACCTCGTCGAGCAGTTGATCGATGAGGCCCAGGTCCTTCACGCAGAGGGCCAGCCGGAACGAGGGGTCGTAGTGGCCGGCGAAGATCGATGGCACGTCGTGACGCATCACGAAGCTCTCGGCGGCGCCGCCCTCCATCGCGGCCCACCACACGTCGGGGTCGAGACCGGCCACCTTCGCCGCCACCATTGCCTCACCGATCGCGGCGGCGTGCACGAACCACAGTTGGTTGTTCACCAGCTTCGCGACGTAGCCGTTGCCGTGACCGCCGACGCGTCGGGTGACGCCCACTGCGTCGAGCACCGCCTGCACGCCTGCCACGGCGTCGTCGGTGCCACCGACGAACAGGATCATGTCGCCACGGATGCACGAGTCGATCGAGCCGGTCACCGGTGCGTCGACCACCTGACCGCCGGCCGCTTCGAACGCAGTGCCCAGTTCCCGCATCAGTGCGGGGGTGCTGGTGGTGAGGTCGATCCACGTGCGGCCGGCGCAGTCGCCCGACAGGAGCCCGTGTTCACCGCGCACCACCTCGTCGATCTGTGCCGGGCCGAACACCATCGACATCACCACGTCGACTCGGTCCACCATGTCGGCCGGGTGCGCGCAGGGCACGCCGCCCACGTCCGCCATCGCGTCCATCGCCGCGGCCCGCACGTCGTACACGTACAGCTCGTGGCCGGCGCGTGCCACGTTGCGGGCGGCGGCCGCCCCCATGTTGCCCAGCCCGATGAAACCCACCCTCATGGAAGCCCCTTTCGTTCCCGGCGCGAACGTACCGTGCACGGTGTCGCCCGGCGCGGTTCTGACGGGTGGCTACAGTGCCCCGCAGAGTTCCCCACGAAGGAGGATGCGCATGGTGCGGTTCTTGGTGTCGACATTGATCTCCATCCTGGCCAGCGCGGTCGGCCTCATCGTCGCCGCGGCCATCCTCGACGACATGTCCATCAACGGGTCGGCGTTCTTCGTCGCGGTGCTCATCTTCACCGGCGTCACCGCGCTGGCGGGGCCGTTCATCGCGAAGTCGGCCATGAAGAACGACTCGGCGTTGCTGGGCGCCGTCGCGCTGGTCTCCACGCTCGTCGGCCTCATCGTCACCCATCTGGTGTCCGACGGGCTCAGCATCACCGGCCTCACCACCTGGATCCTGGCTGCGGTCATCGTGTGGCTCGCTGGGCTGCTCGCTGCGCTCATCATTCCGGTGCTGTTGCTGAAGGCCGGCATCAAGTCGGCTCGCGACAACCGCTCGTGACGCCCACGCCCTCTGCCTCGACGCACCGCCCGCCGGCGGCCGACACCGCGTGCGAGTCGTGCGGCACGCCGCAGGCGCGCGCCTGGGCCACCCCGCAGGGGCCGGCGCGGCTGTGCCCTCCCTGCGCCACGCTGCACGGCATCGGCTGCCCGTAGCTCGCCCTGCGGCCGGCGTTGTGTCGGCTCGCTGACGTTGCAGGCGTCGGCAGCGCGACGGACAGAACATCAGGATTCGATCAAGCTGAGGGTGCAAGGCGATCACCCCCCGACGGCAGCCGCAAGGCGCCGAAGTGACCGCCCTCGCACCGGATCGCGGGAGTCGGTGCGGGGGCGGTCCTCGCCGTTTTCGGGCCGGACGAGTGGGCGTGGCAGAGTCACCCACCGTGCCCCGTCCCGCTCCGCTCACCGTCGCCTCGATCAACGTGAACGGATTGCGCGCCGCCATTCCCAACGGCATGCCGGGGTGGTGGGCGCAGCGCCGGCCCGACGTGGTGACCATGCAGGAGGTGCGTGCACCGCACGAGCTGGTGCCGTCGTTGGTGGCGCAGGCGGCCGGCGAGGAGTGGCACGTGCAGCACCAGGAGTGCGCGGCCAAGGGCCGGGCCGGGGTGGCCGTGGCGTCGCGGCGCCCGTTGCAGCCGGGCGCCACCCTCGAGGGCGACTTCGACGGCAGCGGCCGGTGGGTGGAGGCCACGCTCGACACCGCCGACGGTCGCGGCCTCACGGTGGTGTCCACGTACGTGCACACCGGCGATGCCGACGACGCCGCGCGCATGCGCGAGAAGTTGGCGTTCTTCGACGCGATGGCGGCGCGCATGCGTGCGCTGCGCGACGAAGGACGGCACGTGGTGGTGACCGGCGACCTGAACGTGGGGCATCGTGAACTCGACATCAAGAACTGGAAGGGCAACCTGAAGAAGGCCGGGTTCCTGCCCGAGGAGCGCGCGTGGTTCGACCGTGTGCTGGCCGACGGCTGGGTCGACGTCGGCCGCGCCCACGCCGGTGAGGTGGCGGGGCCGTACACGTGGTGGTCGTGGCGCGGCAAGGCGTTCGACATCGATTCGGGTTGGCGCATCGACTACCAGATCGCCTCGCCGGAGTTGGCGGCCACCGCCACGGGGGTGACCGTGGATCGTGCACCCACGTATGCCGAACGCTGGAGCGATCACGCGCCCGTGGTGGTGACGTACTGCGTGTGACCACACACCGAGCACCCACTTCCACACAGGTGGTGTACGGTGACCCCGCCGGGCGTATGGGACGCCGGTGATCAGGGAAGGTACGCACATGGTGCAGCAATCGACGGCGCTCGTCACGCGAGCCGATCTCGCCGCAGCGCTCGACGACATCGCACATGCCGATCGCAACGTGGCGCGGGCGCTCACGGCCTGTGAGGCGTGGGAGCCGGGCTACGTGGCCGCGCTGCTGCAGCGCGCCGAGGTGCTGGCCCAGCACGACCCGGTCAGCGACACCAGCCTGCGCGAGCGGGCGTTGGTGGCCATCGATCGGGCCATCCGTACCGACAACCCGTTCCTCAAGGTCGACCGCTCCGGGGTCGACCCGTCGGACGATGCGATCGAGCAGATTCTCTCGATGCTGCACCAGCAGGCTCGGTTCCACGAGTCGGCCGGCGATCTCGAGCGCCGCACCGTGGGCCGCACGCCGCACGAGTCCGGTTCGGGCCTCTGACGTTCAGGGCTCAGGCGCCGCGCATCATCTGTTCGCGCGGGATGGTGATGAAGGTGGCCTTCGACCGCACCAGCACCGCGCCGTCGTGCAGCACCTCGCCGGTCATGTACAGCTTGCGACCGTTGCGTTCGGCGAGACGCACGCGGCACTCGATGGGCACACCCACGGGCACGCCCGCCTCGTAGCGCACCGACAGTTCGCCGGTGAACGCCGACTCGCGGACCAGGCTGAGCACGAAGCCGTACACGTCGTCGAACAGTGCCGCGACGATGCCGCCGTGGCTGCGACCGGGCGCTCCCTCGTGCGCCGACCGCAGGGTGCAGCGCGCCACGATCTCGTCGCCCTCGCGGTGCACGCGGATGTCGAGACCCCACGGGCTGCTCCGACCGGAGACCGGGCGCTCGTCGTAGCTGGTGAGTTCGTCGCCGTCGGCCGGTACGTCGGCGTTGTCGTACACCGTGGGGCGATGGCGCGACCGGGGCGTGCCGTGCTGGAGCTCGGCGGTGAGCTCGTCGAGCGTGGTGCTCACCCGGTCGATCAGCTCGAGATCGGCATGGTGGCCGACGAGCGCGTGGCCGAGATCGCGCACCGCCTTGCCGGCCCAGGCGCGGGCGTCGGCTTCGCGGTCGGGGGTGTCGGGCTGATCGACGTGCAGCAGCGGGTCGAGGTGGGCGTGGGGGGTGTCACTCATTCCACGGTCAACGTAGATCGCACGTGGCGATGCGGACGACTCCGCGATGCTGCCGTTCAGTGGGTGAGCGCGTCGCGGACGATCGCGTACAGGTGCTGCCGGGCGGCGTCGAAGCCGACCTGTTGCTCGATGCCCTGGGTGGGCAGGTACGTGCCGCCGTTCCACACCAACATGCCGAGGGTCATCCAGCCGATGATGGCCGCCATCACGCGGGCTGCGTGCTCGCCCTCGAACGGGCGGCCGCCGGTGAGTTCGAGCCGCGCAGCCAGCACCACGGACTGCATGGAGGCGAAGTTCTGTTCGCCGGCGGCGCGCAGCCGGTCGAGCTGTGGCTGGGTGATGGCGCTGCGGCCGACGGCCAGCTCGGGGTAGGCCGTGGCGGCGGCGAGGCCGGGTTGTTCGCCACCCCAGCGCACGTGCGACTCGATGATCGACTCGAGTGCCGCGGTGGCCGGTGCCCCCAGTTGCACGCTCTGGGCGACCTCAGCCATCTCCTTCGACCGAGCCTCGTACGCCACGGTGAGAGCTTCGGCGATCAGGCCCTCGCGGCCGCCGAAGTGGTAGTTGACGAGCGCCTTGGAGATGCCGAGTTCGGCACACACGTCCTGTGGTTGGGCGCCGACAGGTCCGTACTTCGCGAGATGGTCGACGGTGGCCGCCACCAAGGCGTCACGCGACGACAACCGAGCTTTTCCACCTTTCCCCACCCGCTGAACCGTATCGGCACCAGGACAGTTTGTCCATGTGTGTCGGTCGGATTTCGGCGAAACGGTGTCGTAGGGGTCAGAGGCCGAGACCCTTGGCGATGATGGTCTTCATCACCTCGGTGGTGCCGCCGTAGATGCTGGTGATGCGGGCATCGGCGTACGCGCGGGCGATCGGATACTCGAGCATGTAG
>SXKB01000027.1 GCA_005778215.1 Actinomycetota bacterium | reverse complement strand
TGGCGTCCTCGGTGACCCGCACGGCCACTTCGCTGGCCTTGTACTTGCTCATCGAGCCTTCGCCGTTCTTGAAGCCGCCGTTGCGGGCCAGCCATGCCGCACGCCAGATGAGCAGACGTGAGGCGTCGATCTCGGTGGCCATGTTGGCGAGCTTGAACGCGATGGCCTGGTGCATGACGATGGGCTTGCCGAACGCCGTGCGCTCCTTGGCGTACTCGAGCGAGTACTCGTACGCCGCCCGGGCGATGCCCAGCGCCTGCGCACCCACGCTGGGACGGGTGGCCTCGAACGTGGCCATCGCCGGCTGCTTCTCGCCGCTGGTGCCGCGCTCGCGAGCACGGGCCAGCTTCGCGTCGAGCTTCTCCTTGCCACCGAGCAGGCAACGGCCGGGCACGCGCACGTCGTCGAGCACCACCTCGGCGGTGTGCGACGCCTTGATGCCGTGCTTCTTGTACTTCTGCCCCTGGCTGAGGCCCTTCGTGCCGGGCGGGATGATGAAGCTGGCCTGACCACGGCCCTTCAGCTCGGGGTCGACGGCCGCGACCACCACGTGCACGTCGGCGATGCCACCGTTGGTGATCCACGCCTTGGTGCCGTTCAGCACCCACTCGTCGTTGGCCTCGTCGTACACCGCGCGCGTGCGCAGGTTGCTGACGTCGCTACCGGCGTCGGGCTCGCTCACGCAGAACGCGCCGAGCTTCACCTGCTGGGCGTCGCCGTAGCACTGCGGCACCCACTCCATCACCTGCTCGGGCGTGCCGTTGCCACTGATGCCGGCGGCGGCGAGGGCCGAACCCATGATGGCCATGCCGATACCGGCATCGCCCCAGAACAGCTCCTCGATGGCGACGGGCAGCGTGAGCCCGGTGGGGTCGCTGAACGTGTTCATCAGGAACTCCCAGCCGTACAGGCCGATCTCGGCGGCCTGCTGCACGATCGGGTACGGGAACTCCTCGCGCTCGTCCCACTCCTCGCCGGCCGGACGGATGACGTTCGCGGCGAAGTCGTGCACCCAGCTCTGGATCTGGAGCTGGTCGTCGTTGAGGGAGAAATCGGCCATGGTGGAGGAACCTCGTAGCGATGAGGGGAACAGGAAGGGTGGAAGTTACCCGTCGGTAACACTACCCAGGCCCTGGTACCGGGTTGCAACACGACCTCTGACAAAGTGACGGAAGATTCGAGGGGGATCACCATGAAGCGGACGATCACCGCCGCGCTCTGCGCAGCGATGCTGATGGCAGCGTGCAGCAACAGCGACGAGGGCAGCGAGGGCACGCAGGCGCCCGGCACCACCACGGCCGCCACCGACGCGCCCACCACCACGACCACCCCGCCGCCGGCCGAGGCCGACGCCGCCACGATCGCTGCCGTGCAGGCCGCGGTCGACACAGGCCCGGCGGGATGCGACCCGCTCGACACCACGCGCTGCATGCTGCCGTTCCCCAGCAACGCCTACACCGTCGCCGACCCGGCTACCGCCACCGGCCTGCGCGTTGCGTTCCCGGCGGCGGCGATGCCCAGCAACGAGAGTGGTGTGCAGGTCGACCCCACCGAGTGGAACCGCAACGACGGGTTCAGCCCGAACACGCCGCTGCTCGTGCACCTCGCCGGCATCGATGCCGAAGCGTCGAACCTGCCGAAGTGGACCGACATCGGCAGCTCCCTGGCCGACGACGCCACCGTGGTGCTGATCGACCTCGCCACCGGTGAACGCATCCCGCTGTGGGCCGAACTCGACAGCCACGCCGTGGCCGAGGAGGACCGCCTGCTCACCATCCGGCCCGCCATCTCGCTGCCGGAGGGCGGCACCTACGCCGTGGGCCTGCGCGGCATGAAGGACGCCGGTGGCGCCGACCTCCCCACGGGCGACGTGTTCCGCGTGTACCGCGACAACCTGCTCACCGGCATCGACAGCATCGAGGCCCGCCGCACCGACATGGAGGCCACGCTCACCGCGCTCGAGGCCGCCGGGGTCGAGCGGGCCGACCTGCAACTCGCGTGGTCGTTCACCGTGGCCAGCACGCGCAACATCAGCGAGCGGATGCTGCACATCCGCGACACCGCGCTCGCCGAACTCGGTGACGCCGCACCGGCGTACACCATCACCGCCGTCACGCCGAACAGCGACGACAACATCGCATTGCAGATCGACGGCACGTTCACCGTGCCCAACTTCCTCACCGGCGACGGCGGACCCGGCAACTCGTTCAACTATGCGAGCGACGACGTCGACTCGCTGCCCGAGGTGAACGGCACGAATCCCACGCTGCAGGCACCGTTCGTGTGCAACATCAGCGTGGCCACCATGACCGGCACCGAGCCCGCGCACCTGGTGCAGTACGGGCACGGCCTCCTGGGCGACCACCACGAGATCGACGCCGGCAACGTGCGCGCGATGTCGAACGAACACAACGTGGTGCACTGCGCCACGAAGTGGGCCGGCATGAGTGAGGACGACATCGGCAACGCGGCCGCGACCCTCGGCGACTTCACGAACTTCGACACGATGGCCGACCGCCTGCAGCAAGGCGTGCTGAACCAGATGTTCCTCGGCCGACTGATGACCCGCGCCGGCGGCCTGGCCGACGACCCCAACTTCCAGCGCACCGATGGCACGCCCCTCGTGGACACCGCGCACCTCGACTACGACGGCAACAGCCAGGGCGGCATCATGGGCCTGATGCTGGCCGCGGTATCGCCCGACATCGAGCGTGCCGTGCTCGGCGTGCCCGGCATGAACTACTCGCTGCTGCTGCCTCGCTCGGTCGACTTCGACACGTACGAAGCCATCATGAAACCGGCCTACCCGAACGACCTCGACCGAGTGCTCATCTTCGCGATGGTGCAGATGCTGTGGGACCGGGGCGAAGGCGCGGGCTACGTGCAGCACGTGACCGCCGACCCCTACGACGGCACGCCGGTGAAGGACGTGCTGTTGCATGTGGCGTACGGCGACCACCAGGTCACCGAGCTGTCGGCGCTGGTGGAGGCCCGCACCTTGGGCATCCCCATCCATCGCCCCGTGGCGGCCGACGGCCGGTGGGCAGAGGTCGAGCCCGGCTGGGGTCTCGACGACCTCACCTACCCGAGCGACGGTTCGGGCATCGTGATCTGGGACTCGGGCATGGAGCCGATCCCGTTCGAGAACCTCGCACCGCGGGTCGGCGACGACTCGCACGAGGACCCGCGTGCCGACCCCGACGTGCGCGTGCAGAAGGCGAGCTTCCTGTTCGAGGACACGCTCGTCGACGTGTGCAACGGTGCGGCCTGCACCGCCGATCACCGCGAGTGAACGAGGCGTCCCGGTGGGTCAGCCCACCGGGATGTTCAACAACTGCTGGGCCACGGCTTCGAACGTGAGCTTTGCGCCGGGCTTGTAGGCGTGCACGCCGTCCCATCGGTAGGCCAGGTCGCTCGCGATGGGTTCGGTGCAGTACTCGGGCGGGCCGGTCACGAACGTGGTGGTGTCGGGGTTCTGTGCGGCCACCTGGCGGAGCAGATCGTTGAGGTGCTGCACATGATCGTCCAGACCACGCTCGGGCAGCGCGGGCACGCCGGCGCCCTTCACGTCCTGCGGGCGCATGCAGGCGATCTCCATCAACGCCACCTTCGTGCCGACGGCGCTCAGGGCGTCGATGCCCTGTTGCACCCCGTTCACGAAACGGGCGTCGTTCTCGGCCGAACCGAACGGCATCGACACGCCGTCGACGGTCACGTCGAACACGTCCCACGCGCCGATCACCACCAGCGCCACCTCGGCGCCGTTGGCCTGCGCGGCCTGGGCCCACTCGCCGTCCCAACCGGCGCAGTTCTCGAAGTTGCGCGAGTAGCCGTCGCGCGAGCTGATGGCCTTGCCGTTGTCGTAGACGCTGCAGCCCTCCACCGAACCGTCGCTCACCGTGAACGTGCCTTCGATGCCTGCCGGCAGGTTCACCTTCAGCGAGTGCGCCATCGAGTCGCCCACGATGACCAGCTTGCGCGGCAGCGACGGCGGCGTGACCGGTGTGGTGGCCAGCGGCGCTGTGGTGCTGCTGGCGGCCGGGTCGGTGACGGCCACCGGGTTGGTCGCCGGCACGGTGGTGGTGCCGAGCGCCGCATCGGGGTCGAACACCACCTCTTCCCCGCCGGCGTCGACCGCAGCGTCGAACGTGGGCTGCGCCGATCGATAGAACGCCACCAGCGACCCGCCGAGCGCGAGCACGCTCACGGCCGCGCACCCGACCAGGATGCTGCGGTTGTGCCGTTGCCGGTCCTGCCAGAACCGACCGAGTGCACCCTTGCGGATGGGCGTCTCGACCCAGCGGTAGCACGCCTCGCTGACCGGAATGCTGATGGCCATCGCCAACGCGAAGCGTGACCACGACCCGGTGTAGGCGTTGCAGATGCGGCTGATCGGCCAGGTCCACAGGTACAGGCCGTACGACCGTTTGCCGAGCTCCACCATCGGGCGACTGCCGAACACGCGTCGTGCGCCGGCCGCCCAGGGGTGCACCACCACGCCGACGAGTGCCGCCGACGCCAGCGTCACCATCGGCAGCATCCACACGTAGGTGGCACCGTCGGCCACGTGGCCGGTGACGAACGACGCGAGCAGCAGCACCACGGCCCCGATGGCCGCC
>SXKB01000228.1 GCA_005778215.1 Actinomycetota bacterium | reverse complement strand
TCGAGGGCGTCGCCGTGCGCTGGGTGGACCCCGCCGCACCGTGGCTGGCCGA
Organism: Actinomycetota bacterium; assembly: GCA_005778215.1. Taxonomy (GTDB): domain Bacteria; phylum Actinomycetota; class Acidimicrobiia; order Acidimicrobiales; family Ilumatobacteraceae; genus UBA668. The sequence continues at coordinate 6,546 of SXKB01000228.1, read as the reverse complement.
CGTGGGCGCCGACCCGAGCGGCACCACCTGGGAGCCGGCCATCCTGTGCCGCGTCGCCATGCGGTTCGACGACGACAAGGCCGGCTTCGTGCACGACCAGGAGTTCGAGGCCGTGCTGTTCCCGCTCACCGAGCAGGTCGACGCGAGCCGTCCCACCGACGTCGACTACGACGAGCGAGATCTGCGCAGCGTGGCACCGCCGCAGTGCGCCTACCGGCTGCCCGACGCCCCGCTGCACCAGAAGACGTTCTTCACCCGCGTGCAGCGCGATCTGGTCGACTCGCTCGTTCGTTCCCGTACGGTCGACATGCTGGCCCACCAACCGTTGAAGGTGTACGGCCGACCCGGCGAGACCCCCGAGGCGTTCGCCGTGCGGTGTCAGGCCGCCGCTGATGCGAAGGCCGACGAGGAGACGGCGAAGCTGCGCACCAAGTACTCGACGAAGTTGAAGAGCCTGCAGCAGCAGCTCGCCACTGCCGAGGACCGCGCCGACGTGCTGGAGACACAGGCGAAGGGCAAGCGCAACGACGAGCTGATCTCGGCGGCAGGTTCCATCCTCGACGGGTTCCTCGGCGGTCGCAAGGCCCGCGGCAGCATGATCGGCTCGGCGTCGCGTCGGAGGTCGAGCACGCAGGCGGCCAATGCGCGGCTCGACGCGCAGGAGAACAAGATCCAGGCGCTCCAGCACGAGCTGGCCGATCTGGAGCAGCAGCTCGTCGACGAGGTGCAGGCCATCACCGACAAGTGGAACGGGGTCGCGATGGACATCTCCACGGTGTCGGTGCCGTTGGAACGCACCGACGTCTCGGTGCTGCACATCGCGCTCGTGTGGTTGCCGGTGCCCTGACGGGTCAGCGACGCCACTCCTCGGGTGGCAGCGTGCTGGGCCCGACGTGCAGGTCGAGCCACGCGTTCATGTCGGCGGCCACTTCCCACGCGTCACGCACCCTGCCCACTGCGGCCTTCGTGTACATCCACTTCGCGAGCGGGAACTCCCGGCCCGCCATCAGCCCCTTGCGGCGCAACAGCTCGATGCGCGGGTGGTCCTTCGGGTAGCCGCGCGGTGCCGTCTTGAGTTCGCTCATCGCACCGGGGCGGAGACCCTGCTGCTCCACGGCAGCCACCAACCGTGCCAGTTCGGCACCGGTGGCCTCGGCGTCGATGGCGTCGCGGAACCGCTCGAGCTGATCGCTCGCCATCGAGTAGTACCCGCTGCCGGCGAACATGCCGGTGGCGCTGAACGCGACGTAGAACCCGGCGCCGCCCTCACTCTCGCCATAGCCGCCGATGTTCTCCTTGTACGGCGTCTTGTCCTTGCTGAACCGCACGTCCTTGTACGGCCGGAACACCTGGAACGGCCCGTAGTCGGCCAACTCGTCGAGCAGCGCCAGGAAGGGCGCCTTCACCGCCGACTCGTACACCGCCTTGTTCGCCTGCCAGTACGTGCGCGAGTTGTCGGCCTGCAGCCCTTCGTAGAACGCGACCGCCTCCGGCGAGAACCCCGTGAACCCCATCCCGCGCACTGTACGCGTTCCTCGTCGGGTGCATCCACGTCACTCAGGGCCGCACGATTGCACCCACACCGAGCCCACGCCGTCCGAGTCGGGGGTCACGACCGGCGGGTCCGCGAAGACGCCGGCTGTCACGTGCAAGGTGACACGACCGTCGGTCGGCACCTCGACCAGCAGGTCGATCCCTCGGTGGTGCCGGTTCGTCAGGCCGCCGCGTTCGATGCGCACCTGCCGTCGACCCGGCGGTGCAGCGACGAACGAGGTGCCGAACGGGATGCGGCGCGGCTCGCCACCGTCGACCATCACCCGCGGCGCCCGTTTGGTCAAGTGAGACGGGCAACATCGGCATCCCCATCGTCAATTCGCTGACCGAACATTTGTTCGTCTTTCGAATAGGCTGCCCGCATGGGAGGACGGAAACGAACATGGACCGACGCTGAGCTCATCGCGGCGTGTCGATCGGAACCCACCGTCGCCGATGTGATCCGGGTGCTAGGACTTCGCCAGGGCGGCGGCACACACCAATTGGTGCGCCACCACATGACTCGACTCGGCATCGAACTTGCTCGACCCGACCCCCAAGCATGGATGCGGAAGCCGGGCGCGCATCCGGGCGGCCGCACGATGCCGCTCGAGGAAGCGCTCACGTCGCCGTCGCCATACTTCAACATCGGCAAGCTGCGGCAGCGGCTCGTGAACGCAGGGCTGAAGTCGCTGCAGTGCGAGAGATGCGGCATCACCGACTGGCTCGGCGACCGGCTCCCCTTCGAACTCGATCACATCGATGGTGACCGCACCAACAACCGCCTCGAGAACCTTCGTATGCTGTGCCCCAACTGCCATGCGCAGACCGAGTCCTGGTGCAGGAAGCGATCGAGCAGGCCGACGTAGCCCAACGGCAGAGGCGCAGCGCTTAGGACGCTGTCAGTGAGAGTTCGAGTCTCTCCGTCGGCACCAACCTGGTTCGTCCGCGCTCAGTCGGCGGGGGCCTCGATGCGGAAGCGGTGGCCGTCGGGGTCCTGGATCACCATGACCTTCGTGCCCCAGTGCGTGGGCCGGAACGGGCTCACCACGTGCATCCCGGGTGGCGGTTCGTACCCGGCGGGCGCCGCGAGGTACACCTCGGTCGCCAGCGGGTCCTCCCACGGCTGCTCGGCCACGAACACGGTGGGACCACCGGCCGGATGGCGCAGCATTCCCGAGCCGTGGTCGGTGGCGAACTCCACCTCGAACCCCAGCGAGGTCCAGAACTCGACCGCCGTGGCCCAGTCGTGTGTCTCGACATACAGATGTCCGAAACCGTTCGTCCCCATCTCGACAATGTAACCCGGGTGAATCGGGGCCATCCTGTGGCTCATGATCCGCGACATCCAGTTCAGCTCGGCGCACAACGACTGGCCCGAGCTGCGCGACGCCGTGCTGCGGGCCGAGGCCGAGGGGTACGACACCACCTGGGTGCTCGACCACTTCGACGGCACGCTGTTCGAGACCGGCGACCGCGACCTGCTGGAAGCGTTCACGTTGATGGGCGCGCTGGCCGAGGCCACGTCCACCATCGGCATCGGCTCACTGGTGGTGAACGTGGCGAACCGGCACCCCGAGCTGAGGGCGCTCGCGGCGTCGAGCGTGCAGCGCATCAGCGGTGGCCGCCTTCGACTGGGCATCGGCGCCGGCGCCGCGCCCGAGACCGCCTGGTCGCGTGAACACAAGGAGCGCGGCATTCCACTGCTGCCCGAACTGGCCGATCGGCACGCGGCCGTGGTGCACCAGATCGAGGTGCTGCGCCATCGCGCACCCGACGTGCCCATCCACGTCGGGGTGAACAGCGAGCAGCTGGCGCGCATCGCCGGCATCCACGCCGACGGCGTGAACATCCGCCTCTCCAGCCCGCACTGCGGCCGCTATCTCGCTGCGGCCCGCGACGCCGCGGGCGACAAGCCGTTCGACTGCTCGGGATGGGCGTCGTACGACGACCTCGCCTCGCAGCAGAAGGCCGTCGACCTCGAACTCGACCGCATCATCATCTGCCACCTGGAGCCACTTTCGCGCTGACAAGTGGGAACATGGTCGGGCATGAACGTGCTCGAGCTGCCCACTCCCGCGCTGGTGATCGACGCCGAGGTGCTGGCCCACAACCTGGCCACCATGGCCGCAGCCCGGCCGGGTGCGTCGCTGCGGCCGCACGTGAAGGCCCACAAGTGCACGGCGCTCGCGGCGGCACAGTTCGCGCACGGCCATCGTTCGTTCACGTGCGCCACCCCGCGCGAGGTGCTGGGCATGGCGGCCGCAGGGTTGGGGGCCGACCTGCTGCTGGCCAACGAGGTGCTCGATCGCGACCGGTTGCGCGCCATCGCCGCCGCGCAGGACGACGCCCGCATCACCATCGCCATCGACTCGCCCGAGACCGTCGCTGCGGCCGCAACGGCGGGCATCCGCGAGGTGCTCGTCGACGTGAACGTGGGGCTCCCCCGCTGCGGTTGTCGGCCCGACAATGCCGGGCGCATCGCCGACCTCGCCCGCTCGGCCGGCATGCACGTGCGGGGCGTGATGGGCTACGAGGGCCACCTCATGGCACTGGACGACCCGGCCGAGCAGCAGGCCCGTGTGGCCGATTCGGTCGACCGACTGTTGCTCGCGCACGCCGCCGTGGGTGGCGACGTGGTGAGCGCCGGTGGCACCGGCACGTTCCACCTGCACGACCGGGTCACCGAAGTACAGGCCGGCAGCTACGCACTGATGGACACCCACTACGGCCGGTTCGGGCACCCGTTCGAACAGGCCGCGCACGTGTACGGCACCGTGGTCTCCGCGACACCGAAGTACGCGGTGGCCGACGTCGGGCTGAAGTGCATGGGCATGGATCACGGCAACCCATCACTCGAGACGCTCGACGGCAACGGTGCCGACGTGTGGTTCTTGAGCGACGAGCACGTCACGTTCGTGCCGCACACGGGTGTGGCCGGGGTGGGCGACCGCGTGCGGCTGCCACCGGCCCACATCGACCCCACGATGGCGATGCACGAGGTGGCGTGGGTGGCCAGCGGCCACGAGGTGATCGACCGTTGGCCCATCGATCTGCGGAACTGGTGATGACGTGCGCGACCGACTGCCCGTGTGGGCACGCCGAATGATCGAGATCGTCGCCTGGGCCGCGTTGGCCGTGATGCTGCTGGTGTCGTTCACACAGTTGGCGGGCATCGACGACCGGCGCATCGTCGCTGTGCTCCAGGCGCTCACGCCGTTCGTGCTGCTCAGCGCCGTGCCCATCGGCGCCGTGGCGTTGCTGTACCGCAAGTACCCGATGGCCATCGTGTCGGTGGTGCCGCTCGTGGTGTTCGCGGTGCTCGCGGCGCCACTGGTACTGGCCTCGTCGCCGCCGGCCGTCGACGACACCGCACCCCGCTTCACCCTCACGTTCGCCAACCTGCTGGCGAAGAACGCGACCCCCGAGCAGGCGGCGGCCGACGTCGCCGCCACCGGCGCCGACGTCCTGGTGTTGGGCGAGTTCACGCCCGAGTTCGCCACGGCGTTCGAGGCGCTGGTGGGCGCCGACTACCCGTACCGCGCCGAGCACCCACTGCCCACACCCGCTGGCATCGCCGTGTGGAGCAAGCTGCCCATCCGCACCGGCGGCGTGATCGACCTGGAGGGTCGCCCCACCATCGACGTGGTGCTCGACGTGGACGGTCGAGCGGCCCGGGTACTGGGTGTGCACCCGTCACCGCCCACGCACGACGCCCCGTACTGGGTGCAGCAACTGCGCGACATCGGCGACCTTGCCGCCGACGGCGACCTTCCCACCGTCATCGTCGGTGACTTCAACGGGTCGCGCTGGCACCCGTCGTTCCGCGAGTTGCTCGACCGCGGCTGGACCGACGTGCACGAAGCGCTCGACGAAGGATGGAGTGTCAGTTGGCCCACCGACGAGGGCGTCCTGCCGCCCACGTTCGTTCGCCTCGATCACGCGCTGTTCGGCACCGGCATCGCACCGGTGCAGCTGCGCGACTACACGGTCACCGGCAGCGACCACGAGGCGTTCATGGTGGAGTTCGGGTTCACCCCTCGCGAGAACTGAGTGCCGCCACCAGCGCAGCGAACGCGCGACCGCGGTGCGACATCGTGTTCTTCTCGGCCTCGCTCATCTCGCTGAACGTGCGCCCGTCGCCGTCGTCGGGGATGAACAGGGGGTCGAACCCGAAGCCTCGCTCGCCGCGTTCCTCGGTGGCGATGCGCCCCTCGCACACACCCTCCACCTGCAACTCGGTGCCGTCGGGATGCACCACCATCACCACGGTGCGGAACCGGCAGCGACGATCGTCCACGCCCTGCAGCGCGACGAGCATCTTCGCCCGGTTCTCGGCGTAGGTGGCGTTCGGACCGGCGTAGTACGCGGTCTCCACGCCCGGCTCGCCGTCGAGCGCGTCGACGAACAAGCCGGTGTCGTCGCTGACTGCGGCCATGCCGGTGGCGGCGCAGATGGCCGCCGCCTTCAGGCGAGCGTTGCCTTCCAGCGTGCCGGCGTCCTCCACCACCTCGGGCACCTCGGCGGGCCGGGGCACCAGGTGCACCAGCCCGTCGAGGATGGCCGCGATCTCGGACACCTTGTGCGGGTTGGCCGAGGCGGAGACGAGCGTCGGAAGGCTCATCGCCCCAGCGCGCGCTGGCTGGGCGGCGTCGCAACCATCTCCGCCTGCAGGTCGATGATGCGGCCGAGGCCGGTGGTGGCCAGGCCGAGCAGCGCATCGAGCTCGCCGCGACTGAACGCTGCACCCTCGGCGGTGCCCTGCACCTCCACGAACTTCGGCTCGGCGCCGGGCTGGCCGAGCACCACCACGTTCATGTCGACCTCGGCGGTGGAGTCCTCCACGTACGGCAGGTCGAGCACGGGCACACCGTTCACGATGCCCACGCTGATCGCCGCGCAGTAGCTGTGCAGCGGGTGCTGCTTGATGGCCTTGTTCTGCACCAGGCTGGTCAGAGCATCGTGCAGCGCCAGGTAGCCGCCGCAGATGCTGGCGGTGCGGGTGCCGCCGTC
>SXKB01000227.1 GCA_005778215.1 Actinomycetota bacterium | reverse complement strand
GATATGAGCGAGCTGCCCCTCCCGTCAGAGACTTGCCGAACTCTTTTCGCTTTTCTTCGGCCTCACGCTCGAACGACGCGCGGCTATCGACGGCGTTCCGACCCTCCAGCGTCATGAACCCGCCTTCCCGTGCGCGTGCTCGGCAAGTGCGGCGGCTACACCAGCGACATCGTCGACGGCATGCGCTGGTCGGCCGGCCTCGCCGTTGCCGGCGTGCCCACCAACCCGAACCCGGCTGCGGTGCTGAACCTCAGTCTCGGCGGCTCGGGTGCCTGCGGCGCCACGCAGCAGGCTGCTATCAACGACATCGTCGCCGTCGGGGCCACCGTCATCGTGGCCGCCGGCAACAGCAACCTCGACGCCACCGGCTTCAACCCCGCCAACTGCGCCAACGTCGTCACCGTGGCCGCCACCGGCAGCACCGCCAACCGCGCCTACTACTCGAACTTCGGCGCCCTGGTGGAGATCGCCGCACCGGGCGGCGACGCCACGCTCACGCCGGGCGGCATCCTCAGCACCCTCAACGCCGGCCTCACCACGCCCGGCGCCGACACCTACGTGTCGTACCAGGGCACCAGCATGGCCACCCCCCACGTGGCCGGCGTGGCCGCACTCGTGAAGTCGGTGCAGCCGTCGCTCAGCCCTGCGGCGCTCACCACACTGCTGCGCACCACCGTCACCCCGTTCCCCGTGGGCAGCACCTGCACCACCGCGAACTGTGGCTCGGGCATCCTGAACGCCGGCGCCGCCGTCTCGGCAGCCGCCACCGCCAACGGGCCCCGCGTCCTCGGCGCGTTCTCGAAGCTCACCCCGGCGGCGGGCGCCACTGCCCAGCCCACCTCGGTCACGCTCAGCTGGTCGCCCAGTGCCGGCGCCACCGGGTACGAGTACTGCCTCGTCGCCGGCCTCACCACGCCGTGCACCACCTGGACCTCCACGGGCACCGCCACCAGCGTCGCTCGCACGGGGCTGGCGGGGAGCACCGTCTACTCGTGGCAGGTGCGCGCCACGAACGGCACCGCCACCGCCGAGGCCAACGTGTCGCTGCGCAGCACCTTCACCACCGCGGCCGCGGTCGCCCTGCCCGGCGCGTTCAACAAGACCGCACCGGCCAACGCAGCCACGAACCAGGCCACCACGGTCACCCTCTCGTGGGGGGCCAGCACTGGTGCCACGTCGTACGAGTACTGCCGCGACACCGTGGTGAACAACAGCTGCGACGGCACGTGGATCTCCACCGGCACCACCCGCACCGCGGCCCAGACCGGCCTCACCGCCGCCACCACCTACGAATGGCAGGTGAGGGCCCGCAACACCGGCGGCACCACCTCGGCGAACGCGAACGTGGCGTGGACCTTCCGCACCGCTGCCCCGGCGCTGCCCGGTGCGTTCAACAAGACGTCCCCTGCCAACGCCGCCACCAACCGAGCCACCTCACTGACGTTCTCGTGGGCGGCCAGCACCGGTGCAGTGTCGTACGAGTACTGCCTCGACACCGTGAACAACAACGCCTGCGACGGCAGCTGGGTGAGCACGGGTGCCACCCGCAGCGTCACCCGCGCCGGCCTCACGGCTCGCACCACCTACTACTGGCAGGTGCGTGCGGTGAACGCGGTGGGCACCACGCTGGCGAACGCCGGCACCTGGTGGCGCTTCACCACCCGCTAGACCTCGATCCCGTGGTGCCGCCCGGACGCTCTCCACGACCGGGCGACACCATGGTTTCTTTTGGGAGACGCCGGCGGGCGGGTTGTTGGGTGGAGGCGGGACCTCCCGACGCACCGGGCACGCCCGGTCGGACGTGCTCCCGTCCGATGCGCCGAGAGGCTCGGTTCCGCCACCCTGTCCGCCGACCGGCACATGCTGTGTTCCCACACCACCCTGCGTCAATGTAGGAACGGTCGTAGGACCACGACCATCGACGTATCCCACCAGGTCAAAGGACCTAAGCCGAAAGCCTCAAGAGTTCGGTAAGCATGACCGACGCAGCGCGCGCCCACGGCCACCCTTCCTGCGGATTCGCCCTGGCCGACTACAGTCCGAGCCGTGATCCTCTCCGACGGCACCCTGCGCGACCTCCTCGGTTCGGGCCGCATCCTGCTCGACCCGTACGACCCCGGCCTGGTGCAGCCGGCCAGTGTCGACGTACGACTCGGCAACGAGTTCCGCGTCATGCGCAACAGCCGCCTCACCCACATCGATCCGTTCGAGGAGCAGCCGAAGCTGATGGAGACCGTCTCGGTCCCCGACGGCGACGTGTTCGTGCTGCACCCCGGCGAGTTCGCTCTCGGGCACACCGCCGAAGTGGTGGGCTGCCCCGACGACATCGTCGGCGTCGTCAACGGCAAGAGCAGCCTCGGCCGCCTGGGCCTGCAGGTGCACGCCACCGCCGGCTTCATCGATCCCGGGTTCAAGGGCACCGTCGTGCTCGAGTTCTCCAACGTCTCGAACCTGCCCATCCTGCTGCGCACCGGGATGAAGATCGCCCAGCTCGTGTTCCAGAAGCTCGACCGGCCGGCCGAACGCCCCTACGGGCACCCCGACCTGAAGAGCAAGTACCAGAACCAGCACGGCGCCACCGCCAGCAAGTACAACCAGAACACCCTGTAGGCCGTCGTGCCCGCCGCCGGCCGCCCTGATGATCCGAAGGTGTGGAACGGGCTGCGGGTGATGTCGCCCGCCAAGCGCGCGCTGCTGGGCGCCGGCATCGAGACGCTCGAGGACCTCACCGGTTGGACCCGGGCCGACCTGGCCGCCCTGCACGGCGTGGGCCCCTCGGCCCTGCGCCTGCTCGACGACGCCCTCGCCGCCGGCGGCCTCACCTACTGCACCTGACGCCGCCGCGCCTCCGTACCGGCACTCGGTCGCCCGCACGTGCCCGACTCGGCGGTCGCGCCGAATCGGCTACGTTGCTCGCCATGATCGGACTCCCTGAGGTCCTGTTGCTCTGGCTGATCTTCGGGCCGCTCGTCGGCGGCGGGGTGGGCTACGCCATCGGCCAGCCGAAGGGCCGGCCGGGGCTCGGCTTCGTGCTCGGCATGTTCGGCGGCGTCATCGGCTGGATCGTCATCGCCATCCTCGAGCCCACGCCGGCCGAGCAGGCACGGCGCGCCCGGGCATCACGAGCGCCGTCCGAGCCCGCCGCACCCGAACGGGTCTGCCCGTGGTGCGCGGAGACCATCAAGGCGGCGGCCATCGTCTGCCGCTTCTGCCACCGTGACGTCGAGCCCACCCTCGCGCCGCCTGCGCCGCTCGTCCTGGTGGAGGGTCCCATCCTCGATGATCGCTGGCTGCCCGACCCGTTGGGCCGGGCCCCGGAGCGCCTGTGGAACGGCACACGCTGGACCGCCCATGTGCGCGACCAGGCTGGCGCCTACTGGAGCGACGAAGCACCGGGGCTGGCCGCACTCGCCACGCCCACCGAGCCTCGCCCGATCTGACCCGTCTCGCGCCCATGGGCGCGCAGTGACCCAAAACCGGGACATCCCACGCCCCTGGGCGTGGGATGTCCCGAATCTGGGAGGGTTCGCGTCCGAGCGGCGCGGGCCGGGTCAGTCGCCGGCGACCGGGGACTGCAGCGGGGTGTCCTGCGCGCGCAGGTTCTGCTCGCCGGCCTCGATGGCGTCGAGGAGGTGGATGGCGATGTCGGCCACCTTCACCTCGGCCTCGTCCTTGCCGGCGGCCTTCACACCGTCGTCGAGCATGATGTAGCAGAACGGGCAGGCGGTGGCCACACGCGTCGCGCCCGTGGAGATGGCCTCCATCGCACGCTCGTCGTTCACCTTCACGCCGACGTTCTCCTCCATCCACATGCGGGCGCCACCGGCACCGCAGCACATGCCCTTGGTGCCGTTGCGCTGCATCTCGACCACCTCGATGCCCTTGATGCTGCCCACCACCTTGCGGGGAGCCAGGTACACGTCGTTGTGGCGACCGAGGTAGCACGAGTCGTGATAGGTGAGCCGCTCTTCGAGCGACGCCTGGCTGACGTCGAGCTTGCCGTTGGCGATGAGGTTCTCGAGCAACTGCGTGTGGTGGATGACCTCGTAGTTGCCGCCGAGCTGCGGGTACTCGTTCTTCAACGTGTTGAAGCAGTGCGGGCACTGGGTGATGATCTTCTTCACGCCCATGCCGTCGAGCATCTCGATGTTCGGCATGGCCAGCATCTGGAACAGGTACTCGTTGCCCGAACGACGAGCCGAGTCGCCCGTGCACATCTCGCTGGGGCCGAGGATGGCCACCTCGATGCCGGCCCGCTTCAACAGCTTGGCCATGGCCTGGGTGACCTTCTTGTTCTTGTCGTCGAACGAACCGGCGCAGCCCACCCAGTACAGGTACTCGGCGCTGAACGCCTCGCCCGGATCCACGACCTGCACGTCGAGGCCCTCGGCCCAGTCGGCGCGCTCGCCCTGGTTCATGCCCCACGGGTTGCCCTGGTTCTCCATGGCGCGATAGGCGTTGCCGAGCTCGCTGGGGAAGTTGCTCTCCATCAGCGACAGGTAGCGGCGCATGTCGAGGATCTTGTCGAGGATCTCGATGTTCACCGGGCAGATCTCGTCGCACGCACGGCAGCTGGTGCAGCTCCACACCTCTTCGGCCGTGATGCGGTCGAACAGCGAGTTCGCCGAGATGGTGATCTCCTTGTCGACCGACAGCGGCGGCGTGACGACCGGGTTGGCCGACGCGGCCATCACTTCACCGGTCTTCAGCACGATCTCGCGCGGGTCGAGCGGCTTGCCCGTGGCGTGTGCCGGGCACACGCTGGTGCAGCGACCGCACATGGTGCAGGCATCGGTGTCGAGCAGCTGCTTCCAGGTGAAGTCCTCCACCACGCTGGCACCGAAGCTCTCGAGCGACGTCTCGGTGAGGTTCGGCATCGCGCGCATCGCGCCCTTCGGACGGTCGCGGTCCTTCAGGTACATGTTCAGCGGGCTGGTGAAGATGTGCCGCAGCATCGTGATGGGCAGCATGATGAGGAACGCCGCGAAGGCCACCACGTGCGTGGCCCACATGATCTGGTGCCACGTGCTGAGCGTGTTCTCGGCCAGGCCGTCGAACAGCATCGCGATGGGGTAGCCGATGAAGCTCCACTTCTCGTGGTCGGGCATGCCCTGCTCGGCGATGCGGAAGCCCTCGGCCAGGAAGCCGGTGAGACCGATCACGAAGAACACGCCCAGGATGAGCGCGTGCTCGGGCTTGGTCTTGATGCGGATGCGGTACGGGCGCTGCACGTAGCGGCGCACGATGGCCCACACGATGCCGATCATGAACACCAGGCCGGCCAGGTCGCCGATGAACGAGTACGCCATGTACACGTCGCCGTGCAGGAACTTCAGGCTCTCGGGCAGCTGGTGGTCGATCTCGAGCACGGTGGTGACACCGAGCAGCACCAGGAAGCCGAAGTAGATCATCGAGTGCATCAGGCCGGCGGCACTGTCACGCAGCAGGGTCTGCATGTACGCACCGGCGCGGAAGTCGCGCAGACGGTTCTTCACGTTCTTCGGCGTGGTCTTGCGGCGATCGGGTGCGCCACGCTCCCAGTTGCGCACACGGTTGGAGAACGCGAACGCGCCCCACACCAGCAGCGCCGGGATGACCGTGTAGAACGCCACCTGCAGCGCGCCCGGAATGCCGTCGAACACCTCGCGGGTGGGTTCCTTGGTGGCATGCCAGTGGGTGAACTGCGGGATGATGCCCGAGGCCATGGTGAACAGGCCCATGAAGATGCCGACCGCCAGCACGAGTTTGTGCGGCGTGCGGAACCAGGGCTTCTTGGGACCGGTCTCGGCAGATGCGTCGTGAGTGCTCATAGTGCGCCCCGAACCCTAGTTCGCGACGTCCCGCGCGTCCGCTTCCGTGGGACAGAATGCCGACATGTCTCCTCGGCGCACACTGCCCACCGTCCTGGCCGCTTCGATGGTGCTGGTGGCGCTCAGCGCCGTCGCTGCATGGATCGCCGTCGGCGGGCTGGCCAACGCCACCGAGCGGGCGCTGTTCCGCATGGAGAGCGCGCTCGTGTCAGCTCGCGACCTGGCCGACACCACCGCCAGTTCCGCCAGCGAACTGCAGCAGGTGGTCGACGTGGTGGGCGACGGGTTGGGCAACACCGCCGATGCCGTGGCCGCCACGCGCGAGGTCAGCAAGAGCGTGCGTGATCTGCTCGGCCTGGTCGACTTCATCGGCAGCGTGGAATCACTGGTCACCAGCCTGGAGGAGGCCGAGAAGGAGCTGGTGTTCGTGCAGGGCTCGCTCATCACCGCGTCCACCACGCTCGACCAGGCAGCGCCTGCGTTGCAGGAGACGGTCGACGCGCTGGCCGCCGTGCCGGGGGAGATCGATCAGGCCATCGCCGACGCGAAGGTGGCGCGCGAACGCATCGACAACCAGGTGTGGTTGTGGCGGCTGGCCATCGCCGCGGGTGCACTGGCCATCATCGGTGGCCTGTGGGGCGTGCGCGCCAATGCGCGTCGGGTGGACGCGCTGTTGGCGGCAGTGGGGCAACCGGCGGCGCCGGCCGCCTGATCAGCCGAAATTCTGGCGGTCGAGGTCGCGGATGCGGCCCGCGAGCGCGGCGAGCAGCTTGTGGGCCAGCGCCGGCACGTCGTCGATGACGCCGATGAAGTGACGCTGGTCGAGCAGCAGCAGCACGCAGTCGGTCTCGCACACCACCGTGGCGGTGCGGGGGCCGTGGTCGAGCAGCGAGAGCTCGCCGACGACGGTGCCCGGCCCGAACGAGCCGACCTTCTTGCCGTTGCGCTTCACGGTGACCATGCCCTCGAGGACGATGAACGCCTCGCGACCGGTCTGCCCCTGATCGACGATGAGGGTGCCCGCGGACATGGTGATCTCGTCGGACGCCTTCGCGATCTTCTCGAGTTCCTTGGTGGAGCAACCCTGGAACAGCGACACGTTGCGCAGGTGCTCGAGGTACGCCTTCTTGTTGGCCATGTGCGGGACGTTAGCGCGCGTGCAACACCGCATGTGACGTGGACTGGGTCACAGCGCGTCGGCTCGCCGACGCTCGGGCGACATTCGATGTTCACTCAACGTTGGTTGACGCAATTTCTGCTGATCGAATAGCGTGATCCGCATGCCCGGCCCCACCGAGTTCGACCGCCGCGTCGCCCGTCATGCCGCACTCGGCGATGCGGTTCGACTGGCCCTCGTCGACGACCTGGTGGTGAGCGACCGTTCGCCCACCGAGTTGTGCGAACGCCATGCGCTCACCACCAACCTGCTCGCACACCACCTCGACGTGCTGGAGGTGGCCGGGCTCATCACCCGTACGTCGTCGGCCGGCGACGCCCGCCGCCGGTACGTGCGCCTCGTGCCCGCCACGGTGGCGCTGCTCGGCACCGCTCCCGCAGCGCCACGCGAACCGATGCTGTTCCTGTGCACCCACAACTCGGCCCGGTCGCAACTGGCCGCCGCGATGTGGACGGCGCACACCGGCCGCGCCGCCGGCTCCGCCGGCACCGACCCCTCGCCCGCGGTGCATCGCGGTGCCGTGGCCGCGGCACGCCGTGCGGGCCTCGACCTCAGCGCGGCCGTGCCCACCGCCATCGACCGCATCCCCGACGGCGTACAGGTGGTCACCGTGTGCGACCGCGTGCACGAACAACTCCGGCCCACCGCGCAGTGGTGGCACTGGAGCATCCCCGACCCCGTCGACACCGGCACCGCCGCGGCGTTCGACGCCGTGGTGGCCGAACTCCGCACCCGCATCGAGGCACTCGCATGACCAGCACCCCGACCACCGCTCCTGTCCGCATCGGCATCAACGGGTTCGGCCGTATGGGCCGCCTGGTGGTGCGCGCCCTCGGCCGTCACCCCGAACTGCAACTCGTGCACGTGAACGAACACAAGGGCGACGTCGCCACCGCCGCACACCTGCTGGAGTTCGACACCGTGCACGGCCGCTACGCCGGACAGGTGGGTCACGACGGCAACGCCCTGCAGATCGACGGTCGGCAGGTCACGTACTCGTCGCACTCCACGCCCGGTGCCGTGCCGTGGGACGACCACGGGGTCGATCTCGTGTTGGAGTGCACCGGCGCGTTCCGCACCGTGGCGCTGCTGGAGCCGTACTTCGGGCGCGGCGTCCGCAAGGTGGTGGTGGCCGCGCCCGTGAAGGACCCCGAGGTGCTCAACGTGGTGATGGGCTGCAACGACCACCTCTACGACCCGGCCGCGCACCGCATCGTCACCGCCGCGTCGTGCACCACCAACTGCCTCGCGCCGGTGGTGAAGGTGCTGCACGAACGCATCGGCATCGAACGCGGCGCCATCACCACACTGCACGACCTCACCAACACGCAGGTCATCGTCGACGCGCCGCACAAGGACCTGCGCCGCGCCCGTTCGGCCGTGAACTCGCTGATCCCCACCACCACCGGCTCGGCCACCGCGATCACGATGATCTACCCCGAGCTGCAGGGGAAGCTGAACGGGCACGCCGTGCGCGTGCCACTGCTGAACGCATCGCTCACCGACGCCGTGTTCACGATGCAGCGCGACGTCACCGCCGACGAGGTGAATGCACTGCTGCGTGAAGCCGCCGCCGGCGAACTGGCCGGCATTCTCGGGTACGAGGACCGCCCGCTCGTGTCGGCCGACTACACCAACGACACCCGCTCCGGCATCGTCGACGGGCCGTCCACCATGGTGATCGACGACCGGATGGTGAAGGTGTACATCTGGTACGACAACGAGTACGGCTACGTGTTCCGCATGGCCGAACTCGCCGCCAAGGTCGCCGGGTCGTTGGCCGGGTCGCCCGCGTGAAGCTGCGCAACTACGCGCTCGTCACCGCGGGGTACTGGGCGTTCACGCTCACCGACGGCGCACTGCGCATGCTGGTGCTGCTGCACTTCCACGAACTCGGCTACTCGCCGGTCGCCATCGCGTTCCTGTTCCTCGCGTACGAGTTCATGGGCATTCTCACCAACCTGCTCGGCGGATGGGTGGGCTCTCGCACCGGACTGAACCGCACGCTCGTGGCCGGGCTCGGCCTGCAGATCGTGGCGCTCGCCGCGCTCACGTTCACGCAGCCCGACTGGGCCACCTGGGCGACCGTCACCTACGTGATGGCCGCGCAGGCGGCGAGCGGTGTTGCGAAGGACCTCACCAAGATGAGCTCGAAGAGCGCGGTGAAGGCAGTGGCCGGCGACGGCGGGTTGTTCAAGCTGGTCGCGGTGCTCACCGGCTCGAAGAACGCGCTGAAGGGTGTGGGCTTCTTCCTCGGCGCGGCGCTGCTGTCGTCGGTGGGCTACGACCAGTCGCTGTGGCTGATGGCGATCATGCTGGCGATCGTGGTGGTGGCACTGCTCGTCCTGCTCGACGAGGACATCGGCAAGTCGAAGAAGAAGGCACCGCTGCGGTCGATCCTGTCGAAGAGCAGCGCCATCAACCGCCTGTCCGCAGCGCGCTTCTTCCTGTTCGGCTCCCGCGACATCTGGTTCGTGGTCGCACTCCCCGTGTTCCTGCACGAGCAGCTCGAGTGGTCGAACTACGGCATCGGTGCGTTCCTCGCCGCGTGGACCATCGGCTACGGCGTGGTGCAGTCGTTCGCGCCGCGACTGCTGCGCCGTCGTGGTCGCGAGCTCGATGAGATCCGTGCCGCACAGCAGTGGGCGTTGCTGTTGGCGGGCGTGTCGGCCGCGATCGCCGTGGCCGTGGCGGGCGAGTGGGGCGTCACCCTCGCCGTGGTGGGCGGGCTCATCGTGTTCGGCGTGGTGTTCGCCGTGAACTCGTCACTGCACTCGTACCTGGTGCTCGCCTACAGCGACGACGACCAGGTGGCCATGGACGTCGGCTTCTACTACTCGGCCAATGCCGCCGGACGCCTGGTGGGCACGCTGCTGTCGGGCGTGCTGTACCTGTGGGGTGGGCTCCCGGCCGCGTTGTGGGGCTCGGCCGTGTTCGTGGCCATCACGTTCCTGTGCACACTGCGCCTGCCGGGCATCCCCGACGCGGTGGCTCAGCGCGTGCGGTCGGTGGCCAGCACCGGTTCGGAGTAGTCGGCCGGCACCGGCAACCCCAGCAACTGCAGCAGCGACGCTGCGATGTTGGCCAGACCCAGGTCGTCGCGTGGCGACACCAGCAGCTCGCGATCGACGAAGTCGACGGCGATGAACGGCACCGGCGACAGCGTGTGGCTCTTCTTCGGCACCGGCGTGCCGTCGGCCGACAGCAACGTGTTGCCCTTCGAGTCGCGTTCGTGCATCACCTCGCAGTTGCCGTGGTCGGCGGTGATGACCAACGTGCCACGGGCGTCGCGCACCGCCTCGAACACCCGCTCCAGCGAGATGTCCATCGCCTCCACCGCCACCACCGACGCGTCGACGTCGCCGGTGTGACCCACCATGTCGCCCGCCGCGAAGTTGGCACGGATGAAGTCGTACTGGCCCGACTGCACGCAGCGGATGACCTCGTCGGCGGTCTCGGCGCTCTTCATCCACGGCCGCTGCTCGAACGGCACACGGTCGGACAGGATCTCCACGTAGTCCTCGAGCGACTCGTCGAACTTGTCGCTGCGGTTGCCGTTCCAGAAGTACGTGACGTGCCCGAACTTCTGCGTCTCGGCGATGGCCGCCTGGCGCAGACCCGCGCCGGCGATGACCTCGCTGACCGTGCCGGCCACCTTCACCGGCGGCACCAGGTACAGCGCCGGAATGCCCAGGTCGCCGTCGTACATCGTGAGGCCGGCCACCAACAGGTTCGCCGGCACCGGCCCACGCGCGAACGCGTCGAACGGCTCCTCGGTGAGCGCGCGGTAGATCTCGATCATGCGGTCGCCGCGGAAGTTGAACAGCACCACCGCATCGCCCGGCTGTATGGCACCCACGGCCACACCATCGGCATCGACCACCGTGAACTCGGGCAGGAACTGGTCGCTCACGCCCGGCTGCTCCTTGCGCAGCGTGGCCAACGCATCGGCAGCCGACGCGAACGCCCGCGCCGTGCCCGCCGCGTGCGCCGAATAGCCGCGCTGCACGATGGACCAGTCGGCCTCGTAGCGATCCATGGTGGTGGCCATGCGACCGCCGCCCGAGCCGACCACCGCAGTGATGCCGTACTGCGCACGGATGTCGGCCAACGTGGCCTCCAGCTGACCGAGGTACTGCTCGGCCGTCTGGTCGATGACGTCGCGGCCGTCGAACAGTGCGTGCACCACCAGCGTGGTGGCGCCGTCGGCCGCGGCGTGGCGCAGCATGGTGTCGAGATGGCGGATGTGCGAGTGCACGTTGCCGTCGCTCAGCAGACCGATGAAGTGCACCCGCTGCCGCGCCGTGACCTGCTGCCACGGCTCGCCCCAGATGCGGCCGTCGGCGATGGCTTCCTCCACCTGCTTCGCGCCCTGGTCGAACACGCGGCCCGCACCGATGATGTTGTGACCCACCTCGCTGTTGCCCATGTCGCCCTCGCTGGGCAACCCGACGGCCGAGCCGTGGGCGCGCAGGTGCGAGCGGTACACCTTGCCGTCGAACCGGTTGTTCAACAGCGCGTGCAGGAACGGCGCCCGGGCCAGCCACACGGCGTTGTCCTCGGCGGGCGGCATGTCGCCGAATCCGTCGAGGATGGCGAGGACGAGTGGCGACTGACGATCGTTGCGACTCACCCTTGGAACGCTACCGGCGTGCCGGTCAGCGGGCGAGCGCCTCGATCAGGTCGGCGGCGCGGTGCGTGCCCTGGCGGCCACGGATCATCTCGGCGTTGGCGACCATGCGCTGCTGCAACGCGGTGTCGGCCAGCAACCGGTCGACGGCACCGGTGAGCTCGTCGTCGGCGAACCCGTACGTGTCGAGCCGCTGACCGAAGCCCAGTTCGTGCACACGCTGCGCGTTGTCGTACTGGTCCCAGAACAACGGCATCACGATCATCGGCTTGCCGAAGTGGAAGGCCTCGGTGGTGGTGTTGTTCCCGCCGTGGGTGATGACCAGATCCACCAGCGGCAGCACGTTGGTCTGCGGCACCTGCGCCGCGCCCCACATGTTCGGCGGCAGCTCGTACTCGTCGGCCAGCGGCCCCTTCGACACGATGAACCGGTGACGCGTGGTGCCCAGCACCGCGACCAGCCGCTTCATCAGGTCGACGTCGGCCGAGCCCAGCGACCCGAGCGACAGGTAGACCAGCTTGCTGTCGGGATCGTTCGAGCGCAGCTGTTCGGGCACCTCGAACGGCGCGTCGGTGGCGCGCACCGAACTGTCGAGGCGATGCCAGTTCGCGCCGAGCGGACGGCGGTCGGTGTAGTCGGCCACCTCGGGATACAGGTACAGGTTCAGGTCGCCTTCGTGGATGAACTCCAGATCGCCCAACGCCGGCGCGCCCACCGACTGCACCCAGTCGTTCAACGCGCTCCACATGTCGTGATGGGTGCGGCGGTACTCGGCGCGGAATTCGGCCCACTGGCTGCGATCGTCGCTGGGCAGACCGCTGAACACCGGCGGCACGTCGGGCCCCTGCATCTCCAGCGGCTGACAGCTCACCGACCGCACGAACGGCACACCCGCGGTGACCAGCGCGGGGAACGCGTTCACGTTGTCCTCGATGACCACGTCGGGACGCTGTCGGGCGATGATCTCGGTCAGTTGCTCGTGGCTGTACATCGCGCCGTCGATGAGTGCCTGCCACGTGGGCTGGACGAATCCGGTGAGCTGCTCGATGGTGGGCGTGCGGAACACCGGCGACGTGTCGCGGATGAAGTCGATCCAGAACTGACCCGCGGCCTCCGGCGGCGCGTCCGGGTCGGCGGGCGCCGGCTCGCTGAGGTGCACCAGGTCCTCCACGAACCCCATCGGCGCCAACCGGCCCTCCCAGCTCGCCTCGGCGGCGAAGATGACGGTGTGCCCGCGCTGGCGGAGGATGTTGCCGATGCCGATGCAGTTGTTCGTCGGTCCGTACGCACTTTCCGGCATGAAGAGGAACCTGGCCATGACCGCTGTTTCTAGCCGACCCACGCAGGTGCGGTCACTAGGGTGACGGCGATGGTCGAGCCGGGTCGTTCCGCTGCAGTGGCGTCGCGCCTCACGGGGCGCGACCTGCGTGGCGAGCGCGCCATGGGGGTGGACCAGACCAACGAGAGCATCGTGGTCGCCGAGCAGGTGGTGGTGAAGTGGATGCGGCCGCCGGTGCCCAGCCCGCACCCCGGTGCCGAACTGCTGGCCTACCTGGCGGCGCACGACTTCACCGAGATGCCCGCCTTCTTGGGCGTGTACGAGGACGACGACCTGGTGCTGGCGCTGCTCACCGAGTTCGTGCCCGACAGCCTCGACGGATGGGACTGGTACGTCGACGACGTCGACGCCTGGTTGCGCGGCGACGCGTCGCTCGACGCACTGGTGGCGAGCGGCCGCCGCATGGGCGAGATGACCGCCCACCTGCACAGCGTGCTCGGCGGTCTCCAGCGCAGCACCATCGGCGCCCGCACGTATCACGCTCGCGCCGACGCGAACCTGCACGAAGCGGTGCGTGTGGTCAGCGGCCCCGAGGGCGAACGGTTGCGTGCGTGGGAGCCTCGACTGCGCGACGCCCTCGAACCGCTGCGCGGCGACCGCATGCTGCACGCGCACCGCATCCACGGCGACCTGCACGCCGGCCAGTTCATCCGCTCCGGCGAACGGTTGCTGATGAACGACTTCGACGGCAACCCGATGAGCGACGCGGCCGACCGCCGTCTGCCGCAGTCGCCGATGCTCGACCTGGCCGGCCTGCTGCAGAGCATCGACCACGTCGGCCGCATCGTGGTGAAGCGCCGACACCCCGACCGGGTCGACGATGTCGAGTCGTTCATCACCGCAGCCACCGACGCCGCGCTCGCCGCCTACGCGCACGACCACGCGGTCGACCACGACGTGCTGCGTGCGCTGCGCGTGGCCCAGGAACTGCACGAGTACCTGTACGCCGCGGCCCACCTGCCGCACTGGGTGTACGTGCCTGACACCGCGCTGCCCACCCTGCTCGGAGACTGACCCGCCGATGGACCCCGACCTGTACCTGCGCGACCTCGAGGCCAAGCCGGCGGTGCTGCACGCCTTGGCCGACCGCATCGACGACGTCGACTGGCCCGTCACCGCGTCGCAGCGGGTGCTGCTCACCGGCATGGGCTCCAGCTGGTTCGCCGCCGACACCGCAGCCCGGCGGATGCGCCGCGCCGACATCCACGCCGTGGCCGACCTCGCGAGCGTCGACGCCTCGTACCCCCCGTCGGCCGACCTCGCCGTGGTGGGCATCACGGCCTCTGGCGGCAGCGCCGAGACGCTGCACCTGCTGGGCGCGCACCGCGGCACCAGCACCACCATCGCCCTCACCAACACCGGGGGCCTCGAGCTGCCGGTGGACCACACGGTGCTGCTGCACGCCGACCCCGAGCTCGGCGGCGTGGCCTGCCGCAGCTACCTGCACACCCTGGTGCTGCTGCTGCGCCTCGAGCACCAACTCGCGGGCACCGTGCCCGGTCTGGCCGCCGCGGTGCACACCGCGGCCGACGCCGCACAGCACCTGCTCGACACCCGCGCCGACTGGATGCCCGCGCTGAGCGACGTGCTCGGCGGTCCCCACGGCACCTGGCTGCTCGCTCCCGCCGAACGCATGGGCAACGCGCTGCAGGGCGCGCTCATGCTGCGCGAAGGGCCGCGACGGGCGGCCGACGGTTGCGAGACCGGCGACTGGAGCCACGTCGACGTGTACCTCACGAAGACACTCGACTACCGCGCGCTCCTGTGCAGCGGTTCCCGGTACGACGCGGCCGCGGCGCAGTGGCTGCGCGACCGTGGCAGCCGGTTCGCCGTCGTCGGTCCGCCCACGGTGGAGGGCGCCGAGTTCGTGGTACGCCATCCCGGCGACCACGATCCGCTCGTCGCGTTGCTCACCGAAGTGCTGGTGCCCGAACTGCTGGGTGCGCACTGGTGGGCCGCTGGCTAGCGTCACGCCCGTGACCTACGACTTCGATCGCTTCCTCCGCTACGACGAGTACACCTCCTGGCTGCACGACACCGCTGCCGCGCACCCCGAGCTGATGACCGTCGAGTCGTACGGCAAGAGCCACGAGGGCCGCGACCTGTGGCTGGCCACCATCACCGACCGCAGCACCGGCGCACCCGACTCGAAGCCGGCGCACTGGATCGACGCCAACATCCACTCCGTCGAGGTCACCGGCGGCGCCGCCGCGCTGTACATCGTGCACCACCTGGTCACCGGGTTCGGCAGCGTCGACGACGTCACCGAGGCACTGCGCACCCGCACCTTCTACATCGCCCCGCGCGTGAACCCCGACGGCGTGGAATGGACGCTCGCCGACTCGCCGCAGATGCGCCGCAGCAGCGTGCGCAACTGGCCGTGGCGCGACGGCCACCAGGCCCCCGGTCACCACGAGCGCGACATCGACGGCAACGGCGAGATCCTCAGCATGCGCATCCCCGACCCGCATGGCAGCTGGATGCCGTCGCCCGAGGAACCGCGCCTCATGGTGCGTGTGCCTGCCGAGGGCGCCCCCGCCGGTACCCCGCGGTACCGCATGTTCTACGAGGGCGACGTGGTGGACCACGACGGGTTCACCGTGCCGCTGCCCCCGCCGCCGCAGGGCCTCGACATGAACCGCAACTTCCCCGCCGGGTGGGGCACCACCGTGCGCGGCAGCGGCGACCACCCGCTCAGCGAGCCCGAGATCGACTCGCTGGTGCGCGCCATCGTGGCCCGCCCCAACATCTGCGGCTACAACGCGTTCCACACCAGCGGCGGCGTGCTGCTGCGCCCCAGCAGCACCGGCCCCGACAGCAAGCTGCCGCCCGTCGACCTGTGGGTGTGGAAGCTGTTCGGCGAGCGCGGTCGCACGCTCACCGGCTACACCGACCACTCGGTGTTCGAGGACTTCACGTTCGACCAGAGCGACACGATGAGCGGCGCCGCCGACGACTGGGCCTACGAACACCTCGGTGTGTACGGCTGGACCACCGAGTTCTGGGACGTCATCCAGCACGCCACCGGCACGAAGCCCGGCACCCACATCTGGTACACCGGCCCCACCGATGCCGAAGAGCTGGCCGTGTACCGCTGGGCCATGGAGCACCACCCCGAGCTGTACCGCGACTGGGCCCCGTTCCAGCACCCGCAGCTCGGACCGGTGGAGATCGGTGGCTGGAACGAACTGCTCGTGTGGACCAACGCGCCTGGCTCGATGCTGAAGGCCGAGATCGCGCCGCACGCCCAGTTCGCGATCTACCAGGCGATGTGCTCACCCAAGCTGGAGGTGCTGCACACCGCTGCCACGCCGCTGGCCGAGGGCCTGTGGCGCGTGGAGGTCGGCATCGCCAACACCGGCTTCCTGCCCACCTACGTCACCGAACGCGCCCGCCGCGACCGCCTGGTGCTGCCGCTGGTGGCCGAACTGCAGGGCGCCGAGGTGGTGGGCGACACCGCCCGCCGCGAACTCGGCCAGCTCGGCGGTCGCCTCGACCATCGTTTCGCCTACGGCAAGCACGACGGCACGCCCGAGCGGACGCTCGTCGCCTGGACGGTGAAGGCCGCGGCCGGCACCACCGTGTCGGTGGCGGTGCGCCACCAGCGCGCCGGCAGCGTCGACGTGTCGATCAGCCTCGGCGGCTGACCTCGGCCGCCGGGAGCACCACGCACGCGTCGAGTCCGCTGCGGTCCTGACGGTTGCGCAACACGGCGTGACCGCCACTCAGCTCGGCGAGGTGCTGCACCACGGCCAGGCCGATGCCCGACCCGCCGTGCGGCGCGTCGGGCGCGCGCCAGAACCGATCGAAGGCGTGCTCGAGGTGCTCGGGCTTCATGCCCGGCCCCTCGTCGATGACGTGCACGCCCACGGTGTTCGCGTACGCCGCGGCCACGATGGAGATGGTGTCGCCCTCCTGGGCCACGCCCAGCGCATTGTCGACGTAGTTGTCGACGATCTGCTCGAGCGCATTCGGCACGGCCGTGGCGTACAGACCGGCCGGGGCGTTGATGGCCAGGTGCACGCCGCGCTCGGCGGCGAACGGCTCCCACACCTCGAACCGGTCGGCCACCAGCCCGCTCACGTCGACCGGTTCGGTGGCCGGCTTCGAGCCCTCGGAGCGGGCGATCATCAACAGCCCCTCCACCAACCGCTGCAACCGCTCGGTCTCCTCGGAGGCCGCCTCCACGCGTTCGCGCGCGCCCTCGGGATCGGTGTCGACCATGTCGGCCGCGCGCTCGAGTTGCAGGCGCAGTGCGGTGAGCGGGGTGCGCAACTGGTGCGACGCGTCGCCGGCGAACGCCTTCTGTTGGTCGAGCAGCCCTTCGATCTGTCCGGTCATCGAGTTGAACGACCGGGCGAGGCTGCGGATCTCGGGCGGGCCCTCGTTCTCGGCGGCGCGCTGGGTGAGGTCGCCTTCGGCGATGGCCTCGGTGGTGCGCTGGAGCCGGCGGATGGGTGAGGTGAACGAGCTGGCGATGAGGAACGCGGCGAACGCCGCGCCGAGCAGGCTGATGATGCCCACCAGGATGAGGCCGCGCGTCTTCTCGCTGGTGCGCTGATCGATCACCTCGGCGGGATAGGTGATGCGCACCGCGCCGACCACGTCGGCACCCGACAGCACGGGCACCGCCACGTAGACCAGGTTGCCGCCCAGGTCCTGCGAGCTGCGCTCACCGAAGGCCACCTCGCCCGCGAGCGCCTTGCCGAACTCGGGGCGGTTGTCGTTCGCGAACTGCGTGCCCGGTTCGTCGGTGGGATCGGACGACGCCACCAGCAATCCGTCGCTGTCGACGATGACCACCCGGCCACCCTCGGTGCGCGCGTACAGCTCGAGGCTGGCGCTGAGGTCGGCGGTGTCGGTGGGATCGACCGGATCGGTGGCCGACAGGATGTCCTCCGACGATCCGGCGAACAGGAACGCGTCGCGCTCGAGACCGGCGATGACGCGTTCGAACTCGATGGTGCGCAGGTAGTTGATGAGCGGCAGGTCCTGAGCGAGCAGGACCACGGTGATCAACCCGGCGAAGGCGGCCAGCAGCCGCCACTTCATTCGGGCGGCTCCAACCGGAAGCCCACGCCACGGACCGCCTGGATCCACTCATGGCCGCCGAGCTTCTTGCGCAGCGACGCCACATGGGCGTCGACGGTCTTGGTGGGGCCGTACCAGTGGGCATCCCACACGTTCTCGAGGATCTCGGTACGGGTGCGCACGGCGCCGATGTCGCCCGCGAGGAACGCGAGCAGATCGAACTCCTTCGCCGTGAGCTGCACTTCCTGCTCGTCGACGAACACGCGGCGCGTCCGCCGGTCGATCTTCAGTCCGCCGATGGCCTGCGGACCGGCCACGGCCTCGTCGACCGGGGCGGCGCCGCCGTCGGCGGCCGAACGGCGGGCGGCGGCGCGGGGGGGGGGCACCAG
>SXKB01000226.1 GCA_005778215.1 Actinomycetota bacterium | reverse complement strand
GGTCGACGACGAACGCAACCGCAACAACCGATGGGACGTGGCACGCGAGTGGAACCGGCGGCTCGGCGCACCGCACTTCTGGGGCGCTCCCCCGGCGCGCGCCGACGAATGGTTGACCTCCACCATGCCGCGCACCGGGCTCGCGTTGTCGCCGTACCGCGCGTGCGAGGCGCAGCTGCGCGACCGCGGCTTGCGCCCGTTCACCGTGTGGCAGTTGCTGGGCGCCGGCAGCGTGGGCAGCCAGGCCATCACCGGCATCCCCGTGATGTACCACGTGCGACGCCACCCCGAACTCGCGGACCGCGCCCGCGTGTGGCCGTTCGAGACCGGCCTCACACGCACTCCAGCGGCGATGGTCGACGCGATCGTGATCGCCGAGGTGTGGCCGAGCGCCATCGACTTCCGCCACGTCGACCACCCCGTGAAGGACGCGCAACAGGTGACCGCGCTGGCCCGACACTTCGCTGCGCACGATGCCGCGGGCACGCTGGGTGCCTTGTTCGCCCCGGTCGTCGACGACGCCGACGTCGTGGTGCGCGAGGAGGGGTGGGTGCTCGGACTGACCTGAGGGTCAGGCGCGAGCGACCTCGACGAACGTGTCGTTGAAGCACGCCCCGTTCACCAGCGGATCGCCGGTGGCCGGGGTGAGTGTGTTCACACCGAGGCCGTCGGCGTGGTGCCGCAGCCAGACCCCCTTCGACATGACCGCGACGCCGGGCCGGGTGTCGTCGCGCACGTCGAGCCGTACGTCGATGCTGCCGATGGCACTCGACACACGCACCGTGTCGCCCGTCGACAGGCCTCGCGCCGCGGCGTCGTCGGGGTGGAGCACGATGTCGGCAGCCGGGCTCTGGAACTCGCCGAACATCGAGTTCACGAGCTTGCTGCTCGCGGGCGAGATGAGTGTGAGCGGATACGCCCCCACGTCGTGCGCGATCGGCAGGTGGCGCGGCACACCGTGCACCGGATCGGCCAGGCGGGCCCGGCCCTCGAAGGGGAACGTGTCGACGAACTGTCGCGACGGCACCGGCACGTGGCGCGGCCCGGCATCGGCCACGGCCTCGACCAGCGGCGCGGCTGTCCAGTCCATCCCCATCGCGTTCGCGAACGCCAGGCCCACCTCGTCGTTCGACCGCGACTCGCCCACCGGCGGGATCACCGCGCGCACCGGTTGCACCATCAGCGAGCCGTAGCTGGAGGTGGCGTCGTCGATCTCGAAACTCGTGGTGGCGGGCAGCACCACATCGGCGTAGCGGGTGGTGTCGGTGAGCACCTGCTCGTGCACCACCGTGAACACGTCGTCGCGCTCGAAGGCCGCGACGACCGCCTTCGTGTCGGGGCACATCACCACCGGGTTCGCGCCCTGCACGAACAGCACCTCGCACGGATCGTCGGTGCCCGGCGCCATCCACTGGCCGACCTGGTGCAACGGCAGGGTGCGTCGAGCCGGTCCGTCGAACGCGGCTGCCGGCCAACGGCGACGCGGCGACGCGGCACCGGCCGACGTGCTGCCGATGACACCGCTGCCTGGCACACCGAAGTGACCGGCGAGCACCGGCAGCGAGAGGATGGCGCGGCACGATGCCCCGCCGTTCGCGTTGCGTTCCGGCCCCCAACCGATGCGCAGCATCGACGGCCGGGTGGTGCCCCACCACTCGGCGAAGGTGGTGATCTCCTCCGCCGTGAGTCCGGTGACGGCCGTGGCGCGATCGAGCGACCATTCGCGCGCGGTGACCAGGAACTCCTCCGCACCTTCGGCGTGCGCGGCGATGAAATCGCGGTCGAGCCAGCCGCAGCCCAGCCAGATGTTGGCCACCGCGTACGCGAGCGCGGTGTCGGCCCCCGGTCGGATGGCGAGATGCAGGTCGGCGCGCGCCGCCATCGCCGTGCGCCGCGGATCGATCACCACCACCTTCGCACCACGATCGACGGCCTGCTGCACGAGCGGCGGGAAGTG
The DNA here is from genome assembly GCA_005778215.1 of Actinomycetota bacterium. Classification (GTDB taxonomy): domain Bacteria; phylum Actinomycetota; class Acidimicrobiia; order Acidimicrobiales; family Ilumatobacteraceae; genus UBA668. The sequence continues at coordinate 1,439 of SXKB01000226.1, read as the reverse complement.
CGTGTTGCTCACCGTCGGGTTCGCACCCCAGACCACCACCAGGTCGGCGTGCACCACGTCGACCGGGTCGGCCGACGCCATGTCGCCGAAGACGCTGTCCCACGCCGCACCCATCGTGTGCGCACAGATGGTGTGCTCCACCACCGTCGCACCGATGGCGGCGAAGAACGCTTCCGACAGGCTGGCCCGTTCCACGAGCGCCGCCGACGAGTTGTAGGTGAACGCCACCACCGACTCGGGCCCCTTGCGTTCCATCGCCGCGCCCATCCGCGCCGCGATGATCGCCAACGCTTCGTCCCACGACGCGGCTCGGAACTCCCCTGCACCCTTCGAACCGGTGCGCACCAGCGGGGTGAGCACCCGCTCCGGCGCATACACACGCTGCGCGTGCTTGCGCACCTTCGAACAGATCCAGCCGTCGGTGAGCGGATTCTCGGGTCCGGCGTCCACCTTCGTGATGCGACCATCGGTGACGGTCACGGCGAGCGAACAGGCGTCGGGGCAGTCGAGGGTGCACGCGGTGTGCACCACTCGGGTGCCGGGATCGGTCAACGTCATGCCGCGGGTCTACTCGTTCGCCGATGCACCGGCAAGTGTGTTCAGGCGGCGGTGTTCACCGCGGCCAGCTCACCCGTGCGGAACGTGGCCGGGAGGCTGGTCCACACGTAGTCGGGCAGGGCCTCGGTGTAGCCGCTCGCCCAGAACGTCACGCGGTACGTGATGCGCGCCTGCACGACCACCGACCCCGGACCCGGCGGTGTCCACCGGCAGGAGCCGTTCACCCCCGGCGCGCTCTGTGTGGGCAGCGTGGGCATGGCCGGCAGGGCGACGGCGCTCGCCACCGGCGAGGTGCCCCGGGGCACGCAGCCGACCACGCCCTTGAACGCGGGCGACGGCTGCGTCGGGTCGGGCCGGAAGTCGACCACGAAGTCCATCGCCACCGGCTGGGCCAGCAGGTACATCGTCCACCCGCGCCACGTGGCCACGTTCGACCGTTGCGCACGCCACGCCGCCGGGGCGACGGCCAGCCAGGCCTGGTAGCGGGTGATCAGCCCACCCCACTTGTCGACCACCGGGTTGCGGTAGACGGTGGGGCGAACGAGTTGCAGCCCGTTGTACAGCTGGTCGAGCCGACGGTGCGGATCGAACATCGAGTCACGCGCCGGCACGGTGAGGATGGTGACGAAGTGGTTGGTGGTGTCGCAGAACACGGTGAAGTACCGCACGGCCGACGACAACGGACCCTTCACCACCGACGGATCCTTGGGCGTGGGCTCGCCCAGCGCTTCGGGCAATCCCTCGATGAACAGCCACCGCCGGCTCTGCACCAGCTGGCCGCCCGCGTAGCGCTGGCCGTCGGAGGTGGTGCCACCGAGCGGCGAGGTGAACGTGCACGACGACCCGCTGCCGCCGTGGCGATGGAACACCGACGTGGTGGG
>SXKB01000225.1 GCA_005778215.1 Actinomycetota bacterium | reverse complement strand
CTTCGCGTGCTGGTGCAGCTTGCCGTTCGACGAGATGGCCGTGTCGCTGGCGAACGTGCGCACGCCGTGGCGATCGGTGAACGTGCCGCCGGCCTCCTCCACCACCACCATCACCGCGGCGAGGTCGTACTCCTGCAGGCCGACGGCGTCGACGGCCAGGTCGACGGCACCCTCGGCCACCAGCATGTGCTGCCAGAAGTCGCCGAACCCTCGGGCGCGGTAGGCGGCCTGTTGCAGCTTCACCAGTTCGCCGGTGAGGCCGAGATCGTCCCAGCCCTGCGCGAACGTGACGCACACCTGTGCCTCGGCGATGTCGGCCACGTCGGAGACGCGGATCGGTCTCCCGTCTGCGAACGCGCCGAGCCCCTTCGCTGCCCACCACCTCAGGCCCATCGCCGGCGCCGACACCACACCCACCACGGCGCCATGCTCGGCATGGGTGAGGGCGATGAGCGAGGCCCACACCGGGATGCCGCGCACGAAGTTGCTGGTGCCGTCGATGGGATCGATGATCCACCGCCACGGGCTGGACGTGTCGCCCACCAGGCCGTGCTCCTCGCCGAACAGGCAGTGGTTCGGGCGCTGTGCCAGCACCTCGTGACTGATGGCGAGTTCGGCGTTGCGGTCGGCCTCGGTGACCTCGGTGCGGTTCGCCTTCCAGTCGAGGCTGAAGTCGCGGCTGCGGTACAGCGGCAGGCTGATCGCGTCGGCGATGTCGGCCAGCTGCAGCGCGAACGCGAGTTCGGCGGCCGCGTCGAAGTCGGGGATGGCGGGTGTGGTCATGTCAGCTCCAGCGGATGCGTTGCGTCGTGCGCCAGCGTGCCACGAGCGAGTGGTCGCCCGAGACTTCGATGTCGTCGCCCCGGTTCCACAGGGCGAGGTACAGCGCGGCGGCGCTGCCCTGGACCACCACGTCGGGGTCGGCGCCGTCGTCGGCCACCGTGAGCTGTTCGTCGACCCGCACCCACCACGACCGGCGCGTGTCGGTGGCGCGCACGTGCAGGGTGCACGGCGTGCCGTCGTACAGACGTGAGCGGCCGCGGGTGAAGAACCCACGCAGCAGTTCGTCGACGCCGTCGTCGCCCACCTGCGGAGGCACGCCCGCTTCGGCCTCGGTGGGCACGCGGCCCAGCACCGCGGCGAGCGCGTCGACCGCGTGCACGGTGGTCTCGTGCGCCTGGCGTCGCGCCCAGAACGTGCGGGCGTCGGTGACGTCGTGCAGGAAGGTCATGGCCTGCAGGTCGGGCGGAGCCGCTCGGAGGGCGGCGACCACCTCGGTGAGGCCGTTGGCGAAGTACTCGAGCAGGTCGGGTCGGCGGCGCAGTTCGGTCTGGCCGGGCACGGCATCGGGGTCGTCGCCGCGCAGGTGCGCGGCGGCCCACCGGTGCACCATCGCCTGGTGCCCCACCAGGTGCGCCATGGTCCACGTGGGGCAGGTGGGCACCTTGGCCGCGAGACCCGCCTCGTTCGCACAGGCCAGCAGGCCGGTGCCGGCGCGTTGCACCACGCCGACGTAGTCGCCGAACGGCAGCGCTGCCGCCATGTCAGCCGAGCAGGGTGCGGGCGGTGGTGACGATGCCGTCGGCGTCGAGGCCGAGCTGAGCGTGAATGGTGTCGGCCGAACCCTGCGGCAGGAACTTCGACGGAATGCCCAGCACCTGCACGGGCACGTCGCTGCGCAGCGCATGCACCTGGTCGGCGATGCTCATGCCGATGCCGCCGTCGCGCACGCCGTCCTCCACGGTGATGACCGCGGCGTGGGCCGCGGCGTCGGCGATCATGGCCGGGTCGAGCGGCGCACAGCACCGCACGTCCCACACCGTCACCTCGACGCCCGACTCGGCCAGCGTGGCTGCCGCCTTCTGGGCCTCGGTGAACGTGCGGCCCACCGCCAGGATGGCCAGCGAGCCGTCGCCCTTGCGGGCCTGACGGGCCTGCAGCCCCACACCCACCTCGTGTTCGCTCACGTGGTTGGCGGCACCACGCGGCCAGCGCAGCGCCACCGGGCCGTCGTCGGCGAGGCCGACGGCGTCGTGCAACATGACCGCCAGGTCTTCGGCGCTGGACGGGGCGAGCACGCGCATACCCGGCACCTTCGACAGCAGCGCCATGTCGTACACGCCGTGGTGGCTGGCGCCGTCGGGGCCGGTGATGCCGGCACGGTCGAGGCAGAACACCACCGGCAAGCGGTGCAGCGCCACGTCGTACACCACCTGGTCCCAGGCGCGGTTGAGGAACGTGGAGTACACGGCCACGATGGGCCGCAGCCCGCCCATCGCCATGCCGGCCGCGCCGGTGACGGCGTGCTGCTCGGCGAGGCCGACGTCGAAGAACCGGTCGGGGAAGCGGGCCTGGAACGGCAGGAGGCCGGTGGGGCCGGGCATCGCCGCAGTGATGGCCACCACGCGGCTGTCGAGTTCGGCCTCCTTGATGACGGCCTCGGCGAACGCTTGCGTGTAGCCGGTGACCACCGCGGGCGGCGGGCCGACGGCGGGGTCGAACACCGGGGCGTCGTGCAGGTGCTTCTCGTCGTCGTCCTCGGCGGGCGAGTAGCCACGGCCCTTCTGCGTGAGCACGTGCACGACGATGGGACCCTCGGCCGACAGTTCGACGGCGTTGCGGAACGTGGCCTCGAGCGCCTCCATGTCGTGGCCGTCGACCGGGCCCACGTAGCGCACGCCGAGCGCCTCGAAGAACGACGGCGGCTGCAGGAACTCGCGCACGGCGGCCTTCATGGCCTCGACGCCCTTCTCGGCCTGGTTGCCCACGTACGGCAGGTCGCGCAGGAACTGTTCGAGCCGGCGCTGGCGGCGCACGTACACCGGGTTGAGACGGATGTCGGTGAGCGCGTGCGACAGCTTCTCGGTGATGCGATCGGGCAGGCTGGGGTGCTCCATCTCGGCCTGCTCGCGCGGCGTGACGCCGGCGGTGAGGTTGGAGATGGTGGGTGCGTAGCTGCGGCCGTTGTCGTTGAGCACGATGATGACGCGCTGTTTGCTGTGGCCGATGTTGTTGAGCGCCTCGTACGCCATGCCGCCGGTCATCGACCCGTCGCCGATGACGCCCACGATGTGGCGGAAGTGGTTGGTGCCGAGTTCGCGACCGGCCGAGAGGCCGTACGCGTAGCTGAGCACCGTGGACGCGTGGCTGTTCTCGATGAAGTCGTGCGGGCTCTCTTCACGGTTCGGGTAGCCCGAGAGGCCGCCGGCCTGACGGAGACGCTCGAACGCGGCCTGCCGACCGGTGACGATCTTGTGCACGTACGCCTGGTGGCCGGTGTCCCACAGCACCGCGTCGGTGGGCGATTCGAAGACCCGGTGCAGCGCGAGGCTGAGTTCGACGACACCCAGGTTGCTGCCGAGGTGACCGGCGTTCTCGGCGACCGCTTGCACGATGAAGTCGCGGATCTCGCCGGCGAGATCGGCCAGTTCCGGGTAGCTCAGTTCGCGAAGGTCGGCGGGCTGCCGGATCTCGTGGAGGGCCATGGCATGCCAACGCTACCCCCGGTCGGTCCGACGAGCAGCACCAGCCCGACACTCGGGTACCGTGCGGCGATGACCAGCCTGCCTTCGTACCGTGACCTGCCACGTCGCGGCGGTCTGCCCGCCGCGTGGGGATTGTGGGGAACCGATGCCGACGTGCTCGGGTGCCTGAACATGCTGACGCCCGAGCGGGTGGTGGCCGCCGCACGTCTGGTGCAGAAGGGCAGCGTGTTCGCCCTGAACTGGAGCATGGGACTGCCGAACCCGCCGCTGTTCGGCCGTCAGCCGTACACCCACGAGGTGACGGGGGCCGGTGAGAGCACCAGCCACGACGACGTGCTGCACGGGTGGAACACGCAGAGCAGTTCGCAGTGGGACGGGTTCCGTCACATCCGCAACCACGCCGCGCTGCACGACGAGGAGGGCACGGGCCACTTCGGCGGCGTGGTCGACGACGAGCACGGCATGCACCACTGGGCGTCCCGCGGGTTGGTGGGTCGTGCGGTGCTGGCCGACATCGGTCGCTGGCGCGAGGCCCAGGGCCGGCCGCTGCAGTACGACGCGCCCGACCCCATCGAGCCCGAGGAACTGGCCGAGTGCCTTGCCGCGCAGGGCACGGTGCCGCAGGAGGGCGACGTGCTGCTGATGCGCACCGGGTGGATCGGCTGGTACGAGGCGCAGACGGCCGAACGTCGCGCGGCGTTGGCCGAACCCGGTGGCCTGGCCACACCCGGGCTGCGCAGCGGTGAGCGTCTGGCGGAGGTGTTGTGGGATCTGCACATCGCGGCCATCGGCTGCGACAACCCCGCGGTCGAGGTGTGGCCGCCCGGCGCGCTGGCGACGCCGGAGACCGAGGCCGAGGTGCGCGCCGACCGTCGCCGCCTGCACGAGATCTTCACCCACACGCTGTTGCTGCCCATGCTGGGCCTGCCGCTCGGCGAGATGTGGAACCTGGAGGCGCTCGCGGCCGACTGCGCCGCCGACGGCCGCTACGAGTGCCTGTTCACCTCGGCGCCGCTGAACCTGCCGAACGGTGTGGCCAGTCCGCCGAACGCGTTGGCCATCAAGTAGAAGGTCGGGCATGGACACTCATCAGTTGGACGGACAGGTGGCGCTGGTCACCGGTGGCGGCAGCGGCATCGGGCTCGCCTGCGCCACGCACCTCGCCCGCGACGGCGCCACGGTGGTGTTGGCGGGTCGCAACGCCGAGAAGCTCGCCGCGGCGGCAGCGGGTCTGCAGGCCGCAGGCGCATCGGTGCACACCGTGGTCTGCGACGTCACCGACGAAGCCTCCGTGCAGGAGGCCTGCGCGGTGGCCGCGGGCGTGGGCCGGTTCACGATGGTGGTGGCGAACGCCGGCACCGGTTCGGCCGGGCCGTTGCACCTCACATCGCTCGACGACTGGAACGCGGTGATGAACACCAATGTCACCGGTGCGTTCCTCACCATCAAGCACTCGGCCGACCACATGGCCCGCAACGGCGGCGGCTCGGTGGTCGGCATCTCGTCCATCGCGGCGCCGCTCACGCACCGGTTCATGACGCCGTACTGCGTCAGCAAGGCGGCGCTCGAGATGCTGATCAAGCAGGCGGCCGACGAGCTCGGCTCGGTGGGCATCCGCGCCAACGCGGTTCGCCCGGGTCTGGTGCCCACCGACATCTCCGTGGGTCTCACGAGCACCGAGTCGATCGTGGCCGACTACATGGACCAGATGCCGGTGGGTCGCCTCGGCACGGTCGACGACATCGCCGCCTCGGTGCGCTTCCTGCTCGGCCCCGAATCGGGCTGGATCACCGGCCAGTGCCTGTCGGTCGACGGCGGCCACACGCTGCGCCGCGGCCCGAACCTGACCCCGCTCATGGAAGCCGCCATGGGTGCCTTCGCACATCCTGGAGCCTCCGCATGAGCAGCCTGTTCGATCTCACCGGTCACGTCGCACTCGTCACCGGTGGCAACAGCGGCATCGGTCTCGGCATGGCCGACGCATTGGCGGCGCACGGTGCGGCCGTGGCCATCTGGGGCACCAACCCGGCGAAGAACACCGCCGCGGCCGAACGGTTGCGAGCACACGGTGGCCAGGTGCTCGACGTGGTGTGCGACGTCGGTGACCACGATGCGGTCATCGCCGCGATGGCGCACACCGTCGAGACGCTGGGCCGGCTCGACTCGTGCTTCGTGAACGCCGGCGTGGGCGGTCAGGCGCCCAGTTTCGTGGGCATGACCGAGGAGGAATGGCGCCGCGTGATGCGCGTCAACCTCGACGGCGCGTTCTTCACCGCGCAGGAGGCCGTGAAGCGGATGGTCGACCAGCAGCCGCAGGGTGGCTCGGTGGTGTTCACCACCTCTGGCTCTGCGCTGTACGGCCAGCAACGCGGCCAGCACTACGGCGGCAGCAAGGGTGCCCTCATCTCGATGATGAAGGGCATCGCCGTCGAGCACGCTCGCCACGGCATTCGCTGCAACGCCGTGCTGCCCGGCTGGATCGAGAGCGAGATGACCGCGCCGGCGCTCGGCTGGGACACGTTCGTGCAGAAGGTGCTGCCGCGAGTGCCCATGCGCCGCTGGGGTTCCCCCGACGACTTCGCCGGCCTCGCGGTGTACCTCGCCTCACGAGCGAGCAGCTACCACACCGGTGACGTGATCACGATCGACGGCGGCTACCACTCGTTCTGATCCGGCCGTACAGACGGCGGGCTGGTGCGGTCCAGCGGAACAGCTTCGTGTTCCGCATCGCGTCGAGTTCCCGTTGCAGAGCCGCGGCATCGGACGTCGGCGGCGGTGCCACGGCGGGCCCTCGGTCGAGCGCGACGCGCAGGCGGCCGGCCAACTCACGTGCCGCTGCGGCCGACCAGTTGGCCTGCGCGAGTTCGTCGCGAGCGGCCGCCAGTTCGGCGTGCAGCAGCGCCTGCGCGTGCTCGGCCTCGCGCCGGTCGTGTGCCCGGGCGTCGATCTCCTGATCGAGTGCGTCGCGCAGGGACAGCGCGTACTCCTCGGAACGGTCGGCGCGCAGTTCGTATTCTTGGATCGTTCGTTGCATCTGCTCGCTCCATGTGAGCGCCGCGTCGGTGTTGACGGTGTCGGGGGACAACGCCGCCACCATCGGCGGATCGGACAGGTCGTCGGGCTCGGGCACGTGGCCTTCCAGGCATCGCACCACCAGGTCCCATCGCGCCGTATGTGCGGCGCGTCGTTCGGAGTCGCGCACGGCGACGTGAGTACGGAGTTCCTCGCGCCGCTGCCACAGCTCGTCGAACAGTGCCTCGGCGGCACCGGTGCCCAGGGACTGCATCGGCAACCGCCAGTCGGCCATGCCATGATGCGCCAGCGCGCCGGACAGCTTGATGTCGGTGTAGTGGCCCGACGCGAGGCCCATGCACGGCACCCCGCTCGAGAGCGCGAAAACGATGGGATGGAATCGTGCGCTCACCACGGCCTCCGCGTGTCGCAGCACCGCGGCACTGACGGTGCTGGTGTGCACGGGGAGTGGATGCAGCCACGCTGCTTCCGGGTGGTGCTTGGCCATCGTGGCCATCAGGTCGGCGTCGGTGCCGGGCACGCCGGGGCCCACGAGCACGCCGGTGTGGGGTACCAGCACGACCGGCAGGCCTGTGGTGGCGTGGAGGTGGCCGACGAAGTCGACGTAGCGCTCGACCACGCGGTCGTCGGCGCCGTTGCCGTGGACGGTGAAGGCGACGTACCGATCGGGAAGCTCGTGCGGTCGCGCGGCGCTGGGCAGTTGTGCCGCATCGTCCTCGTGGTGCAGCACGCGCGCCTCGGGCGACAGTTGGCGCACCAACTGCGCAGAAGGGATGTCGCGCACGCCCACGAACGCGGCACCGCCGAAGGCATCGGTCAACCTCGCCGCCGATCGGCCGGTGAGCGTGGGGCCGACGGTCTGGCCCACCAGCACGGCCGGGATGTCGGCCTGTGCCGCCAGGGCGAGCAGTGTGAGGCGTTCGTACAGCAGGTGGGGCCACGACGCCGAGAGGTTGCCGCCGCCGCACACGAGCACGCCGTCGGCGTCGGCGACGGCCATGCGCATCGACACCGCGGCCGGGTCGGCGGCGGTTCCGTCGAGGATCTCCTGCAGGCGGCGCTCGCGGTTGGTGTCGTACGCCGACCCGACACGATGGTCGAAGCCCAGGAGGGGGGCGGCCTTCACGCCGTATCGATCGTGGACGACGGTCGGGTTCGACGTGACGGCCGTGATGTCGGCGTCGCAGCGGCTGGCGATCTCTGCCAACGCGGTCTCGAACATCGCCTCGTCGCCGACGTGGTACACGTCGTCGCCGATGTCGCCGATGAGCAGGAACGCTCGTGTCATGAGACCACCTTCAGTTCGGGAACGAGCACGGGTTCCATGACAGCCACGGCTGTGTCGAGACCGAGCACGTCGAGCACGTGTCGTTGCGCCGCAGCGCCCTTCGCCGCCGCGATCTCGGGCTGCTCGGCCACGGTGCGCATGAACGCTGCGGCGGCCTCGATGTCGGGGTCGGCCCACACGGCGTGTGCCGGATATGGGCCGTGGCCGTGGCCGACCTCCACCAGCCGGTGGGGTACCAGGAATGCCACGTCGTCGTGCATGAAGCTGAGGTTGCCGGAGTAGCCGGTGGCGATGACAGGTGTGCCGGCCGCCATGGCCGCAGCGAGGTGCAATCCGAAGCCCTCGCTGCGGTGCAGCGACACGAAGCAGTCGCTCAGCTCCACGAGTGCCTGCATCTCGAACTCGTGCCAGTGGCCGTCGACCACGTGGATGTCGGGTCGATCGCGTACGGCCCACCGCAGTCGCTCCAGTGCCAGGGGGTCACGGTGCCCGTTGATGGATTTGATGAACAGCGAGGCGCCATCGTCGGGTCCGAATGCAGCGGTGTAGGCGGCCGCCGTGGCGAGCGGGTTCTTCCGTTCGAACACCGAGTTGAAGTCGAAGGAGAAGGTGAACAGCGTGCCGCCGGGCAGACCGAGGTGTTCGCGCCGGAACGAGGTCGGGTGGGTGACGGGAGTGATCGGCAGGGGGACGATGCGCACCGGCACGTCGGCCGCCGCGGTGACCACGTCGCGCGTGAACTCGCTGGTGACCCAGACCTCGTCGAGCAGGGCCGCAGCACGCGCATGTTCGGGCGGCAGCACCGAGACCTCCCAGAACCACAACCCGATGCGACGGGCGTCGTGGCGACGGAGGTCTCGATGTTCGAGCACCGACACCACCCGCTCGGTCTCGTCGGCGTTCACGCAGTAGATCGTGTCGCGGTGACGCAACTCGCCCGCCGCCGCGTGCTGCAGTCGGTGCTGATGTCGCGCACCTGCGGCGTGCACGCCGACCACGTGCGTGGGGAGGCCCAGGTGGCGCACCGCCATGGCGATGCGTCGGCCCGACTCGCCCACGCCGTGCTCGGCCGCGTGATAGCCCACCACGTTCCAGCCCGAGGTGTCGCGTCGATCGGCCGGCGTGGTGCGGGTGGTGCGCGCTCGGCTCGGCGCGCCCACCTGTTGCCGCACCTGGACCGCGTGCGGATCGATGTCGAGCCAGTCGCGGTATCGATGGGCATCGGCGGCGTGGATGGCCGGGAACGTGAAGGAGATGTCGGGCCGGGTGAGGTACAGGCTGTACTCCCACGGGCTGATTGCTGCGTCGGGTGGGCCCACCGTGCTGCTCGTGAGCCAGTCGGTGTAGTCGTCGGCCTGGGCCGGATCGAACGGGTCAGGGGGCGGGGTGTTGCCTGCGGTCGTGGCCGCCATGAAGTCGCGCCGGTACGCCGTGCGCACGAGTGGATGCAGCGCGCTGCCATTGGCGGCGCGGTCGAAACCGTACGTGCCGGCGCGGCGGCCGAAGCCCTGTGCGTCGAGCAGCGCTGCGTACCCGGCGCACAGTTCGGCCAGCACGGGGTCGGTGCTCAGCCGCCCTCGTGGCCGCGGGCCGGCATGCTTCGACAGTCGCCACGGAACGTCGGGATCGAAGCCGCTGAAGTGGAAGAACCGAATCGGCGCGCCGGCGGCGTGCACCACACCCGACGCGTCCACGGTGAGCGGGCGTTCGTGGATGTTCCAGTACGCGACGTTCAACCCGGGATCGCGTTCCACCGTGTGCGAATAGAGCGACGGCACCCAGTCGATCCACCGCTGGTCGGTGAACAACGCCCGGTGCAGGTCGACCACGGCGTCGGTACGCATCCGCTCGTGCCACCAGTCGAGCATCGGCATCGCTGTGGCGCCCACGCAGATGAACCCGAGATTGAACATGCCGGCGTGCATGATGACCGACTCGTCCGGCGTGTGGCCGTCGCGAGGCATGGGTTGCAACAGATGCGGCGTGAGTGCGATGCCGTGCAGGGCGGCGCGCTCGAAGACGTCGGTGAACGGCTGCATCACCTGGATGTCGGGATCGATGTAGGCGACCGCCTCGCCGGGTTCCGCCGAGCGGAGCACGTGCCGCAGTGCGGCCGGTTTCAACGCGGTGGCGAACTCCATCACCGTGTACATCGCGGCCATCGGTCGCCACTCGGCGCGCGGCAGTCCGAGGTCGTCGACGAGCAGGATGGCGCCGGCCGGGTCGTGACGGTCGGCCTCGGTGCCGTCGATCACCAGGGTGGTGAAGGTGGCCCCGGGGTGATGCTCGCGGAAGGTCGCCGCCAGCACCCGCGCCTGGGGCAGGTAGTTCCGCGCAACGATCGTCAACCCGTGCATCCGGCTACAGCGTAAG
>SXKB01000224.1 GCA_005778215.1 Actinomycetota bacterium | reverse complement strand
CTCATCCGGGTCACGGCGTACGCCAGCCTCAACAACGTGCCGATCAGCACCCACCTGGCCGAACAACTGCTGGGTGACCTGCTGTCCGACGCCTATGTGAAGCCGCGCACCGACGAGGAGTTGCTCAACGAGATCGCCGTGATCCTGGGCTTCAGCGTCGAGGCGGTGCGCGGCAAGAGCCGTCAACGCCCCCTGGTCACGGCCCGCCAGACGGCGATGTACGTGTTCCGCGAGCTCACCGACCTGAGCTATCCCGCCATCGCCCGACTGTTCGGTGGCCGCGACCACACCACGGTGATCCACGCCGTCGACAAGATCCAGCGCCTGATGAAGGAGCGCAAGCAGATCTACGACCAGGTCACCGATCTCGTCCAGCGGTTGAAGACGTCATGACGACGACGTCACACCCCCGCGCGCACCATGTGGACGACGACGCTCGCGCGGTGGACAACCACCCCACTGTCCACCGAACTACACACGCGTCATTTTTCACCTGTGCGCGCGTGGGGAAACCGGTGTGCACAGTGTTCGGGCACCTACGCTGGGCAAACAGGGGGTTGTGCACAATCCACAGCCCTTATTACCTCTATTACCGATCTACAGACACCCTGTCGAGAAAGGGAACGCTGTGAAGTTCCGCTGCGAACGAGAAGCACTGGCCGAAGCGCTCACCACTGCAGGCCGTGCCGCCACAGGCCGCTCCGGCGCGCTGCCGGTGCTGTCGGGGCTGCGCCTCGAACTGACCGGTGACCGGCTCACGGTCACCGGCACCGATCTCGATCTCACCATCCAGCTCACCACCGAGGTGGGCGGCGAGCGCGACGGTGGCGTGGTGGTGAACGCCAAGCTGGCGGCCGACATCGTGCGTGCCCTGGGCACCGGCAAGGTCGACTTCGTGGTCGAGGGCGACGAGGTCAGCATCTCGAACGGCCGGTCGCAGTTCAGCGTGCGTCCGCTCAGCTTCGACGACTACCCGAAGTTGGCGGCGCCCACCACGTCGTCGGTCACGCTGCCGTCGGCCGAGTTCGGCGACGCGTTGCGTCAGGTCACCCGTGCTGCGAGCAACGACGAGGCTCGGCAGATCCTCACCGGCGTGCTCATGGCCGCCGAGGCCGAGGGCCTGCGCATGGTGGCCACCGACTCGTACCGTCTGGCCGTGCGCGACCTCACCGGCCAGCAGGTGCTGTCGGCTGACGAGAAGGTCATCGTGCCCGGTCGGGCCCTCACCGAGCTGCAGCGCCTGGTGGGTGCCGGCCCCGAGGTCACGATGCGCCTCGGTGACCGCGACGCCACGTTCGAGGTGGGCACCACCCGCCTCACCACGCGGCTCATCGAGGGCGAGTTCCCGAACTATCGCCAGCTCATCCCGGCCAGCCATCCCAACGTGCTCACCGTCGACCGCGAGCCGCTGCTCGAGGCCGTGCGCCGTGTGAAGATCCTGGCCCGCGACTCCACGCCGGTGCGCCTGCACATGAGCGCCGACATGCTGCGCCTGCAGGCCATCACCCAGGACGTGGGCAACGCCACCGAGGAACTCGATGCGCAGTACTCCGGCTCCGAGCTCACCGTGGCGTTCAACCCCGACTACCTGATGGCCGGCATCGAGGCGTGCTCGGGCGAGCAGGTCACGCTCAGCACGGTCGACGCGCTGAAGCCGGCCGTGGTGCGTGGGGCGGGCAACGACGAGTACCTGTACCTGCTGATGCCCGTCCGGGTGCCGTAAGGACCGGTCATGACCACCGACGTGTCGGTGCGGGTGATGCGGCCCGACGAGTGGCCGGCGGCCCGTGCGGTGTGCATCGACGCGTTCGACGATCCGGGCATTCCGGTGCTCCTCGACCTGCAGCGCACCTCGTGGAGCTGGCGCGACGAGCTCGCGTTCGTGGCCGTGCGCGACGACGAGGTGCTGGCGATGGTGCTGTTCACGCCGTCGTTCGTGGATGCACCCGACCGCGTGGTCGACGTGCTGGTGCTGAGCCCGGTGGGGGTGCGCCCCGATGTGCAGCGCCAGGGCATCGGGTCGCAGCTCATCCTCGGCGCCCTCGAGGCGTTGCGCGACCGGCCCGAGCCGCTCGTGTTCCTGGAGGGGATCCCCGACTACTACCCGAAACTCGGGTTCCGCAGGGCCTCCACGATGGGGTTCACGCCGGCGTCCACCCGTGTGCCCGATGCGGCGTTCATGGCCTACCCGCTGCCGCACTACGACCCGTCACTGCGGGGCGCGCTCGCGTACGCCGACGTGTTCTGGCGGGCCGACGCCGTGGGGCTGCGCGGGTGATCGTCACCAAGCTCGAGCTGGTCGATTTCCGCAACTACCGAGAGGCGTCGTTCGACTTCCATCCGGGCATCACCGCCGTCGTGGGACTGAACGGCCAGGGCAAGACCAACCTGGCCGAGTCGATGGCCTACCTCGCCTCGCTCGACAGCTTCCGCGGTGCGCCCACCGAGGCGCTCATCCGCGTCGGCGCCGACACGGCGGTGGTGCGTGCCACGGTCACGCACCCCGACGGCCGTGAGCTGCTGGTGGAGCTCGAACTGTCGCGCCACGGCCGCAACCGGGTGCAGGTGAACAAACAGCGGCTCAGCCGCACCCGCGACCTGTTGGGCGTGATGCGCGTGACCGTGTTCTCGCCCGACGACCTGTTCCTGGTGAAGGGCGGCCCGAACGAGCGGCGGCGGTTCCTCGACGACACGCTGGTGGCCCTGGCGTTGAAGTACGACGCGATGCGCCTGGAGCTCGACCGCATCGTGAAGCAGCGCAACGTGCTGCTGAAGCAGGCCGGTGGCCGCCTGAACGACGAGACCGAGATCACGCTCGACGTGTGGGACGCGAAGTTGGCCGAGGTGGGCGACCAGTTCGGTCACGCCCGCGCCGTGCTGGTGGCGCGGCTCACGCCGATGGTGCAGGAGGCGTACGAGCAGCTGGCCGACCGCCCGTCGGCGGTGGAGTTGCGCTACGAACCGGCCTGGCGGCAACGCGGCCTGGTGGCGGCGTTGGCCGAGGCGCGGGTCGACGACGTGCGCCGGGGCGTCAGCACCGTGGGGCCGCATCGCGACGACGTCGACCTGTTCATCGGCGGGCTACCGGCCCGCACGCACGCCTCGCAGGGCGAGCAGCGCACGATGGCGCTGGCGTTGCGGCTCGCGGCGCACCGCATGGTGGCCGAGAAGGCGGGCAGCACCCCGGTGCTGGTGCTCGACGACGTGCTCAGCGAACTCGACCCCACGCGGTGTGCCGCGCTGCTGCATCACCTGCCGGCGGGCCAGGTGGTGCTCACGACGGCGGGGGTGCTGCCCGAGGCGGCCCACCCCGATGCCATCCTGCGCATCGCCGAGGGCGCCGTCGTGCTAGGAGAGTGACATGCGACGCGACGAACCGGTGCGCCTGGGCGACAGCCTGGCCGACGTGGTGAAGTCGCTGCGTCCCGACGACCAGCGGCGCACTCCCCAGGCCCCGGCCGCGGTGATGGGCGGGGTGTTCGGGCGGTGGGAGGAGGCCGTCGGTGCGGCGGTCGCGGCCCACGTGCAGCCGGTGAAACTCGACGGCACCACCCTCGTGGTGGAGGTCGACGACCCTGCCTGGGCCACCCAGTTGCGGTTCCTCGAGGGCACGATGCGCACCCGTCTGGCCGAGGTCGCGGGGGCGTCGATCGAGCGCATCGACGTGCGGGTCGCGCGCCGCCGCTGAGCGCCAGCCCGAGGCCGCGGAAAACCCTGAAAACACATGGCTCGGAAGGCCCCACCCTCCCCCTCTTCGTGACACCCCTCAGGTACACTTGGAACACCTCGCGACACCGGTGTCCACCCCCCCGATGGACCCCATGCGTCGCCTCCATAAGTGCAGGTCACGACCTGTTGTACCCCCGAACTGATCGAGGTGTGTGTGGCTTCTGACGCCAAGCAACCGAGTGCCGATTACGGCGCCAAAGACATCCAGGTCCTCGAGGGCCTCGACCCGGTCCGCAAGCGGCCCGGTATGTACATCGGATCCACCGGTCTGGCGGGTCTCCACCACCTCATCTGGGAGGTCGTCGACAACTCCGTCGACGAGGCGATGGCGGGGTTCTGCACCCGCATCACGGTGAACCTGCTCAACGACGGCGGCTGCCGCGTCGACGACAACGGTCGTGGCATTCCGGTCGACCCGTACCCCTCTGGCCCGCACAAGGGCAAGAGCGCTGCCGAGGTGGTGCTCACGGTGCTGCACGCCGGCGGCAAGTT
>SXKB01000223.1 GCA_005778215.1 Actinomycetota bacterium | reverse complement strand
GGGCAGGTCGAACGCAATGGACAGGCCGGTCTGGCCCTTCGCGAGGTTGGTGCGGTACAGCTCGTTGGAGGCCCGGGCCGACGAGTGGCCCGAGTAGGTGCGCATCAACCAGGGTTCGTCGCGGTTCGCCATGCAGGAAGTGTGACCGCTGGGCGCCTGCTGCCGCCACTCCCGGACGGTGGGGCGACTGGAGGGCCGCGGAAAATTCTTTCAAGAATCCCTCAAGTACCCGTACGGAACGACCGATGAACTTGTCACACCGGGCGGCGGAACCCACTGGGTGACACCATCGGGTGGCTGGGATGACCACCAGCCACCGCGATGGTGTACCTGCTCAGGAAGGGCGGATGGCCTCGTTGAGGTGTCGGAGATACTCGTCGCGGGGGAGCTCCACCACACCCAACGAGGCCAGATGCTCGGTGCGCCACTGCACGTCGAGCAGGCTGGCGCCGGTGTCGCGCAGCCAGTCGACCAGCGCCACGAGTGCCACCTTCGACGCGTCGGTCTCGGTGTGGAACATCGACTCACCGGCGAAGAACCCGTGGATGCGCACGCCGTACAGGCCGCCCACCAGCCGGCCGTCGAGCCACGTCTCCACGCTGTGCGCCCAGCCGAGCTCGTGCAGCCGTGTGTAGGCCCGCACGAACTCGTCGTTGATCCAGCCGTGCGGTCGTTTCGGATCGCCGCAGTGGCGCATCACCGTCTCGAACGACGTGTCGAACCGCACTTCGAACCGGGCGCAACTGCGCCGCAGCGACCGCGACACCTTCAGGCCGTCGAGGGGCAGCACGGCGCGCGGATCCGGCGACCACCAGCCGATGCGTCGCCGGCTGAACGGCATGGGGAACAGCCCTCTGCGATACGCGGCGAGCAGCGTGCCGGGCTCGAGGTCGGCGCCCACGGCCACCAGGCCGTGCACGTCGGCACGGTCGGGCGAGGGGAGCAGCCACGGCGTGGCCGGCGGTTCGACGGGCATCGCCGCTCAGTCTGCCGCGCGGGGCGCGACCGCGGCGGATGGGTCAGTAGGTGTAGAAGCCGCGCTTGGTCTTGCGGCCGAGGTGGCCGGCGGCCACCATGCGGCGCAGCGTGGGGACGGCGGCGTAGTTCGGGTCGGCGAACTCGGCGTACAGCGCGTCGAGGATGGCGAGCGAGGTGTCGAGACCCACCAGGTCGAGCAGCGCGAACGGCCCCATGGGGAAGTTGCAGCCGCCCTTCATGGCGGTGTCGATGCTCTCCATCGAGGCGGTGCCCACCTCCCACATGCGCACGGCGTTGTTGAGATAGGGGAAGAGCAGCGCGTTCACGATGAAGCCAGCGCGGTCCTTCACCTCCACGCCGTCCTTGCCGCAGTTGGCGGCGAACGCCATGGCGGTGGCGATGGTGTCGTCGCTGGCGGTGATGGGGCGCACCACCTCGACCAACTTCATCATCGGTGCCGGGTTGAAGAAATGGATGCCGCACACCTGGTCGGGGCGCTGGGTGACCATGGCCATCTCCACCACCGGCAGCGTGCTGGTGTTGGTGGCGAGGATGCCGCTGGGCTTCACGATCTGCTCGAGTTCGGCGAAGAGCGCCTTCTTCACGGCGAGGTCCTCGACCACGCTCTCGATGACGAGGTCGCAGTCGGCCACGGCACCGAGGTGATCGGTGGCCTGGATGCGGCCGAGCACGGCGGCCCGTTCTTCCTCGGTGGACTTGCCACGCTCGATGGCCTTGGCGAAGCCCTTGTCGATGCTCGCCACCATCGCATCCGCCGATGCCTGGCTGCGTGACCGCACGACCACGTCGTAGCCGGCGCGTGCCGCCACTTCGGCCAGGCCGGAGCCCATGATGCCGGAACCGAGGATGCCCACCTTCTTGATCTCGCTCATGGGCTGCCACAGTAACTACTCATGGGTAACTTCGACGAAGCGAGTACCGTCGGCCCGATGAGCGACGATGCCCAGGCCGACGTGCGCGCGGCACTGCAGTTCTTCATGGAAGCCGACGCGTTGAAGGGCGTCGAGCGCCGCAATTGGCTGTCCGACGGCTCGCGGCGCGAGAACACGGCCGAGCACTCGTGGCATCTCGGCATCGCCGCGATGGTGTTCGCCGGCTTCGCCACCGAGCCCGTCGACCTCGGTCGCGCGGTGTGCATGGCGCTGGTGCACGACATCGTGGAGATCGATGCCGGCGACACGTTCGCGTACGACACCACCGAGTTGGCCGACACCAAGCGTGCCCGTGAGGAGGCCGCCGCCGACCGACTGTTCGGCATCCTGCCCGCCGCACTCGGCGAGCACTTCCGCGAACTGTGGGAGGAGTACGAGCGTGGCGACACACCCGAGGCTCGTTACGTGATGGCGGTCGACCGTGTGGCGCCGATGCTGCTGAACTGCGCCGAGGGTGGCAGCGCCTGGCGCGAGCACGGCATCACCCGCTCGCGCGTCATCGATCGCAACGGCAAGCACGTCGAGCCCGCGTTGCCCGGCGTGTGGGCCGAGGCACTGACGCGGCTCGACGCTGCGACGGCCGCCGGGAAGGTCGACCCCGCGTAGCGGTACGTTGGAGGCGTCATGGCCTTCCGGAGACCCAAGTACCTCGTCGAGCGCACCTCGCGTGGGTATGTCGTGCACCTGCAACGTGAAGAGGCCGAGCTGGTGGTGCGGTTGCTGGGCGAGCTGCGCGGGCTCATTCTCAGCGACGATCCCGACACGGCACCGTTGCTGCGCCGTCTCTTCCCGCCCGCCTACCACCTTGCCGACGACGCCGAGGCCGAAGCGGAGTACCAGAAGTACATGCGCGAGGAGTTGGTCGCCTCACGGCTGGCGAGCATCGAGCAGGTGGAGCGCTCGCTCACGTCGCGCGAGCCGCTCGACGAGGCCGGCGTGCAAGGGTTCATGCAGTCCCTCAACGCAGTGCGACTGGTGCTCGGCGTGCTGCTCGACGTCGGTGAGGAGCACGACCCTGCCGCCGTGCGCGACGACGACCCGATGGTGGGCGAGCACCATCTCTACGCGTTCTTGAGTTGGCTGCTGGAGAGCACCGTGCAGGCGCTCAGCCGGCAGGGCACATGACGCAACCAACGGCACCCGGTCCGGTGAGCGAGCCCATGCTGGGACCGATGCGGAACCGCACCACCTCGATGACGTTGGCGGCTTCGCCCACCGCCGCCTCGAGCGCATCGGCGATGACACCGGAGTGGCGGTCGCTGTGCCCCACGCCGACGCGCAGGTGACGTCCCCACGACACCACGCGTTGCGCGACCTCGTTGATGGCATCGACGGCGTGCGGGTAGTTGCCGACGGTCTTCACGCTGCCGGCACCGACCTGCACGAGATCGAGGTTCGGATTGCCGTCGGGCGGGTGCAGCAGCACCAGGTGCCCGAGCTGCGCGGCCGCCAACTCGGCGGCCACGGCGGCCTGTTCGAGCGTCGCACCGTGAGCGATGGCGTCGGCCGCCGACCACACGCAGCACCCGACACCGAACCCCACGCTGCCCGAGTCGATGACGCGCACCGGCACCGGGCTGTGGTGTGCCGCGAGCCGGGCGGCGTTGAGCGCACCGGTCACTGCGCCGGTGACGTGGATGGACAGGATCTCGGTGCACCCGCGGGCCACGAGGTCCTCGTAGGCCGCGGCCATCTGCCCCGAGCTCGGCTCCGACATGCGCACCTTCGGCCACGTCCCTGAGACGAAACGGCCGTAGAACTCGTCGGCATCGAGATCGACCCCGTCGAGGTGGTCGATCTCGTCGATCGTCACCGTCAACGGCACCACCTCGACGCCCAGATGGGCGACGAGGTCGGGCGGCAGCTGAGCGCTGGAGTCGGTGCAGATGCCGATCACGGGTGCGACCGTAACGACCCAAGGTGAAGGTCGCGTGACGATCCGCGAACGATCGCGGCCGTCGAACATGGGGTCTATTCGCTGGACAGTTCCAGCAACCAGGTCGGCATGCGCACCGGTCGGCCGTCGGCGTTCACGCAACCGTGCACGGTGACGGCGGTTGCGCGCACTTCGGCACCCACTGTGAGCAGGTACGCCATCTGGAACGTGGCGCGCGTGGCGGCGCCCATGCGCAGGTGCACCGTCACCTCGTCGTCGAAGCGCAGTGGCATTCGGTACTGGACAAATGCCTCGAGCACGGCGTAATCAACGCCTTCGGCGCGCAGCTCGACATACGGGTGTCCGAGGTGCCGCAGGTACTCCACGCGGGCCTCCTCGAGATACGGCAGATACCGGCTGTGGTGCACGATGCCCATCGCGTCGGTCTCCGCGAACCGCACCCGCAGGTGGTGGGCGAAGGGGTAGTCGGTGGCGACGAGGGACGGTTCGAGTTCGAGACGCACGTCGGCACCGTACCGCCCGAAGTTCGCGCGAATCGCGGGGTGTTTTCGGGCAGTCCCTGATAGTGTGCTCACGCTCTCAACCGGAGTCGTCCAATGCCCCCATCGTCTAGTGGCCTAGGACACCACCCTTTCTAGGTGGCGGCACGGGTTCGAATCCCGTTGGGGGTGCGAAAGTCAGTCAGCAAGACCGATCTTCTCAGTTTGGTCCCGTGGTGAAGTTGGAGTTCACGCCGGCCTGTCTAGCCGGAGGTCGCGGGTTCGAGTCCCGTCGGGACCGCTCGGGAGATAGCCCGATCGGGGTCAGTCGCTCACACGAGTGGCCGACCAACACGGTCGAGTAGCTCAGTCGGCAGAGCATACGCCTGAAAAGCGTAGGGTCACCGGATCGACGCCGGTCTCGACCACCACAGCGGCCTTCGGGCCGCTGTTGCGTTTTTTCCGAAGGTTTTCCGAACCTTCGCAGCGCACGGTGACGCCACACAAGGTGTCGAGGGGTGCGGTC
>SXKB01000222.1 GCA_005778215.1 Actinomycetota bacterium | reverse complement strand
TTCCGCACCCCAGAAGCAACCGAGGCCGAACACCGCGGTCTGCATGCCCTCGGGCCAGGGGCCGGTGAGCGGCGCGTCGAGCACGAAGTGCCGCTCGGGCACCGGCATGGTCTGGTCGGTGCGACCCGGCAGTGCATCGTCGGGCGACACCATCTCGGTCTTGTGACGGAACAGCATGGGGAAAGGCTACGTCGCGCCGCCTGGGTAGTCTCGGCGGACGTGCTGATCCGCCCCTACGCCCCCGACGACCTGGCCGACGTGCTGGCGTTGAACAACGCCAACGTGCCCGAGTTGAACGAGCTCGACGCCGACGACGTGGTGCGGCTCACCGGCATGGCCGAGCTGGCGTTGGTGGCAGAGGTCGACGGTGCGTTCGCCGGCTTCTGCTGGACCTTCGGGCCGGGGCTCGACTACGAGAGCCTCAACTACGCGTGGTTCAGCCAGCGGTACGCCGACTTCGCCTACCTCGACCGCATCGCGGTGCATCCCGACTTCCGCCGCTTCGGCGTGGGCCGCGGGTTCTACGCGGCCCTCCACGACGCGGTGGCCGGGCACCGTCCGGTGGTGCTGTGCGAGGTGAACCTGCGGCCGCCGAACGAGACGTCGCTCGCGTTCCACCAGCGCGTCGGGTTCCGCGAGGTGGGTCAGCAGGACACCGACGGCGGCAAGAAGACCGTGTGCCTGATGGAGTGGCGGCTCGACTGAGCCCGGTGCCGGATCAGCCGGGCTGATCGGGCGCGAGTGCGGGCCACACGCGGCCCGACTCGGTGAAGTCGCGTCGCGACGGGCGCGACGGCTGCACGGCGCGCTCGGGCGCGGTCCAGGTGAAGTCGTCGGGCGGTGGGAACCGTGCGTACAGATAGGCCGACAGCACGTACACGAGCTCCTGCTCGATGTACGGCCGGAACTCGGCGGCCACCTGGTTGTAGCCGTTGAGCATGCCGAGGGTGATGCCCACGGCGGTGCGGGCCACGATCTCGGTCTCGTGGTCGGGGATGCCGGGCACTCGGTCGCGCACCAGCGAGGTGGCGAACTCGACGAGACGCTCGTTCATCACGCGACCGGGGCCGTCGTTGCCGCCGGTGAGGCACAGCGCCACGGCGGCCGGGTTCTCCTCCACGTACACGCACATCTGGCGGATGGCCCGCTGCAGCAGGAGCGGGGTGGTGGTGCCGTGCGCCGCCTGCACCGAGGCGCCGAACACCTGCGCCATGCGCACCGCGCTGCGCTCGACGAGGGCTGTCACCACGGCCGGGATGTCGGGGAACCAGTAGTACACGCGACCGATCGACATGCCGGCAGCAGCCGCCAGCTCGTTGGCGGTGAAGCCCACCTGGCCCTGTTCCGCGATGAGTTGTTCGGCCGCGTCGAGGATCGCGTCGATCGACTGCTGACTGCGCCGCTGACGCGGTTCCGTCCGAAGTTCCTGCATCGCTGTCACCCTACGCCCTTTCGAGGTCCGGGAGTAGTATCGGAACATGCGCCTCGCGGCTGTACAACACGACATCATTTGGAACGACCGAGCGGCGAACTTCCGTCGATTGGCGCCAATGATCGCCGCCGCAGCAGCAGGTGGTGCCCGGTTGGTGCTGCTCACGGAGACGTTCTCCACCGGCTTCGCCGTCGACGACCCGGCGCTCGGTGAGCCCGAAGGTGGGCCGTCGTCGCAGTTCCTGCAGGAGCAGGCCGCCCTGCACGGGGTGTGGGTGTGCGGCAGTTGCCCCGAGATCCCCGCCGACAGCGACCCGGCCGACCGGCGGCCGGCGAACAGCTTCGTGCTGGCCGGGCCCGACGGCACGGTGCACCGCTATCACAAGATCCACCCGTTCACGTTCGGCGGCGAGGACGCCCACTTCCGGGCCGGCGACCGTCTGGTGCAGGTGGAGATCGAGGGCGTGCGCGTCAGCCCGTTCGTCTGTTACGACCTGCGCTTCGCCGACGAGTTCTGGGGGCTGGCCACCACCACCGACCTGTACCTGGTGCCGGCCAACTGGCCCGAACCACGTCGCCAGCACTGGATGGCGTTGCTGCAGGCCAGAGCCATCGAGAACCAGGCCTACGTGGTGGGCTGCAACCGGGTGGGCGAGGGCGGCGGGCTGAAGTACGTGGGTGACAGCCGTGTGGTCGATCCGCTCGGCGAGCTGCTGGCCACCGGGTCGCAGGGCGAGACCATCCTGTTCGCCGACATCGAGCCGGCCAAGGTGGCCGAGGTGCGCGACCGGTTCCGGTTCCTTCCCGACCGTCGCTGAATCACCGCGGTCGATGCGCCGCAATTGTCGACATTCCTGCGACCCGCATTGCGCGCATTCCGTCGAACACCGATTGCGCCATATCTGAACCGTTTCAGCAGCCGGTCCGGTCGGCCGGGCGATCAGCCGAGGCGTTGCAGTCGCTCGACGGCCTCGTCGAGCACGTCGAGCCGCTTGCAGAACGCGAACCGCACCAGGTGACGGCCCTCCCGCTTGTTCTGGTACAGCACCTCGGTGGGGATGGCCACCACGCCCACGCGATGCGGCAGGGCCCGGCAGAACGCCATGCCGTCGCCGTCGGGCTGCAGCGGCCGGATGTCGACCGTGACGAAGTAGGTGCTCGAGGTGGGGAACACCTCGAACCCGGCGCGGAGCAGCCCGGGCATCAGTCGGTCGCGCTTGGCCTGCAGGTCGGCGGCGAGGTCGGCGTAGAACCGGTCGGGCAGGTCGAGGCCCACGGCGATGGCGGGCTGGAACGGGCCGCCGTTCACGTAGGTGAGGAACTGCTTCGCGGTGCGCACCGCGGCGACCACCGCGGCGGGACCGCACATCCACCCGATCTTCCACCCGGTGGTGTTGAACGTCTTCCCGCCGCTGGAGACGACCAGCGTGCGCTCACGCATGCCCGGCAGCGACGCCAACGCCACGTGTTCCACGCCGTCGAACACCAGGTGCTCGTACACCTCGTCGGTGATCACCAGCAGGTCGTGCTCGATGGCCAGGTCGGCCACCAACTGCACCTCCTCGCGGGTGAACACTCGCCCGGTGGGGTTGTGCGGCGTGTTGAACAGGATGAGCTTGGTCTTCGGCGTGATGGCGGCGCGCAGCGCCTCGGGGTCGATGCCGTAGTGGGGCGGCCGCAGGGTGACGGGCTTGGAGACCGCACCCGCCATCGAGATGCACGGCGCGTAGCTGTCGAACATCGGCTCGAGCGTGACCACTTCGTCGCCGGTGTCGAGCAGCGCCAGCAGCGCGCCGGCCAGCGCCTCGGTGGCCCCGGCCGTCACCAGGATCTCGGTGTCGGGGTCGTAGGCGAGACCGTAGAAGCGTTGCTGATGGCGGCTGATGGCCTCGCGCAGCACGGGCATGCCGGGGCCGGGCGGGTACTGGTTCAGGCCGCCGTTGATGGCGTCGATCGCCGCGTCGAGCACTTCGCGCGGGCCGTCGGAGTCGGGGAATCCCTGCCCCAGGTTCACGCTGTTGGTGGCCACGGCCAACTGCGACATCTCGGCGAAGATGGTGGTGCCGAAGCCCTGCAGCTTGGCGGTGAGGTGGGGCGTTCTGGCGGACATCGGCCGACAGCGTACGCCCCGCGCCACCTACGCTGACGGCCGTGTCGTCCTCCGATCGCACCGACCAGCAGCGGTTGATCCGCCTCTCCGTCATCATCAGCATCGTGTCGGCCATCTCGGTGGCCCTGTTCTACGTCGTGTTCGTGCGCACCCAGTGGGGTCAGGAGATCGACGACCTCGCGTTCGAGGGCCGGGCCGCGGTGTCGGCGCAGGCCACGAAGCGACTCGACAACATGTTGCGTGTCATCAGCGTGACGTCACTGTTCGTGCTGGGCGGCGCCATCGTGCTCATCGCCCTCGCCCAGCGACGCCTTCGGTTGGTGTTCGTGGTGGGCGTCAGCATGTCGGGCGCGGTGGTCACCACCGAGATCCTGAAGCTGCATCTGCTCACCCGGCCGTCGTTCTCCGACGTGCAGGGCATCGCCAACAACAGCTACCCGAGTGGCCACGCCACCATCGGCATGGTGCTGTCGCTCGGCCTGGTGATGGTGTCGTCGTCGCGGTGGCGCAAGGTGGCCGCCGGTGTCGCGGCACTGCTGGCCACCGCGTTCGGCACCGCCGTGCTGGCCACCGGGTGGCACCGCCCCAGCGACACGCTGGGTGCGTACGGCGTGGCGCTCGCCTGGTTCGCCGCCGGCCACGCCGTGCTGGTGTGGAGCGACGTGGCCCATCCGTACCGGTACGGGATGGCCAGCGATCGCGACCGACCGCCGTCGCGTGCGCTGCTGGTGGGTGCCGGCCTCGCGCTGATGGCGTGGGTGTCGTTCAGCCTGTTCCGTTCGCTCGACGAGGGCGGCCTGCGCGCCGTCGCCTACGCCGGGCTGTACGTGCTGGCGTGCGTGCTCATCGACCTCGTCGGCATCGCGGTGGTGCTGCTGTTCGCCGTGCTCACCGGCCGCCGCGCCCGCCTCCGCCGCGACACCTGGCCCGTTTCCGAGGCTTCTACGCGCGCCCGGGGTGACACGGAAGCCTCGGGCTGACGGGTCAGGAGTGGAGATGCTCGGGGCCGAACGAGTGCGGCAAGAGGTCGTCGAGGGTGAACGTCGCGCGGATGCCGTCGGGGCCACACGCGTAGATGGGCACCGAGAGGGCTGCGAACTCGCGCAGCTTCTGCCGGCACCCGCCGCAGCACGTGCCGACCAGCTCGCTGCGGCACACCGTGAGCACCTCCACGATCTCGCGCTCGCCGGCCGACACCATCGCAGCGATGGCGCTGGCCTCGGCGCACCACCCCTGCGGGTACGCAGCGTTCTCGACGTTGCACCCGGCGTAGACGACGCCCGAGGCCGAGCGCACGGCCGCACCGACCGGGAAGTTCGAGTACGGCGCGTAGGCGCGTTCCATCGCGGTGACCGCGGCGTCGAACAGTTCCTGCTGCGAAGGTGTCATGGCCCGGACACTAGGGCGCGGGGGTGGCAGTGACCGCGCCGTCGGCGGCCACGGTGAGCCGCCATCCCGACACGCTGGCCGTGTCGCCGGGGCCGAGCAGGTCGG
The DNA here is from genome assembly GCA_005778215.1 of Actinomycetota bacterium. Taxonomy (GTDB): domain Bacteria; phylum Actinomycetota; class Acidimicrobiia; order Acidimicrobiales; family Ilumatobacteraceae; genus UBA668. The sequence continues at coordinate 18,219 of SXKB01000222.1, read as the reverse complement.
TGAACGGCGGCGCCGCGATCTGCGGGTCGATGCCGCCGTCGAGGTGCACCAGGTGCACGGCCAGGCCCGCCTCGGGCAGGTGGTCGTCGTAGCCCTCGGGCTCCAACAGCTCCACGGTGAGGAACGAGGAGGCGTCCACCGGCAGCACCAGCAGACGCATGCCGTCGTCGCGGGTGGAGCGGACGAGCGTGACGGTGGTGGCGCCTTCCGGATCGGCCTGGGTGATGTCGGCGTCGGTGAGCCAGCCGGCCGCCGCGCGATGGATGGCGATCACGTCGGGGGCGTCGCGGCGGTCGGGCAACGTGTCGCGCGGCGCGGCGCTGTTGCTCATCAGATCGAGCGCACTGAGGTACTGGTCGTCGTCGGTGACGCCGCTGTGCTCCCACCCGAGCGCGTGCCCGAGTTCGTGCTGCACCAGGTCGAGCGGCGGTGTGTCACCCCAGGTGGCGCGGTCGAAGTCGGCGGCACCCACGTAGGCGTAGCGGCGGGTGGCGCCGGCGGCCGCGTCGATGGCCGTGGGGTCGCCGCCACTGCCCATGCCACCGACCTCGCCCTCCACGTGCTCGGCGTCGGCCACGGCCAGCACCACGTCGGCCTGGGCACTCGCCTGGTCGAGGGCGGCGGACACGCACTGCTCCGGTCCGTCATCGGCCGCCAGGGCGACATCGCCGCCGGCCACGAACGACGGCGAGTACACGGTGTGCGAGATGCGGTGGAAGTAGCGCGACACCTGCTGCTGGAAGACGTTCGCCAGCGTCGGCGCCGCGATGGGGGCGCGCAGCGGCAGGTCGCCGTAGATGGCCGCAGTGGTGTCGGCCGGCACGCGGCACACCCACACCTCGACGGTCTCGTCGCCCTGTGCGCGCCACTGGCCGCCGGCACGTTCGGCCACGTACGCGTCGAACACGGTGGGCTCGTCGGGCGCGTCGTCGCCACCGCAGGCGGCCAGCAACACTGCTGGCACGAGCAGCAGCGGGAGCCGACGCACGCCCCGCACCCTAGGTGCGAGCGCAGCGAGTGTGGCGTGCAACGATGTGGCCCTATGGCGAAGGCCACCTGGCGCACCACACTCTTCGGCAACACCGTCGCCCGCACCGTGCTCTCGCTGTGGGCGTGGCTGGTGCTGGGCATCATCGTGGCCATCTGGGTGCCGCTCGTGGGCATCGTGTGGCTCGCCACCGTGCCGTTCGACAAGGGTCGCTACTGGCCGGGTTGGTTGTTCCGCAAGCTGTGCGTGGTGCACAACTGGTTCAACCCGCTGTGGAAGTTCCGTACGTCGGGCACGATGATCCACGACCCTCGTCGACCGTACGTGGTGGTGAGCAACCACGAGAGCTTCGTCGACATGCTGCTGATCTCGCACCTGCCGTGGGAGATGAAGTGGCTGTCGAAGGAGAGCATCTTCAAGATCCCGGCAGTCGGCTGGTTGATGTCGATGGCCGGCGACATCCGCCTCATCCGCGGCAACAAGCAGAGCATCGTCTCGGCCATGCGCGGCTGCGCCGATCGTCTCGAGAAGCGCACGAGCGTGATGCTGTTCCCCGAGGGCACCCGCACCCGCGACGGTTCGTTGGGGGAGTTCAAGGACGGTGCGTTCCGGCTGGCCATCGACCACCAGGTGCCCATCCTGCCGCTCGTGGTGAACGGCACCTACGAGGCGCTGCAGGCCGGGAGTTGGAAGATGAATCCCACCGACGCCGAGGTGCGCGTGCTGGAACCGGTGAGCACCGAGGGACTCACGAAGGCCGACGTGCCCGAGCTGCGCGAGAAGGTGCGCGGCATCATCGAGGCCGAGCTCGCGGCGATGCGGGCCTGACATGCCGAAGCTGTTCGCCAGCCACGACGAGAACGACCTGGTGCGTGCCGAGCGCGACGTGCGGGCCACGTTCGAAGGACTCGACCTCGACCTCGGCGCGTTGGCCGCGGTGAGCAACATCTTCCGTGCCGCCACGGCGGTGCGGAACCACATGGAGAACAACATCCTCAGCCAGCACGAGCTGTCGTGGAGCGCGTTCACCACGCTGTTCGTGTTGCGCGTGTGGGGCGAGATGGACGCCCGTTCACTGGCGGCCGAGGCCGGCGTCACGGCGGCCACGCTCACGGGCGTGATGAAGACGCTCGAGGCGCGACACCTGTTGAAGCGCCGCAACGATCGCATCGACGGTCGGCGCGTGATGGTGAGCATCACCTCACAGGGTCGTCAGGCCGTCGACGAGATCATGCCCGCGTTCAACAAGCACGAGGCGTTGGTCACCCAGGCGCTCACCGAGCAGGAACTCGACGACATGGCGCGCTACCTGCGCGTGGTGCTCCGCACCGTCGACGCCATCGACCTCTGAACCGTCAGCGGCCGACGCGGGCAGCGGACTCGCGGACGAGCCAGAGGAACGCGGGGTCGGTCTGGTCGCTCAGCATCTCGGGGTGCCATTGCACGGCGAACACCTCGGGCCGACCGTCGACCTCGAACGCCTCCACCACACCGTCGTCGGTGGTGCCGGTGACCACCACGCCGTCGCCGATGCGACCGACGGCCTGGTGGTGCAGGCTGTTGGTGGGTGTCTCGGGGCCGTAGAGCTCCTCGGCACGACTGCCCGGAGCGACGCGCACGGTGTGGCAGCGGTCGATGCGGGGGTGGTCCCAGCGGGCGTGCTCGGGTGCGTCGAGGTGCTGCACCAGCGTGCCGCCGAGCGCGATGTTCAGCAGCTGCGCGCCGCGGCACACGCACAGCATCGGGATGCGGGCGTCGAGCGCGGCGCGGATGAGTGCGAGCTCCCAGTCGTCGCGTCCGCGCTCGACCTGGCCGAGCTGCGGGTGCGGTTCCTCGCCGTACAGCTCGGGGTCTGGGTCGGCGCCGCCGGTCATCACCAGACCGTCGAGACGGCGCACGACGGCCACCGGGTCGGTGTTGCGGGTGAGCTGCACGGGCAGACCGCCGGCGCGTTCGATGACCTTCGGGTACTCGCTCAGGTGCACGTCGACCTCTTCGCCGTGCAGCGCGGTGTAGTCGAACAGCGGGATCCACTCGGCCGGCCAACGACGACCGGACAGCCCGATGAGGGGCCGCGCCTCGGGTGCCAGCTTCATGCCCAGGCGACCTTCACCGGCAGGCGCTTCATGCCGCAGATGAAGTTGCTGCGCAGCCGTTCGATGGTGCCGTCGATCTCGACCGACTCGATGCGCGGCAGCAGTTCCTCGAACAGCACCTTCAGCTCCATGCGGGCCAGCTGTGCGCCGAGGCACAGGTGCGGGCTGCGCAGGTTGAACGCGACGTGGTCGTTCGGGGTGCGGTGGATGTCGAAGCGGAACGGGTCGGGGAACTGGCGCTCGTCGTAGTCGGCCGAGCTGAACCAGATGACCACCTTGTCGCCGGCCTCGATGTGCGTGCCGCGCAGGTCGACGTCCTGGGTGGCGGTGCGGCGGAAGTGCATGGTGACCGAGGTCCACCGCAACACCTCCTCGACGGCGCGCTCGACGACCTCGTCGTTGCGGTCGATGCACGCCTGGCGCAGTTCCGCGAACTGCTCGGGGTGCTCGGCGAGGGCCTTGATGCCGCCGGCCATCGTGTAGCGGGTGGTGTCGTTGCCCGCGCTCACCATCAACACGAACAGGTTCTTGAACTGCAGCTCGGTGAGCCGCTCGCCGTCGATGGTGGGTTCGAGCAGTTTGCCGATCACGTCGTGCGCGGGGCAGCCCTTGCGCAGCTCGGCCTGCTGTTCGGCGTAGCGGTACAGCTCGAGCGCGGCGGGCGACCGGAACGGGATGTGCTTGAACTCGTCGGTGTCGGTGAGGCCCACGGGGTACTGGGTCATCTCCGGGTCGAGGTTGCCGAGCAACGCGTCGCCCTGCTCGACCAACCAGTCGCCGTCGCTGTCGGGCACGCCCAGCAGACGGCCGAGCATCTTCATCGGCAACTGCTTCGCGACGCGGTCGACGTAGTCGAACGACGAGCCGAGTTCGCGGGCGTCGAGCACCACGTTGCGCGCCAGCTCGCGGATGCCTTCCTCGTAGCCGTACACCTCGCGGCGGCTGAACGGCTTGCTGACGAGGCGGCGGTAGCGGGTGTGCTCGGGCGGGTCGTACTCGAGCATGTTGCGGCGCAGGTGGAAGTCGTCGCCCTCGATCTCCTCGAGCGTGATGCCCTGCGCGCTGGAGAACAGCTCGACGTGCTGGCTCACGTACAGCAGGTCCTCGTAGCGGGTGACGGCCCAGAACCCCTTGCCGCCGTCGTGCTCGGGCCACCAACTGATGGGGTCGTGGTCGCGCAGGCGGCGGAACGTGGCATGCGGGAAACCGTTGCGGTACGAGTCGGGGTCGACGATGTCGAGGTCGTCGGGCCCGAGGTCGAGCGTGGGGTCGGGTCCAGATGACATGTCAGCCCTCCAGGGTGGTGCCGCCGGCGAACGTGGTGCCGACCTGTCGGAAGTAGCCGCCGATCACCTCGCGCACCTCCAACCTCGCCACCTCCTCCACCGGGCTCGGGAGCAGTTCGATCTCGGCGTCGCCGCGCCACGCGGGACCCACTTCCACATCGCGGCCGCTCATGGTGACGAGCTCGCTGTAGCTGTCGGTGCCGTCGTTCTCGATGCGCGGCATGTACCGCGAGTGCACCATCGGGTGGCCGTTCACGAAGCCGTTGGTGGGGCTCTCCTCGCGCAGGGTGACGTAGGCGTTCACGATGCGGCGGTCGTGGTAGGCGACGGTGCCGGCGAAGCGGCCTCCGGGGGCGATGCGCGGACCGGCCTTGCCGACGGCGACGGGGCGCGTCTGCCAGATGCTGCCGAGCTTCTTCGGGTACCCCTGGAAGTGGCCGCGTACGAGTGCGAAGTCCTTGTCGACCCAGATGTACACGCAGCGGCTGTAGACGGTGCCCTGGTACATGCAGCGCACCACGACGAACGCCTCCTTGTACTGGGCGCGCACGGGGTCCATCAGTTCGCTGTAGTCGTCACCGCAGCTCTGCCAGTCGGCGAAGATCATCGCGACGGCGCCGGGGTCCTGGTCGTCGGGCACCAGGGTGAGCGGGTCGGGCAGCAGTTCGGCCACGCGCGACGGGTCGGTGCGGAACTCGACGGTGAGCAGATCACCGCTGTAGTGCCAGGGCATCGGGGGCAGCATCGACGCCCCACCCAGCTCGGTGCGAGGGAAGATGAACCCGTTCATGGCAGTCATGGGGGGTCACTATAGTTTGGACCCGAACGACCTCCGAACGCCCCGAAAGGACCCGTAGTGGCCGACATTCGAAGGATCCTGCTCGACGGATTCCCCACCGTGATGGTGCGGGAGGGCGACGAGTTGGTCGCGCGCGACGGCCGCACCGTGGGGGTGGACGAGGCGGTGCACCTGCCGCCCGTGGAGCCCACCAAGATCATCTGCTGTCACCTCAACCACGTCAGCCGCGTGCAGGAGTTCGGCGTGTCGCTGCCACCCGCTCCCACCTACTTCCACAAGCCGGTCAGCGCGCTCAACTCGCACAAGGCCGCGGTGGTGCGCCCCTCGAACTGCAAGTGGTTGAACTACGAGGGCGAGGTGGCCATCGTCATCGGCCGCACGTGCCGCAACGTCAGCCACGCCGAGGCGGGCGACTACATCGCCGGCTACACCGTGGCCAACGACTACGGGCTGCACGACTTCCGCGACACCGACAGCGGCTCGATGCTGCGCGTGAAGGGTGCCGACACGCTGTGCCCGCTGGGCCCCGGCCTGGTGACCGGGTGGGACTTCCGCGGCAAGCGCATCCGCACGCTGGTCAACGGCGTGGTGCGCCAGGACGGCAGCACCGACGAGATGGCGTGGGACATGCACTACCTGGTGGCCGACATCGCCCGCCTCATCACGCTGGTGCCGGGCGACGTGATCCTGTCGGGCACGCCGGCCATCAGCCGCCCGGTGCAACCGGGCGACGTGGTGACGGTGGAGGTGGAGGGTCTCGGTGCGCTCACCAACCACATCGTCGAGGGCCCGGCGCCGGTGAGCGACGAAGTGGGCGCCCAGCCCACCGAGACCGAAGAGGTGCTGAGCACCGCGCTGGGCGGCGACTGGCCGTTGCGCGGTCAGCGCCGCCCGAACAACACCGACCGCAGCGAACTGCCGTTCCCACGTGTGCGTCCGAAGCTGCCCGAGGGCTTCCAGTGAGCCCGTTCACGGGTGGTAATCGCGTCGATGTCGGTGGTGTCGCGGTGAGCACCGACCACTACATCGGCGGGCAGCGCGTCGCCTCGCCCACCACGTTCGAGGATCGTTCGCCGCTCGACTGGTCGGTGAAATTGGCCGACGTGTCGCGCGGCGACGCGCACACCGCCGACCTGGCGGTGCAGGCCGCCGCAGCGGCATTCCCCGAGTGGGCGGCGATGGGAGTGAAGGGCCGCGGCGACGTGATGCGTCGCGTGGCCGACCTGATCGACGAGCACGTGCCGTCGCTGGCCGCGGTGGAGTGCCTCGACATGGCGATGCTGGAGGAGAGCCTGCGGCTGCGCGTGCTGTCGCGCGGCGCCCGCAACTTCCGCGCGTACGCCGACCTGGCCGAGCAGTACGACGAGCGGGTGTGGTCGTCGAACGGCACCGCCAACCGCGTGATGCGCATGCCGGCCGGGCCGACGGTGGTGATCACCCCGTGGAACGCGCCGTTCATGCTGAGCACGTGGAAGTGCGCGCCCGCACTGGCGGCGGGCAACACGGTCATTCTGAAGCCGGCCGAGTGGAGCCCGCTGAGCTGCAGCCTGCTGGCCGACCTGTGCCACGAGGCGGGCATGCCCCCCGGCGTGTTCAACGTGGTGCAGGGCATCGGCGAGGAGGTGGGCGCCGCGCTGGTGGCCGACCCGCGGCTCACGCGCATCAGCTTCACCGGCTCGCCCGACACGGCCAAGCACATCGGTCGCGCCGCGGCCGAGAACATCGTGCCGTTCACCGCCGAGCTGGGCGGCAAGGGTCCGTTCGTGGTGTTCGCCGACAGCGACCTGGAAGCCGCGGCGAAGAAGGCCGCCGGCCAGTACGACGACAGCGGCCAGGTGTGCCTGGCCGGCACGCGGCTGCTGGTGGAGGCCTCGGTGCGCGACGAGTTCCTCGAGTTGTTCCACCGCTTCGCCGACGCACACGTGCTGGGCGACTCGCGCGAGGCCGGCACCACCATCAGTCCGATGATCCATCCCGAGCACGTGACCCGGGTGGCCGGGTTCGTCGACCGGGCGCGAGCCAACGGCGACACCATCCTGCGCGGCGGACAGCGTTCGCCGCTGGGTGGCGACGACGGCCTGTGGTACGAACCCACGCTCATCGAGCCGCGCAACAACGACAGCGAAGTGGTGCAGCACGAGATCTTCGGTCCGGTGCTCACGTTCCAGACGTTCACCGACGAGGCCGACGCGGTGCGCCTCGCCAACAGCACGGCCTACGGGTTGTCGGCCATCGTGTACACCGGGTCGCAGTCGCGTGCCGAGCGGATGGGGCGCGCGGTGCGAGCGGGCACGGTGTGGACGAACTGCTTCCTGGTGCGCGACCTCACCGCCCCGTTCGGTGGCTGCGGCATCAGCGGCATCGGCCGCGAGGGCGGCGACTACGCGCTCGACTTCTACAGCGACCTGAAGATGTTCCAGGTGCTGGAGAACACCACCGAGTGAGCCGATAGTGATGCGTGCGTCATCACCTGCCCACCTGCTCTACTGACGGGGTGCAACTGCTCGGAGCCACTGCATGAGCGGTCGAGGTGGCGGCGCGCGCATCGCGCTGATCCTGGGGTCGTTGCTGGCCGGCGTGCTCGGCTGGTTCCTGGTCTCCACGTTCGGTCCGAGCGACGAGGCCGAGTCGGCACCGGGCGCGATCGATCTGTACAGCTGCCCCATCGATGGTGCGCAGAGCATCGGCCAGCTGCAGCCCGGCGCCGCCGTGTGGCTCATCGGCGTGAGCGCCGGCCGCTGGGGTGTGATCCGGCATCCCGACGACCCGGATCGTCTCGCCTGGGTGCCGCTCGCGCAGGTGTCCACCGCTGCCAACCGGGGGCAACTGCCCGAGATGGGGTGCGACGAGGACCCGGTCACCGGGACCACGGCCCCGCCCACCACTGCACCCGACAGCACGGCGGTGGGCGCGTCGTCCACGAGCAGCACCACCACCTCCAGCACCACGTCGACGTCGAGCACCACCTCGACCACCATCGCCACCGATCGCACCCCGCCGACGGTGACCGTGTCGGCCAACCCGCCAGAGCGCACGTTCCTCTACACCAGCCCGGCACCGGGCTGTCCGTTCGAGGCGTCGCTGGAGGTGTCGGTGGTGGTGGCCGACCCCACGCTGCCGCTGTCGATCCGGTCGATCATCGCCAACTGGAACTCACCGGCCGGCCCGCAGTCGGCCAACCTCACCCCGGTGGCGGGCAACCGCTTCCAGTTGGTCATCACGGCCAACGGGCCTGCGTCGGGTGAGCTGCCCGTCACCATCACCGCCACGGCCGCCGACGGCGCCGGCAACGTGGGCGCCGGCACGTTCACGGTGTCGCTGCGCAACCCCGCCAGCTTCGGGTGTGCGTGATGGCGCGCCGAGGACCCTCCCCCGCACTCCTCATCGGTGCGCCGCTCGTGATGCTGCTCATCGGTGGCGGTGTCGGCTGGTTCACCCGCGACTCCGGTGGCACCAGCGCGAGTGGCGGCACGGTGGTGGGCCGTCCGATGCCCTCGGGGGCCGAGCTCGACGCGCAGGCGCCGCTGCGGAGCCTGCCGAGTGCGCCCAACACGATGGTGATCGACCAGCGGCAGCTGATCGGCTTCCCCGAGAGCGAAGCCACCGTGGTGCCGCGCGGTGGCGCGCTGCCACTCGCGCTCGACGCCAGCGGTTCGGCCACGGTGGTCGACGCACTCACGCTGCGGCCCGTCGACGACACCGCGCCGGCCGCGTTGCCGCCGGTCGATCCGGTGCCGCTGCCGGCCGCCGTCCCACCGGCTGCGCCGCCCAGCACGGCCGCACCCGTCGAGAGCACGTCCACCACGGCAGCCGCGGTCGACGACGGGTTCGTCGACCCGTGCACCACTGCGGTCGACGCACCCTGTGCCGGCGTGGCCGGCCGCACCACGGCCGAACCCACCCCGGGCGACCGAGTGCTCGATCCACTCACGATGTCGGTGCCGTTCGCTGCCACCGGCGCATACGCCGCGATGTGCGGCACCATCGAGGGCAGCGCCGTCCCCGATCCGTTCCTCGCGCCCGCCGTGCGCCCCACCATCGCCGTGGTGGTGAACCAGCCGTCGAGCGTGGCACTGACGGGCACGTGGAGCGACGGCACGCCGCTCGAGAAGCTCACGATGGTGACGTCACCCGAGTTCGACCAGCAGTGGCAGCAACAGTGGGACGCCGAGGGTCGCCAGGGGCTGCTGCTCGCGTGCAGCACGTTGCCGCTCGAGACCGTGCGGGCCCACGCCTCGGCCGGTCGCGCCGATCTGAGTGCCGGGCTGCTGGCCATCAGTGCCACCGGGCGCACCGAGCTCGACGGTGAGGTGATCGTGTCGATGCCGCTCGACGGTGAGGACCCGCCCTTCGTCGACCAGGTGGCCTTCGGGTCACTGGGCGAGCAATACCTCGACGACGGCACGCTCGCGCCGACGGTGCACGTGCACTACGCCGTCACCACCGACACGCTCATCCCGGCGGTGAGCACGCTCGACCAGCGCACCGCGAAGTTGTACGCCCAGCACGAGTTCGTGGAGAACGCCGACTGCGCGGGCTGGGCGAACAACCAGCAGGGTCTGGCGCGCACGTCCACCGGCGAGTTCAGCGTGTCGTTCGAGCAGCGCACGGTGGGCGGCCGCAGCCGGCCGGTCACGGTGGTCGACGGCGACCTGCATCTCGACCCGGTGCTGCCCGGCGGTTGGGAGGGCTTCGCCTGTACCCATCTGTTCGTGGCCGATGACGCGGGCAACCGCGTGACCGTGGCGTTGCGCGGCGCGCAGGTGCGCAGCCCGCTCACCGCCACGTATGCGGTCGGCGTGGTGCTCGACGACCCACTGCTGCCCGAGGGCTGGACGCTGGAGGCCACCTGGGCGACGGCGCAGGGTGGCGTGTGGTGCGGCCCCGCCACGCTCACGGCCGCGGCACCGGGTGCCTCGTGCACCACCTATGCGCGCACCGCGCCCGATGGGATCCGCCTCGTGCTGCGCGCGATCGACGAGATCGGCGAGCGTCGTCCGGCGTTCGTGGCCACGCTGCCGGTGAACACGGCGTACTGCACACCCGACGATCCGTACGCGTACCTCAGCGACGGGTGCGCCACCGGGGCGACCGAGCGCGTGAAGGTGCCGGCCGACGCCACCGGCGAGCAGTCGGTGCGGGTGGCGGTGCAGATCACGCGCACGGCGCTGGCCGGCTCGGTGCAGACCAGCCCGGCGCACGCGTGGCGCATCGACGTCACCCAATCCTTCGTGTTCTGACGCGGCGGGCCAGAATGCCCGGGTGCTGCCGCGCCTCATCGCCACCGATCTCGACGGCACCCTGCTGTCGCCGTCGGGCGAGCTGACGGCGCGCACCGTCGCCGCGTTGCAGGCGGCCACCGACGCGGGGATCACGGTGGTGTTCGCCAGCGGACGACCGCCGTTCATCGCGGCTCGCGAGATCGAAGCAGCGGGTCGCGGCGTGCAGTACGGGGTGATGGCGAACGGCACCATCGTGTGCACCCTGCCCGACGCCACCACCCTGCACTCGGTGTCGTTCGACGCACCGGTGGCCATCGACGCCGTGCGCGCCCTTCGCGCCCACGACCCGGCCATCGGCGTCGCACTGGCCACCGATCGCGGCTTCACGGCCGAGGCCGGATTCCGCGAACGCATGCCCATCGACCCGGGCGGCGACAGCGTGCCCGACGCGCTGGTGGGGCACGACGGCGCCACCGTGGCCATCAAACTGCTGGCGTTCCACCCCACCCGTACGGCCCACGAGCTGATCGCCGAGCTGCCGGCCGTGCTGGGGCCCGATCTGGTGGTGGCCCACATGGGCGCCGATGCCGTGGAGGTGGCGCCGGCCGGGGCCGACAAGGGCATCGGCCTGCAATGGCTGTTGGCGCACCTCGGCATCGACGGCGCGGAGGCATTGGTGTTCGGCGACGAGATCAACGACCTGCCGATGTTCGCCGTGGCCGGTCGACGCGTCGCGGTGGCGAACGCGCATCCGGCCGTGAGCGACGCGGCCGACGAGGTGACCGAGTCGAACGCCGACGACGGCGTGGCCCGCCACATCGAACGTCTTCTCTCCCACGCCTGACGCACAGCGGTACGGTGGGCGGCATGGAGCGGCCCTCGATCGCGCGGTTCACCCATGTGGCGTTGCCCTGCACCGACATCGACGCCACCATCGCCTGGTACGAGCGGTTCACGCCGTTGCGCCTGCTCGACCGGCGCGAGGACGCCGAGGGCTACGGCGCGTGGCTCGGCCAGCCCGACATGGTCGACAAGCCGTTCATCATCGTGCTCGTCAGCTTCCACAAGGACCGGGCCCGCGGTCCGCAACCGGTGCTGGCGCCGTTCGCCCATCTGGGCATCGAGGTCCCCCGCCGCGACGACGTCGACGAGGTGGCGGCTCGCGGGCGCGCCGAGGGCTGTCTGGCGTGGGAGCCACAGCAGTGGCCGTACCCGGTGGGCTACGTGTGCGCGCTCACCGACCCCGACGGGAACATGGTGGAGTTCAGCTTCGACCAGGGCGTGTACGCCAAGGTGCACGAGGTCTGGGGCGACGGCGCCACGGGCTGACCACCCGAACGCCCCGAAACCCTCGCGCACCCGCTCCGTACACTGCGGGGATGGCTGCTCGCACCCCTCCGCCCGCGCTGCAGCTCAGCTGGCTCGACGGCGATGCCGTCGCGTGGCAGCCGGGTCGTGGCGTGTACGGCGGCAACCTCCACAGTGAGGTGGCGCGCGTCGCTCGTCGGCCGGGCATGGGGTACGCCGGGTCCACCCGGGTGGTGCCGTTCGCGCTGCCCGACGGCCGGGTGAACGTGATGGTGCAGCGCATCGACGCGGTCACGCTGGCATCGCTGGGCGAGCTCGACGCACTGCACGACGGCATCAGTCCGTCGGTCGCGTGGTTCGGAGCCGTGCACCGGTATGCCACCGAGTTGGTGTCGAAGGGTCGGGTGCTGCCGGTGCTCACCCACCTCACCGGCCGGTGGTGGCACGCCGAGTGGCAGCCGCTCCCACCCGATGTGGCCGCGGCCCAGCCCCTGTTGGCCGCGATGCCGCCGGCCGTGGCCGCCGCCGCGCCGGTCGACCCGCTGGCCGTGCTGCACTCCATGGTCGATCGCCTCACCCGGCTCACGTTGGTGGCACGGGGCTGGTCGGCCTCGCTGCCCGAGATCCGCTCGGCGCACGCTCGTGCCACGCGCACCGTCACGCGCGGACTCATCGCGCAGACCGGTCAGTTCGAGGTGGCCGACGACCTCATGGAGGCCGTGGCGCACGTGGCCGGCGAGTTCTCGGCCATGGCGCGACGCGCCGACGGCGAACCCATCCTGCGGGCCCGGTTGCGGTTGGGTCTGCCGGTGCCGGCCGACGACGTGCTGCTGTTCGACGAGGACGACGCACCAGGCCGCGAGGGCGGCGACTGGCCGCTCACGCTCGAGATCGTCGACGTCGACGATCGCAGCCGCTGGTGCACCGCCGAGGATGCCCAGCGCGCCACGCCGGTCGCGCAGTCGTTGGTGCGCGAGGCGCGGTTCATGCCGTTGTTGCAGCAGCAGCTCAGCTCGGCCATCGACGCCATCGTGGCCGCCGTGCCCGAACTCACCGACTGGCTCACCGATCGCACCACCACCGTGTCGGTCGACCAGGCCGCCGCCTCGCTCGAGGGCATCGAGCTGCTGGCCGCGGTGGGTGTGGAGCTGGTGGCCCCCGAGAAGCTGGTGCGCCGCAAGACCTCCACGCGCATCACCGCCACGCCGAAGGAGGGCGACAGCTCCGGCCGCTTCGGCGCCACCGCGCTGGTGCAGTGGCAGATCGTCGTCGACAACACACCGGTGCCCGACGAAGTGCTGCGGCGCGCAGCCGAGGACGGCGCCAGCCTCATCGAAGTGGGCGGCCGATGGGTGCAGCTCGACCGCGCCGAAGCGCGGCGTGCCCTCGCCAACCTGAACGAGCACCGCGCCGAGCGCGGCGAGATGAGCGCGCTCGAACTGCTGGCCCTGGCGGCCGAACTCGAGCGCGAGCTCGAGGCCGCGGGCCTCACCGCCGACGCCGACTCGTCGGCACCTGCCGTGTCGGCCACGGGTTGGGCGCGCGATCTGCTCGACGGTCTACCCGACACCGAGATCGGCGAGGGCGAGGTGCCACCGGGGTTCACCGCCACGTTGCGCCCGTACCAGAAGCGCGGTCTGGGCTGGCTGCAGTTCCTGCACGGCCTGGGTCTCGGTGGCTGTCTGGCCGACGACATGGGCCTCGGCAAGACCCCCACCACGCTGGCCCATCTGGCGGGGCTCACCGGCCCACACCTCGTGGTGTGCCCGCTCAGCGTGGTGCGCAACTGGGAGGCCGAGGCGGCGAAGTTCGCGCCGTTCATGCGGGTGATGGTGCATCACGGCACCGGGCGCGCCGGCGGTGCGAAGTTCCTGCAGCTGGTGGCCGAGCACGACCTGGTGGTCACCACGTACCAGGTGGCGGCGAAGGACCTCGCGCTGTTGCAGCAGGTCGACTGGACCACGATGGTGATGGACGAAGCCCAGGCGGTGAAGAACCCCGACACGCACACGGCGCGTGCCATGCGCGCCATCCAGGCCGGGCAGCGGCTGGCGCTCACCGGCACGCCGGTCGAGAACCGGCTCAGCGAGCTGTGGTCCATCTTCAACATCGTCACGCCCGGGCTGCTGGGCAGCTACGCGCAGTTCCGCGACCGGTTCGCGCAGCCCATCGAACGCCAGCACGACGCCGCTGCCACCGCGGCGCTGCGCACGCTCACCGGCCCGTTCCTGCTGCGCCGCACGAAGGCCGACAAGAGCCTGGTGCCCGACCTGCCCGACAAGGTGGAGCAGATCGCGTGGGCGCCACTCACCCGCGAGCAGGCGCATCTGTACCAGGCGGTGGTCGACCAGTTGCTGAAGGACGCGCAGGAGACCGACGGCATGAAGCGCCGCGGACTGGTGCTGGCCGCGCTCACCCGGTTGAAGCAGATCTGCAATCACCCGGCGCACGCGCTCGGCGACGGTTCGAAGCTCGGCGGCCGCTCGGGCAAGCTGCACCGCTTCGACGAGCTGGTCACCGATCTGCTCGACGCCGGCGAGCAGGCACTGGTGTTCACCCAGTTCCGCGAGATGGGCCTCCTGCTGCAGCAGCACCTGCACGAGAAGTTCGGCCAGCAGGTGCCGTTCCTGCACGGTGGCGTGCCGAAGGCCGGCCGCGACCGCATGGTGGCCCAGTTCCAGTCGGGCGACGCCACCTCGCCACTGCTGCTGGTGTCGTTGAAGGCCGGCGGCACCGGCCTGAACCTCACCGCTGCCAGCCAGGTGGTGCACTACGACCGGTGGTGGAACCCGGCCGTGGAGGATCAGGCCACCGACCGCGCCTGGCGCATCGGCCAGTCGCGCACGGTGTTCGTGCACAAGCTGGTGTGCGAGGGCACGGTCGAGGAACGCATCGACGCGCTCATCAACGACAAGCGCAAGCTGGCCGATGCCGTGGTGGGCACCACCGGCGAGGCGTGGTTGAGCGAGCTCAGCACCGACGACCTGCGCGACCTGGTGATGCTCGACCTGTCGAAGGTGCGTGGGTCATGACCATCGTGGTGGTGCCCGGGCAGTTCCAGTCGGCTCCGCATCCGGCGGGCAAGCTGGCCAGCACGTTGCTGTCGGTCACGGTGGCCGGCATGGCCGATCCGGCGCGCTTCCGTCGCGGCAAGGGGTACGTGGCCGAGCACGCGGTGAGTCGGCTGGAGGTGGCGCCGGGGCAGTTGGTGGCCACCGTGGCGGGCAGCCGCGAGACGCCGTACCAGGTGATCGTGACGGTGCAGCTCATCGCACCGTTCACCATCGAGTCGGCCGATGCGTTGCGCACGCAGCTCACCCGGCTCACGCCCGAGGCCGGTGATCTGCTCATCAGCTGCACCTGCCCCGATTTCGACGACCCGTGCAAGCACGGCGTGGCGGCGTTGCTGGCCTTCGCCGGCGAGCTGGTCACCCGGCCCGAGCTGCTGGTGCAATGGCGGTGCGCGCCCACGGGCGAGGTGCCCGAGCGGCCGCAGGTGGGGTCACGCGCCCGCCGGGCCAGCGAGCGTCACCTCAAGCTCGCGCCGCCCCTGCCGGGCGATCGCGCCCCCGAACCCGTGTCGCCGTGGGGGTCGCCCGAGTGGGTGGCGTTCCTGGGCGAGATGCCACCGTTGCCACCCGACGTGCCGCGCGAGCCGGCGGTCATCGGGCGCGCCGTGCTGGGCACCATCGACCTGGCCACCGTGGTGCGCAGCGCGCTCGACGAGCTGCGCGGCGACCTGTTCTGACCCGCGGCAGGCCCGCGCCGGCCGTCCCATGCCCGGCCCGGTTGGGCGCGTTTCGTCCCGCTACTGGGACTTTTCGCGCCCATGGGAGCCCAGTGACCCAGAAGTGGGACCTTTCTCGCCCATGGGGCAATGCGTGCGGCGACGGCCGAGCGCGGCGATCTGTGCTGACCGGCGGCGGGCGCTCAGCTGCTGCCGAGGCGCTTGCCGCCGAACACGGTGACCTCCTGGCGCAGCGGCACCAGGTCGCGGCGCGGCGCGCGGCGTTCGGCTTCGGCCAACGCGCCGGCGGCGAGATGGCGCAACTCGTCGTTCTCGGCACGCAGCCGATCGACCTCGGCCTCCAGCGCCATCACGCGGCGGATGCCCTCGAGGTTCATGCCCTCGGCGGCCAGCTCGCTGATGCGGCGCAGGCGCTCGATGTCGATGTCGCTGTAGCGGCGGTTGCCACCCTGGGTACGCGCCGGTTGCACCAACCCACGGCGCTCGTAGATGCGCAGGGTCTGGGGGTGCATGCCCGCCAGCTCCGCTGCCACGGAGATGACGTAGACGGCGTGTTCGCGTGATCGCATGGTCAGCCCTCCAAGTCCTTCCTCGGGGAAACCGTAGTCGCCGCGGCGTAGGCCTCGACCGCAGCGCGTTGTTCGGGTGTGAGATCGGTGGGGACGTGCACGTCGACGGTGACGATGAGGTCGCCGGTGTGCTTGGCCGTCTCGATGCCCTTGCCCTTCACGCGGTGCCGACTGCCCGACGCCGTGCCGGGCTTCAGGCGGAGCGTGACGCGAGGACCGTCGAGGGTGGGCACGTCGACCGAACCACCCAGCGCCGCCTCGGCGAACGTGACCGGCAGGCGCACCGTGAGGTTGTCGCCGTCGCGGCCGAACAGCGCGTGCGGCTGCACGCGGCATTCGACGATGAGGTCGCCGTGCGGGCCGCCGTGACGGCCGGGCGCGCCGCGACCGCGGAGACGAATCTTCTGCCCGTCGGCCACGCCGGCGGGGATGCGGGCCTGCACCTCGCGAGGGCGGTGCTCGACGCCGGTACCGCGGCAGGTGCCGCACGGACTGTCGATCATCACGCCGGCGCCACCGCACCCGCGGCACGGCGACTGGAACGAGAAGAAGCCCTGGTTGTCGTCGACCACACCGCGGCCCCCGCACTGCGAGCACACCCGCGGCTGGGTGCCGGGGCGTGCACCGGTGCCGGTGCAGGTGGTGCACTGGGCGTCGGCGGTGAGGTGCAAGGTGGTGGTGAGGCCCTTCGCCGCGTCGACGAAGCTGAGCGTGAGCGTGGCCTCCACGTCGGCGCCGCGCTGCGGGCCCACACCCCCACCGCGGCGACCACCGGCGCGACCGAACATCGACCCGAGCAGGTCGCCGAGGCCGTCGCCGGAGACGTTGAAGTTGAACCCGCCGGGGCCACCGCCGGGGCCGCCGAACCCGGCCGCGGCGGGGCCGAGCCGACGGACCTCGTCGTACTCCTTGCGCTTGGTCTCGTCGCCGAGCACGTCGTACGCGGCGCTGACCTCCTTGAACCGGTCCTCGGCCGCCGCGTCACCAGGGTGGGTGTCGGGGTGGCTGTCGCGTGCCAGTTTGCGGTACGCCTTGGTGATCTCCTTCGGCGTGGCACTGTCGGGGACGCCGAGGATCTTGTAGTAGTCCTTCTCGAACCATTCGCGCTGTGCTGCCATCAGGATTCACCTCCCTCGCTGTCGGCGGTCACGGACGTGGCGGCCGACCTCGTGGGTCAGCCGCGTACTTTCACCATCGCGGCGCGCAGGACCTTGCCCTTCCAGGTGTAACCACTGCGCAGCACCTCGCTGACCACCGGCTCGCCGCCGTCGCCGGGCTCGTGCAGCACGGCCTCGGCGAGGTTCGGGTCGAAGGGCTGGCCGTCGAGGTTCATGGTCTCGAGGCCCAGCTTCTTCAGCTGGCCGAGCAGCAGGTTGAACAGCGGCTCGACCTCGGCGGGGTGCTGCAGGAACGCGGCTTCGCACGCGTCGAGCACGGGCAGCAGTTCCTCGGCCATCTTGCCGGTGGCGGCCTGGATGTCGACGGCCTGCTGGGTGGCGACGCGCTTGCGGTAGTTGTCGAAGTCGGCCTGCAGGCGGAGCGCGATGTCCTTGAAGGAGTCGCGTTCGGCCAACAGGGCGTCGACGTCGTGCTCCACCGCGGCCTCGGCCGCGGCGGCCGCCGCGTCGGCTTCCTCCTGCTCGATGATGGGCCGCAGCCGGGTCATCTCGCTGGTGAGGTCGGGGTCGAGCACGACCTCCTCGGGGTGGAGGTCGTCGGGGTTGAAGTCGTCGGTCATGACGACCTCACTGCTCGTCGACGATCTCGGCGTCGATGATGTCGTCGTCGCCGCTGGTGCCGCCGTTGCCGGTCTGGCCGCTGGCCGAGGTGCCGGCCGCGTTCTCCTGAGCCGCCTTCTCGTACAGCTGCTGGCTGAACGACTGGCTGGCGGCCATGAGCTTCTCGTGGCCGGCACGGATGGCGTCGATGTCGTTGCCGTTGAGAGCGGCCTTGAGCTCGTCGAGCGGACCCTGCACGGTGGCCTTCTGGGCGTCGTCGACCTTGTCGGCGTTGTCGCGCAGCACCTTCTCCATCTGGTACACCAGCGAGTCGGCGTTGTTGCGCACCTCGGCCTCTTCGCGGCGCTTGCGGTCCTCTTCGGCGTGGGCCTCGGCGTCCTTCACCATCTGGTCGATGTCGCGCTTGTCTAGCGTGCTCTGACCGGTGATTGTCATGCTCTGCTCCTTGCCGGTGGCACGGTCCT
>SXKB01000221.1 GCA_005778215.1 Actinomycetota bacterium | reverse complement strand
GCTTCGGGAGATGCAGCGGACCGTTCGCCATCACCACGATCCGGGCGCGCATGCGGTCGCCGCGGTTGGTGCTGATGATCCAACGACGGTCACCGTCGTCCCACGTGAGGTCGGTGACCTCGGTGCTGAGGCAGGCGTTGTCGTACAGCCGGAAATGCTGAGCGATGTTGCGGCTGTGCTGCAGGATCTCGGGTGCCGTGGCGTACTTGCGGCTGGGCATGAAGCCCACTTCCTCCAACAACGGCAGGTACACGTAGCTCTCGATGTCGCACGCCGCGCCGGGGTACCGGTTCCAGTACCAAGTGCCGCCGACGTCACCACCCTTCTCGATGAGACGGATGTCCTCGATACCGGCCTCTCGCAGACGTGCCCCGACCAGCAGGCCACCGAAGCCGCCGCCGATGATGGCCACCTCCACCTCGTCGAACAGCGCCGGCCGTTCCTGCACCTCCACGTACGGGTCGTCGAGGTAGTGGGCGAACTGCCCCTTCATCTCCACGTACTGCTCGTTCGCGTCGGCACGCAGCCGCTTGTCGCGTTCGCTGCGGTACTTGTCGCGCAGCAGGTCGGGATCGAACGTGTCGGTCATCTGCCGATTGTCCCAAACCCTGGCCGCGCAGCCCGACCCGGAGGTGCAGAATGATCTCGTGCCCCATGACCTGAAGTTCGGCTGGCTGTCCCCCGTGATCGGCAACCGGTGGAGCGACCACCGGCCCATCGTGGTGTACCAGGACCAGCACATCCTCCCCACCGTGCTGCCGCACTTCGACTCGCTGTGGATCGCCGACCACTTCTACGGCTTCGACGCGAAGACCGATCCGTTCATGGAGGCGTGGACCACGCTGACATGGCTGGCGGCACGGCACCCCGACGTGGAGCTGTGCCACCACGTGCTCGGCCACGGCTACCGGCCGCCCGCACTCACCGCGAAGATGGCCGCCACCCTGCAGGTGCTGTCGGGCGGCCGGTTCGTGCTGGGCATCGGCGCCGGCTGGCGTGACGACGAGTACCTCGCCTACGGCTACGACTTCCCGAAGGCGTCGGTGCGATTCGCGCAGCTCGAGGAGGTCATCACGATCTGTCGTCTGATGTGGACCGAGGACGAGCCGTCGTTCGAGGGCACCTACTTCCGCATCGAGGGCGCGTCGGCACCGCCGTTGCCCGACCCGGTGCCGCGCATCTGCATCGGCGCCTCCGGTGAGCAGATCGGACTGCCCATGGTGGGCCGGCTCGCCGACCGCTGGAACTGCTGGTTCCGGGGCGACGACGACTGGAACCGGCGGAAGGGCATCGTGCACGCGGCCGCCGAACGCGCCGGTCGCGACCCCGGCAGCATCGAGATCTCCACCACCGTCGAACGGCCGCTGCCCGAGACCGACGCCGACTCGGCAGCGCTCGTGGAACTACTGCAGCACCGACAGTCGCTGGGCGTCACCCACTTCGTGATGGACTTCGGCAACCCCGCCTCACCCGAGCCCGCGCTGCGTTTCGCCGAGCAGGTCATTGCGCCGATGCGAGCGGCGTCGGTATGAGCATCGAGGTCCGCCGCACCGAGTCGCACGAGCTGCGCCTCGCCGCCGACACCACCCGCATCGCGCTGCTGTTCCCGCCCGTCGACGACACCGAATGGGAGAAGTGGAGCCCGGGCTGGGAACGCGAACACCTCTCGGTGTCGGCGTGGGACGGCGATCGGTGCGTCGGCCACGCCGGTTCCTTCGAGTTCGAGACACTCGTGCCGGGCGGCACCTGGGTGCCCACCTCTGGCGTCACCCGCGTGGGGGTGCTGCCCACACACACGCGACGCGGTGCGCTCAGCCGGATGATGCGCCTGTTGCTCGACGAGCACCGTGACGAGGGCAAGGTGATCGCCAGCCTGCGCGCCAGCGAAGCGCCGATCTACGGCCGCTTCGGCTTCGGCCTCGCGGGCGAAGCCGTCAGCGTGGCCGTCGAACCGCGCCGCACCGGGCCGGTGCGCGGTGCGGCGCCGGGCTCGATGCGCCTGCTCACCAAGGACGAACTGCTCGCCGTCACCCCCACGGTGTACCGGCGAGCCCAGCACCGACCCGGCGCGATCGCACGGTCCGACTTCTTCTGGTCGCGCGTGCTGAAGAGCACCATCGAGGGCGCCTCGGCCGAGTTCGTGGCCGTGCACACCTCACCCGATGGCGTCGACGACGGCTACGTGCTCTACAGCATCGCGTGGGAGGAACAGGCGCTCGCCGACAACATGGGCACCTGCACGCTCATCGACCTGTTCGGCGCGTCGCCGGAGGTGGAACTGGCGCTGTGGGACCACATGCTCCGCCTCAGCCTCATCCGCACCATCCAGGCCGAGAACCGGCCGCTCGACGATCTGGTGCGCAACGCCGTGCCCGACCGTCGCGGCTATCAGGTGCGCCGCCGTTGGGACGAACAGTGGGTGCGCCTGCTGCGCGTGCAGGAGGCACTCGAGGCACGATCCTTCGCCGACGGCCCCTCCGTCACCATCGCGGTCGACGACCCGTGGTACCCCGACAACTGCGCCACGTTCCACATCGGTGCGGCCGGCGTGCGCCGGATCGACGAGCCCGCCGATCTGCACGCCCCCATCGCCGCCATCTCCGCTGCGTACTTCGGCTCGGTGTCCTGGCGCGATCTGATCGTGGTCGGCGGCGTCACCGGCACGACCGAGGCCGCTGCACGCGCCGACGTGCTGTTCACCTGCCACCCGACCACGTGGTCGGGCACGTTCTTCTGACGCACTAGCGGCCCGGTCGCCAGGCGTCGCCCAGCTCGGCCCGCGTGGGCGGGTTCGCACCGGCGCGAGTGCAGTTCACCGCGGCCACCTGCACACCGGCCACCACGGCCGCCTCCACCGCGGCGTGGTCGCCGAGATCGGCGCGACCCAGGCCCGCCTGGTGCCACCATGCGGCGAACGCGCCGCCGAACGAATCGCCCGCGCCGATGGTGTCGACGACGTCGACCGTCGGCACCGGCACCTCCAACCGCGTGCCGTCGGGGAAGTGCACCTTGGTGCTGTGCCCGCCGTCGGTGTGCAGCACCACGGCGCCAGTGCCGAGCAGATCGGCGATGGCACCGGCGTGGTCGCCCGGGGCGATGAAATCCAGATCGTCGGTGCTCACCTTCACGGCGTCGGCACGGGCAGCCATGCGTGCGAGACGAGCGAGGTACCCCGCGCGGTCGGGCGTGACCCGCGGTCGACAGTTCGGGTCGAGCAGCACCATCACGTGGTCGGCCGCGGCAGCGGTGAGCGCCTCGAGCGACGAGCCCATCGGCTCGAGCACCATGCCCAGGGTGCCGACGTGCAGCACCCGCGTCGCGGCCGGCAACTCGCCCACGCCACCCAGCGGTGCCGACGTGTCGGCCAGGTAGAAGCGGTACGTGGCCGACCCCGACTCGTCGAGCTCGGCAGCGGCCAGCGTGGTGGGCAGTTCGGTGAAGTGCACCAGCGAGTCGTCGACGTCGTCGGCCACCAGCTGCTGGTGGAGCGAACGCCCGAACCGGTCGCGCGACAGCGCGCCGAGGAACGACACGGGCGAGCCGAGCCGGCCGATGGTGCGCGCCGCGTTGAACGGCCCGCCACCCAACTTCGCGGCCACCCCGCCCGACGGATCGATCACCAGATCGACCAGCGCTTCACCACCCACGACGATCACG
>SXKB01000220.1 GCA_005778215.1 Actinomycetota bacterium | reverse complement strand
GCGTCAGCGGCACCGTGCAACTCGCTGGGACCGATGAGGCCCACCACCTCGCCGGGTCGCACCGTGAGGCCGGCGCCGTCGAGCGCGACGAAGCCACCGAAGTGCACTTCCACGTCGCGCGCCGTGAGTTCGCGTGTGCCGGGCTGTGCCACGAGGGCAGCAGCGGCGGCAGGTCGGTACATCTTCCGTCGGAGCCACCCGAGCAGGTCGCGGTCGCCGAGCAGACCGTCGGGTCGCAACACCATCACCAGCAGCATCGCCACACCGAGGAACAGATCGGGGAACCGCTCGATGTCGAGCCGCTCGGGATCGCCGAGCTGGCGGAACAACTCGTTGCCGGCGGTGATGAGCACGGTGCCGAGCACGGCGCCGCTGACCGTCTTCATGCCGCCCACCACCAGCATCACCAGTACGAGGATGCCGGCATCCATGGTGAACTGCTTCGGGTTCACGCTGCCCAGCGACTGCGCGCGCAGCGAGCCGCCGAGCGCCGTGAGGGCGATGCTCACCACCCACGCTGCGTACCGCGACGTGAAGATGCGGATGCCCAGCGCCGGTGCCGCGAGTTCGTCCTCGCGGGTGGCGATCGAGAACCGGCCGATGCGCATCTCCTGGAAGAACGCTGCCACCACGAGCGCGACGAACGCGCCGATGTACAACCAACCCGTGCCCTGCACGATCGGGATGCCCGACAGGCCCCCGGCGCCGCGGGTGAGTTCCTCCCAGTTCTTCACCAACTGCTCCACCACGAACAGCAACGCAAGGGTGATCATCGTCGGGGCCAGACCACGTGCGCGGCACACGGCCACTCCGAGCAACGCACCGATGACGACGGTGACGGCGACCGCCACCACCGTGGCGCCGAACGCACCCATCTCCACGTCGCCGAGGCCGAACGGGATGTCGGGGAGTGCCTTCTCCTTGGCGAGGATCGGGATGGCCAGCACGGCAGTGGCGTACGCGGCGATCTGGGCGAACGCCATGTGACCGAAGCTCAGTACGCCGGTGTTGCCGATGAAGACCTGGATGCCGAGCACGAGGATGAAGTTGCTGAGCATCTCGGCGATCAGCGAGTTGCGTGCCGCGCCGCCACCGCTCGTGTACACCATGGCCAACGCGGCCACGGCTGCCATCAGTACGGCGCTGCCGAGCGTGGACCGCAGCGTGCGTTGCAGGATGCCGCTCATCACACACGCTCCGCGTGCGACACCTTGAAGATGCCGTCGGGTCGCACCACGAAGAACACGGCGATCACCAGGAACACGACGGCCGTGGAGAACTTGTCCCAACCGGTGGCCACCTCGGGCAGGTAGGCCCGGGTGAGGGTCTCGAGCAGTCCCAGCACCACGCCACCGACGATCGCACCGGTGAAGCTGCCGAGGCCACCGATGACCGCGGCGATGACCGCCTTCAGCAGCCAGTCGGTGCCCATGCTGGGCTCTGCCGCAGGGGTGCGCATCAGGATGAGGCACGCTGCCACGCCGGCCAGGAAGCCGGCGAACGCGAAGGCGCCGGAGATCACCCGGTTCGCCCGGGTGCCCATCAGGCGAGCGGCGTCGAAGTCCTCGGCGGCGGCACGCACGCTGATGCCGAACATGGTGCGCTTGAACACGAGGGCCGTGATGGCCAGCGTCGCGATGGTGACGCCGATGGTGACGATGTCCATCACCTCGAAACTCACCCCGGCGATCTCGAACTGGTTGAACACCCACGACGGCTTGGGGAACGCACGCTGCTTCGGCGACACGAAGATCTGCCACAGCGCGTGCGACAACCGTTCGATGGCGAACGACGTCAGCAGCAGCGTGAACGGGCTGGCGTTGCGCACCCATCGGAACGCCACGAACTCCATGGCCACCGATGCCAGCACGGCCGCGCCGATGATGGCGATGGGCATCCACCACCAACTGCCACCGTGGAGGAAGAAGAAGTACGACGTGTAGGCGCCGACCGTGATGAGTTCGCCATGGGCGAAGTTCACCAAGTGCATCACGCCGAAGATGAGCGAGATGCCGAGTGCGAGCAGCGCGTAGGTGCTGCCCACCCCGAGGCCGTCGACGACGGTCTGGATGAGTTTGGTCACGAGTTGCTCCCGGACGTCTCGCCACCGATGAAGGTGTCGAACAACGACGTGTCGGCGGCCAGTTCCGCACCCGTGCCGCTGGCCACCATGTTGCCGGTGCGCAGCAGATAGCCGCGATCGGCGAGCTGCAGGATGCGGGTGGCGTTCTGCTCGACCACCAGCATCGTGCGCCCCTGCTCGCGCAACCGGACGAGCAGGTCGAACACCACGTCGACGAGCGTCGGAGCGAGGCCCATGGTGGGCTCGTCGAGCAGCAGCAGACGCGGATCGCTCATCAGCGCGCGGGCGACGGCGAGCTGCTGTGCCTCGCCACCGCTGAGGAACCCCGCCGATGTGTTCCACTTCGCACGGAGCACGGGGAACACCTCGGCGGCCTCCTCGAGGCGGTGCTTCCGATCAGCGGCCGAGGCGGTGGTGCCACCGAGGCGGAGGTTCTCCTCCACCGTGAGATCCTTGAAGATGCGACGGTGCTCGGGCACGAGGGCGAGGCCTTTGCGCACCAACGTCGCGGGCTCCATGCCCGTGACGTCCTCGCCGTCGAGCCGCACGCTGCCGGTGGCCGGGCGCAGGAGCCCGGCCACCGTGTTCAGCAATGTCGTCTTGCCGGCACCGGTCGGGCCGACGAGCGCCACCAGTTCACCGGCGCGCACCTCCAAGGAGGCGCCGTGGAGCGCAGTGATCGCGCCGTAGCGCGTGGTGATGCCGTCGACCTCGAGCATGTCGGCGTGATGGTCCCGTCAGTCGGGCACGTTGGTCGGGCGCATGGCCTCCACGAACGCCGGTGCGCCACCCTCGACGGTGAGGATGACGACGTCCTTGTCGGGCACGCCGTTGCGGTCCTTGTAGGTGACGCTGCCGGTGGTGACCTCGAGGTCCTCGAGGTTGTTGATGGCCTCGGTGAGCGCAGCGGGGTCGGTGGAGCAGGCCTGGGTGGCTGCGGCGGCCAGGATCTGCACCGAGTCGGCCGACAGGGCGCCGAAGCTGATGGTCTCGATCTGCGCACCGGCCTCTGCGGCGTCGGCCAGGAACTGCTCGACGTTGTTCGTGTCCTGCGGGAACGTGTGGGCGGCGAAGAACACGCCGTCGGCGATCTCGCCGGCGCTCCACACCACCGTGGCGTCGAAGCCGTCGACGCCCATCACCACGATGTCGCCGAGTCCGGCGGCGTCGAGCTGCTCGAGCAGCGTCTGCGTCTGCGGCATCACCATCGCGGTGAACAGCACTTCGGGCTGGTCGGCGAGGCTCTTGATCTCGTTCACCTGCGTCGAGAAGTCGGCATCGGCCAGGCTGTAGGCGTAATCGCCGAGCACCTCGCCGCCGCCCTCGGTGAAGACCGTGGTGAAGTACTCGGGGTTGCCCGAGAAGTACACGTCGTCGGTGCTGCTGAGCGTGACGGCCTTGGTGTAGCCCTCACCCAGTGCGAACTCGGCCATGGCGGCCGACTGCGACTTGTCGCTGAAGCTGGTGAGGAACGCGCCACGCGACGGGTCGGCGAGCGACGGGTCGGTGGTGGCCATGAACACCACGGGGGCCTTGCCCGCCACGGTGTCGAGCAGCGGTGCGCCGGTGTTGGCGAAGGGCGGGCCGATGATGGCGTTGACGCCGTCGTCGAGCAGTTCCTGGGCGGCGCGCTGCGTGGCGGCCGGGTCGCCCTGCACGTCCTTGACGGTGTACTCGACCGGCAGACCGCCCACGCCGCCGGCGGCGTTGATCTGGTCGACCATCACCTGCGCGGCCTCCGAGCCGGGCTGGTCGCTGAACGCGCCCAGTTCGCCGAGGTCGGCGGCGAAACCGATCTTCAGCGGCGACTCGAGGCTGCACTCGGAGGCCACCGACGTGTCGGTGCCCTCCCCGGCGGTGGTCTCGGTGCCGCCGGCCGTGGTCTCGCTGCCTGCCGTGGTCTCGGCACCTGCCGTGTCGGCCGTCTCGTCGTCGCCGCCACATGCGGCGAGCACGAGGCCGATCGACACGATGGCGGCCGGGATCAAACGCTTCTTCATGACTTCCCCCTGGATGACCGTGATCGTTCTGTTCTACGGATTCGGCAACACTAGACGGAAAACTCGTTAGGGAACGAACGATGTTCGCGTGGCCCTTTGCTAACGTCCCCGGCTCATGGGGAACCGACGAGTACGAGTCATGTGGTGCGACCTGAACGGCCTGTCGCACGGCAGGTATGTGCCGGAGCGCCGGCTGAACGAGCACGGCCACCACGCCGTCACCACGCTCACGATGGGCATCGACCGTGAGATCCTGCCGGTCGAGGGGTACGCCGCCGATGTCGGCTTCCCCGATCTGTCCACGGTGCCACTGCGCGAGACGCGCCGCGCCGGATGGGAGGTCGACACCGACGTGGTGATCGCCGACCTCGAGTACCAGCACGCGCCACTCGCACTGGCGCCGCGCACGGCGCTCGCCAAGGCCGTCGAAGCCTGGCGGGCCCTCGGGTACGAGCCGATGCTCGGCTACGAGATGGAGTTCTACGTGATGCAGCCCGACGCGTCGGCGCCGGGCGGCTTCGTGCCGCTGGTCATCCCGGCGCACCGCGTGTACGGCGTGGGCATGGGCGGTGACAACACCGGGCTGATGTTCGACTTCTTCGACGCCGCCGAGGCCGCCGAGCTCGACCTCGAAGGCGTGATGGGCGAGTTCAGTCCGGGCCAGATGGAGCTGAACATGAAGTACGGTCCGGCGCTCGACGCCGCCGACCGAGCGTTCATCTGCAAGGAGATGACCCGCGAGTTGGCGGTGCAGCGCGGCTACGGCGTCACCTACATGGGTCGACCGAGCGCCACGATGGTGGGCAGCGGTCTGCACATCAACTTCTCGCTCTCGCCGGTCGACGGTGGCCTCAACGCGTTCGACGATCCGCACGCCGAGTACGGCATCTCCGAGTTGTGTCGCAACAGCCTCGGTGGCCTCATCCGCCACCACGAGGCACAGGCGCTGATGTGCGCCCCCACGGTGAACAGCTACCGCCGCCTCATCCCCGGCATCATCGCCGGCTATTGGGCGAACTGGGGTCTCGACAACCGTTCGAGCACGTACCGCATCCCCGGCGAGCGCGGGAACGCGACGCGCATCGAGAACCGCATGCCGTGCGGCACGGCCAACGTGTACCTCGCGGCGGCGGCCATGCTGAACGCCGCCCTCATCGGTGTGTCGGAGGGGCTCGACTGCGGCGCCCCGCAGGCGGGCGACGGCGACAGCGAGCCGAACACCGATCGCCACACGCCGCACTCGCTGGCCGAGGCCATCGCCGCGTACGAGGCCGACGACGTGCTGCGCGAGGCCATGGGTGCCGACCTCAGCCGTGCGTACCTGCAGCTGCGCAAGTACGAGCTCGACCTGTTCCACGCCGCCGGCAACGAATGGACCGAGACGGCAGGCGAGGAGCTCACCGACTGGGAGCTCGCGCACTACTTGCCGTTCTACTGACGGCTCACAACCCCAGCACCGGCAGGCAGGCCTCCACGCCGTGGAGTTCGATGTCGTCGCGGCGCAGATGCGTGTCGAAGTGCTCGCGGCTCATGGTGAACAGGAGCGATGTCGCTGCCTCGCCGCGCCGCACCTTCGACGCCGTGCCGTTCGGCTCGTAGCCGAGGCTGCGGGTGACGCCGAGCGACGGGCCGTTGTCGTCGAACGCCGCAGTGGTGGCCGTGCGGCCGCCGAAGCCGAGGAATCCGAGGTGCAGCATCGCGACGCGCATCTCCTTGCCCAGCCCGCCGCCTTGGAACTCCTGTCCCAGCCACGAACCCGTCTCGAAGGTGCGCAGCGTGGCGAACGATCGGGCGATCATGCCCGTGGTGCCCACGATGCGGCCATCGGCGCGTACGGCCATGTCGACGGTCCACTCCGCTGGCGTGATGGCGGCACGGGTGCGCCAGTAGAACTGCAACGTGTTGCGCTCGAGCTGCGGCGAGGGCACGTCGGTCCATTCGAACGCGAACGGCATGAACCCGGGGTCGTGAATGCCCTTCGCCGCGAGCTGCGCGAGTGCCACGCCCACTTCGTCGTCGATCGGGAGCAACTCGAGTCGCGGGGTGACCACTCGGAGGTCGAAGAACGGCCAGATCGGATGCGGCATCCCCCGATTCTTGCCCGGATCTGGCGCTCGATCGTCCCGGTTTCCGGGACGGATCGCTGCCAGATGCCGATCTGGGACGAACGACGCCCAGAACCCGGGTCAGTAGGCGGTGAGGTACTGCTCGCGCTGCTGCTCGGCCATGCGTGCGATCTCGTCGATCTCGCTGGTGTCGAAGCCGGCCATCTCGCGGAAGCGGCGGGCCAACTGGATGGCCGCCTCGCGGGTCTCACCGCGTGCGCCGCGGAAGTTGAACAGGCCGTCGACCGTGCGCTGGAACTCGAGCGCCTTCGTCTGGCGGTCCTTGTCGTCCTTGGTGAGTTCGCGCAACCAGGTGCTGCCCATCTTCACGTGGGTGACCTCATCCGCCAGCATCCAGTCCTCGCAGAACTCGAGCACCGGATCGTCCATCTCGATGGCGAAGTCGCGCATCGTGGTGAACACGTCGATGGCCAGGCCCTCGAGTGCACGGTTCACGCCGGCCAGGCGGAACACCGGGTCGGGATGGCACGCCGCCTCGAACAGGGTGACGGCCTCGCTGAACTCGCCGACGTCGGTGCCCATGTGATCGCCGAGCATCAGGCTGATCTCGACGTGTCGGGCTTCGTCCCAGCACTGGCGGGCCATGTCGAGCTTCATCGCGAACGGCGTCTCGTCGGTGGAGTAGTCGAACGCCGTGCGACCGGCGCCCTCGAGCGCCTGGATCTCGCCGACGAAGATGCCGTGCATCTGGCGTCGGGCGCGGTCGAACGACTCCTCGGACGCCGGGTCGACGCGCCGTTGCTCGGCGGCACCCTTCATCCGTTCGTCGGCGAAACGTTCGGCCGTGGTGATGCGGTGGAAACGCTCGTCACGGGCGAGCTGTTCGGGCGGCAACTGTGTGCGCATGTGAAGAACATAGTCTCCTTCTTCGTGCGTGTCGCCTACACCTTGGAGCAGTGCTGGCACCGGGTGCCCGGTGGCACCGGTGTGGCGGCGCTCCGCGTGGCCGAGGCGATGGCGCTGCAGCACGACATCCGGCTCGTCGGCGTGGCCGGCCGTCACCGTCACCTGCCGCCCGAGCCGTGGCTGCCGTCGATCCCGGTGGCCCACCTGCCGCTCGCCGCGCCCTGGTTGTACGAGGCGTGGTTGCGGGCGGGATGGCCGAAGGTCGAGCGTGCGACCGGTCCGGTCGACATCGCGCACGCCACCACGGTGATCCCGTGTCCCACCGACGGCAAGCTCGTGGTCACGCTGCACGATCTCGCGTTCCTGCACGAACCCGAGCACTTCACGCCCCACGGTGTGAAGGTCTTCAACCGCAGCCTCGACATCGTGCGCCGGCGTGCCGACCTGGTGCTGTGCAGCAGCCAGGCCACGATGGACGACTGCGTCACGGCGGGCATCGGTGCCGATCGGCTCCGACTGGTGCCGCTCGGGGTGGAGACCGAACGGGCCACTGCGGCCGACGTGGCGGCGGTGCGTGCTGCCTACGACCTGCCCGACGAGTACCTGCTGTTCGTGGGCACCGTGGAACCGCGCAAGAACCTGCGCGGGCTCGTCGCGGCACTCGACGAACTGCCCCACGAGCTGCCGCTCCTCGTGGCGGGCGCCGAGGGGTGGGGTGACACCGGCCTCGACGACGACCCGCGAGTTCGGTTCCTCGGGTTCGTGCCGGCCGACCATCTCGCCGGTCTGTACGCCGGTGCGTCGGTGTTCTGCTATCCCAGCGAGCGCGAGGGCTACGGCCTGCCGGTGCTCGAGGCCATGGCGCAGGGCACCCCGGTGGTCACCAGCCGCGGCACCGCCACCGAGGAGACCGCCGGGGCCGCAGCCGTGCTGGTCGACCCGTTCGACCATGCCGACATCGCCCGCGGCATCGACGAGGCGATGCGCCGCCGGGGCGAACTGAGCGCGAAGGGCTTGGCACGCGCACAGCGCCGCAGTTGGGCCGACACCGCCTACCTCACCGCCGCCGCCTACCGGGAGCTGTGCCCGTGACCGAACGTCCGTCGGTGTTGGTGAACATGCTGTGGTGCGTGCCCGGTGGCGTGGGTGGCTCGGAGGAGTACCTCGTGCGTCAGCTCCTCGGTCTCGCCGAGCAGGCGGCGCCGGTGTGGCGGCCCACCGTGGCGGCGGCTCGCGGGCTGCTGGCCGCGCACCCCGAACTGGCCGACGTGGCCGACGTGGTGGAGCCCGAGTTCGAGAGCCACGGCCGGGTGCGCCGCATCCTCGGCGAGGCCACCTGGTTGCGCCGCCACACCGGCGACGTGGCGCTCGTGCACCACGGCGGTGGCACGGCACCCGTGCGCGCCCACCGGCCGTACGTGCTCACCATCCACGATCTGCAGTTCCGTACGTACCCCGAGTACTTCTCGAGGGTGAAGCGGGCGTACCTGGGCGCGGTCATCCCGCCGTCGGCGCGTCGCGCCACGGTGGTGGCGGTGCCCAGCGAGTACGTGCGCAGGTCGGTGGTGGAGGCGTACGGCGTCGACGCCGATCGGGTGATGGTGGTACCGCACGGCATCGAGCCGGCCGTCGCCGGTGAGGTCACGCCCGAGGCCGAGCTGCGCGCCCGCTACGCCCTGGGCGACGGCCCGATCGTCGTCTACCCGGCGGTCACCCACCCGCACAAGCACCACGAGTTCCTGCTGCGGATGATGCGCGACCATTGGCGGGACCCCGACCTGCGGCTGGTGCTCACCGGTGGCCAGGGCATGGCCGAGCACGTGGTGTCGGCGTGCACCGACCCGCGTGTGTGCCGGCTCGGTCGGGTGCCGGCCGCGGATCGCAACGGCCTGCTGGCCATGGCTGCGGCGATGGTGTTCCCCAGTCGCTACGAAGGATTCGGCGCGCCCCTCATCGAGGCGATGACGTTGGGCGCGCCGGTGGTGTGCAGCGACGCCACGTGCATGCCGCAGATCGTCGGCGATGCAGGTCTGGTTCGACCGCTCGAGCCCGAGGCGTGGGCCGGCGTGCTCGACGAGGTCGTCGCCCGTCGCGACGGGCTCGTGGCGGCCGGTCACCGCCGTGCGCTCGACTTCACCTCGAAGGCCAGCGGTGCGGCGCTGGCGGCGGCGTACGCGCGAGCCTTGCAGCTGTCATGAACCCCGACCGTCCGCTCCGCATCGCGGTGCTGTGCCCGCACTTCGACCCCGACACCGCGCCCACCGGCGTGGTGATGTCGCGCATCGTCCACGAGTTGGCGGCACTGGGTCACGAACTCCACGTCGTCACCGCACTGCCGTGGTACCGGGAGCATCGCATCGAGAACGGCTGGGGCGGCAGATGGGTGCGCCGAGAGCGCACGGCGTGGGGTTCGATCACCCGTGTGCACCCGTTCCCCGGCACCGACAAGCGCAACCTGTTGCGTCGCGCGCTGGGGTTCGTGGGGTTCAGCGCACTCTCGGGGCTCGCGTCGTTGCGGGGCGGTCGTGCCGATGCGGTCATCGCCATGTCGCCACCGCTCACCATGGGACTGACCGGGTGGGTGACCCACCTCGTGCGGCGTGGGCCGTTGGTGTTCAACATCCAGGACGTGTTCCCCGATGCCGCCGTGGAGACGGGCGCCATCACCAACCAGCACATCATCCGAGTGGCGCGCTGGCTCGAGCGGGTGAGCTACCACCGGGCGGCCGCCGTGACGGTGTTGAGCGACGACCTGCGCGACAACGTGGCGGCGAAGGTGCGGCCGTCGCGCCGTGGCCGCGTGCACGTCATCCCGAACTTCGTCGACACCGAGTTCATCCAGCCGGCCGACCGGCACACCGAGTTCCGACGTGAGTTGGGCATCGGGGACGAACCAGTGGTGCTGTACGCCGGCAACGTGGGGTTCTCGCAGTCGCTGGAGCTGGTGATCGAAGCGGCGCGACGGTTCCCGGAGGCCACGTTCGTCGTGAACGGCGACGGCGCCGCCCGGGTGTCGTTGCAGGCCGCAGCCGAGTCGCTGCCGAACGTGCGCTTCAGCGGGTACCAGCCCAAGGAGCGCGTGCCGGAGGTGCTGGCCACGGGCGACATCCACCTCGTGCCCCTCAAGCAGGGTCTGGGTCGGGTGAGCGTGCCGTCGAAGACCTACTCCATCCTCGCCGCCGGTCGTCCGGTGCTCGCCGCGATCGACCCGGGCACCGAAGTGCCGCGCATGCTCGCGGCCAGCGGGGGAGGGGTGGCCGTGCCGCCCGACGACGTGGAGGCGTTCTGCGCTGCGCTGGCAGCCCTGCTCGCCGACCCGGCCGCCACAGCCGCGATGGGTGTCGCGGGGCGTGAGTGGGTGCTGGGTGCTGCCTCGCCGGAGGCCGTCGGCAGGGCCTACGAGCAGCTGATCCGTCGCCTCGGGTCGGGCGCCTGACCACTTTTGTTGCGCCGAGGCGGTAGCCTCGCTCTCTCGTGGCCACCTCATCGTCCGCCAAGAAAGTCGCCAAGCTCGCGTCCCGCGGCAAGGGCAAGAAGGTCCGCTTCCAGAGCGGCACCACCTTCCCCGCTGTCGTGGCCGTCGTCTCCGTGGTGATGCTCCTGCTCGTCGCCTATTCGCGTGCGTCCATGCCGTCGCCCGAGTCCGGCTCGCCGCAGCCCGAGGACGCCTGGTCCATCGCCTACGGCATCCGCATCTGCGACACGTGGCTGCCCAGCCTCACCGGCACCGAGGCCGAGCTCGACGAGGACGCCAGCACCGGCGATCTGGTGAAGGTGCAGACGGCGCCCGATGCCGACGGCATCATCCACTACCACGCCCAGACCGGCGGGGCCACCGGCAAGAACGCCAAGCTCGGCGTGTTCCTCGACGTGTACGACATCAAGCTCACCGACACCGTGCTCGAACTGCCGGCGTCGCAGGTCGGCGAAGGTGAGCAGCGCACGTGGGACACCGACGACTTCAAGTGCCCCGACGGCAGCGACACCCAGATCCGGGTGCGCGTGTGGGAGGACTACACGTCCGACCAGTTCGTCGACAACGTCACCAGCTTCCGCAACCTGCGGTTCACCAACAACGGCATGGTGTTCGCCATCGCCGTGGTGCCGAAGGATGCCGACATCCCGAAGCCCGAGTCGGCCGCCACGCTCGCCGACCTCGGCGTGATCGGTGGCTCGACGGTCACCACGACGGTGCCCACCGACAGCACCACGGGTGACACGACGGCCGACACCACCGCCGCGTCCAGCACCACCGGCGGCTGATGCGCGCCGTCGTCCTCGTCGGCGGCTTCGGCACGCGGCTGCGGCCGCTCACGTCGTCGATCCCCAAGCCGATGCTGCCGGTGGGTCACCTGCCCATCATCGAGCGTCTGGTGATGAACCTCGCTCGCGGTGGCGTCACCGAGGTCACGCTGGCGTTGGGCTTCAAGCCCGAGCCGTTCATCGAGGCGTTCCCCGACGGCCAGTGCGCCGGGGTCACGCTCCGGTACGCCGTCGAGCCCGAGCCGCTCGACACCGCCGGCGCCATCCGGTTCGCGGCCGACGTGGCGGGCATCGACGACACGTTCGTCGTGGCCAACGGCGACGTGCTCACCGACCTCGACGTGTCGGCGCTGGTGCAGTTCCACCGCGACCACGACGCCGAGGCCACCATTCATCTCATCGGTGTGCCCGATCCCTCCGCGTTCGGTGTGGTCGCACTCGACGCCGACGGACGCGTCGAGCGATTCGTCGAGAAGCCGGCACCGGGAACGGCACCGAGCAACCTCATCAACGCCGGCACCTACGTGCTCGAGCCGTCGGTGCTCGACCGCATCCCGCTCGGCCAGAAGGTGTCGATCGAACGCGCCACGTTCCCGGCCGTGGTGGCCGACGGCCGCCTGTTCGGTGTGGCCACCGACGACTACTGGCTCGACACCGGGCGCCCCGAGCTGTACCTGCAGGCCAACCTCGACGTGGTGGCCGGTCGACGTCCCCACGACCACTGCGACGCCGTGCACGCCGACGCCTCCGTGGCCGCCGATGCCCGCCTCGACACCTCGGTGGTCGGTGCCGGTGCACAGGTGGGAGCCGGTGCCGTGCTCGAGCGCTCGGTGCTGCTGCCCGGGGCGGTCGTGGCCGCCGGCGCAGTGGTGGCAGACTCGGTGGTCATGGGCCGGGTCGGCGAGGGCGCAGAACTGCGCAACAGCGTGCTGGGTGCCGACGGCGTGGTCGCCGACGGTGAGCACGTGCACGGCGAACGCCGCCCCGACCCCGACGCGACGTGAGGGCACTGGTGGTGGGTGGTGCCGGGTTCGTCGGCTCCCACCTCACCGAACGCCTGCTCGCCGAAGGTCATGCGGTCGACGTGGTCGACCATCTCGGCCACGGTTCGCTCGCGAACCTGTCCGAGGCCCGCAAGGCTGCGGGTGAGCTGAAGATCCACACACTCGACGCAACGGCGGCGGAGTTCGATGCCGTGGTGGCCATGCGCACGCCCGAGGTGATCTACCACCTGGGTCTGCTGCCGCCGGGTCAGCCGGCCGAGCACACGGCGGCGTCCACGCTGGCATCGATGATGGCGGTGCTCGAGAGCGCTCGCCGGCTCGGCGACGTGAAGGTGGTGGTGGCCCTCTCGGCCGTGGCGTTGTACGGCGACGTGGCCGGCAAGGACCAGCCCATCAAGGAGGCGCAGGGGTGGAACCCGGTGGGCGTGCGCGGTGTCGTCACCCGCACCATCGCCGAGCTGCTCGCGGTGTACCGCGAGACCCACGCTGTGGAGTTCGGGGCGCTGGCGATGTCGAACGTGTACGGCCCGCGGCAGCGTCCCGACGGGGGAGTGGTGGGTGCCTTCGCGCATGCGCTGCGCGAAGGCATCGTGCCGATGGTGCACGGCGACGGCCGGCAGACGCGCGACTTCCTGTACATCGACGACGCGGTCGATGCGCTGGTGCGTGCCGCGCAACGCGGCAGCGGCCTCGTCATCAACGTCGGCAGCGGGGTGGGTACCTCGGTACGTGATCTGTGGGACCAGATGGCCGGGCCGTCCGGCCTGCCACCGGCCCCCTCGCCGCGGCGGGCCGACGACGTGCAACGCTTCGTGCTGTCGCCCACCCGGGCGCGCATCCAGCTCGGCTGGGCGCCGTGGACCGACCTGGCCAGCGGGTTGCGCGACCTCAGTCGCTGAGCGCCACGCCGGCGGCCGCCAACGTGCGCCGCGCCAGTTCGTGCGCCACCTCGGGCGTGCTCATGATGCTGGGGGTGACCACCACGCGCATCCCGGTCGCCTCCACCGCGGCAGCCAGGTGCGCGTCGACCGGATCGATGACCAGCGTGGCGGCGATGGGTGCGTACAGACGGGCGACCCCCACCACCGATGCGTCGTGGCCCAACTCCATCAACATCCGGTCGGCCGGCCCCTTCAGCGCGGCGCCGCCGACGATGGGCGACACGGCCACCACGGTGTCGCGCCGAGCAGCGAGCAGGTCGTCGACGCCGGGCAGGGCACGAACGGGTCCGATGGACACCAGCGGGTTCGACGGCGCGATGACGACCGCCTCGCTCTCGACCAGCGCGGCGCGTGCTGCCTCGGTGAGCACCGCGTCAGCTGCGGCGTCGAAGCGGATGCCGTCGACCGGCACGCCATGACGGCGCTGCACGAAGTACTCCTGGAACGGCACTTCGACGTGCTCGTCGGCCAGCGACACCATGGTGGTGACACGCTGGTCCGACATCGGTACCAGTCGCTGTCGCAGGCCGAAGGCCGCGGTGATCTCGGCGGTCACCTCGGTGAGGGTGGCCCCCTCGGCCAGGCGGGCGGTGCGGTAGAAGTGCGTGGCCAGGTCCTGGTCGCCGAGGTTGAACCAGGTCGGCGCTGCGGCCGATCCCTCGGGTCGCACGGGCACGAACCGGGCGAGTGCCTCCATCGCACGCCAGGTCTCGTCGCGCAGCCCCCAGCCGCGTTCGGGGTCGATGGCGCCGGCGAGCGTGTACGTGATGGTGTCGAGATCGGGCGAGATGGCCAGCCCGTGGAGCACGGTGTCGTCGCCAGTGTTCACCACACCCACGGAGCGATCGGCAGGCCACACCCCGTCGAGCGCACGCAGGAACCGCGCAGCCCCCACACCGCCGCACACCACACCGATCGTCGTCGTCATGACTGGCCCTCCGCGACCGCACGGTACAGCTGCACCATCTCGTCGGCGCAGCGCTGCCAGCTGAACCTGCGCCACCGGCGATCGCCGTCGGCCACCAACCGGGCTCGCACCGCACTGTCGTCGAGCACCGTGGTCAGCGCCGCGGTCAGCGCGTCCACGTCCATCGGTGGATGGAGCAGTGCTGCGTCGCCGGCCACCTCGGGGATCGACCCGGCGTCGGATGCCACCACCGGCACGCCGGCGCGCATCGCGTCGAGCAGCGGGAAGCCGAATCCCTCGTCGAGCGACGGGTAGGCAAGGACGCTGGCGTGGTGCTGCAGCCATCCGCGCACCCCGTCGTCGACCCGGCCGGTGAGCAGCACCCGCCCACCCCGTTCGGGGCCCAACGCGTCGACGGCCTCACGCACGCGCACGGCGTCGTCGCCCGGCGACCCGGCGAGCACGAGCCGCAGGTCGGGGTGACTGCCCGCCAGCTCACCGAACGCCCGCACCAGCGTGGGCAGGTTCTTGCGGCGCTCGATGGTGCCGATGGCCAACACGTACGGGCGGCCCACCAGTTCGGGCACCGGCGGGTGAGCGGCGATGGGAGCGGGGTCGAGCGGCCCGAGGTGCACCGTGCGCACGGTGGCGTCGGGGAACCGTTCGCGCACCAGGCGTTCGGTGGCCGCGGAGCTGGTGTGCACCGTGGCGCCACGCCGCACCGCCCGTTCGAGCACCGCGCCTGCACG
>SXKB01000219.1 GCA_005778215.1 Actinomycetota bacterium | reverse complement strand
GCTCAACACCATGCGCACCGTCGAGCTGTGGCAGCAGGCAGGCGCGTCGGGGCTGTTCCTGGAGGACCAGGTGTGGCCGAAGCGCTGTGGCCACATGGCCGGCAAGCAGGTCATCGAGCGGGCCGACTGGCTGGCGAAGCTGAAGGCTGCGGTGCACGCATCGAACGACCTGCACATCACGGCCCGCACCGACGCCCGCGCGGCGATCGGTCTCGACGAGGCGATCGAACGG
Source organism: Actinomycetota bacterium (assembly GCA_005778215.1). Taxonomy (GTDB): domain Bacteria; phylum Actinomycetota; class Acidimicrobiia; order Acidimicrobiales; family Ilumatobacteraceae; genus UBA668. The sequence goes on along the minus strand of SXKB01000219.1, from coordinate 2,514 downwards.
GCGAAGATGGCCCGCGACACCGGTGTGGACGCGTTGTTCGTCGAGGCCCCCGAGACCATCGACGAACTCGAACGCATCGCTGCCGCGCTGCCCGACATCACGCTGGTCGCGAACATGGTGGAGACCGGCCGCACGCCGCTGCTGACGCCGAAGGAACTCGCCGACCTCGGCTTCTTCCTCATCGTCAGCCCGTTGTCGGCGCTGTTCACGATGGCCAAGGCCGTGCAGCGATCGCTCGAGGTGCTGCGCGAAGAGGGCAGCCTGCGCGATCACCTCGGCTATCTGGTCGACTTCGAGGAGTTCGGCGAGATCGTGGAGTTGCGCACGCACGTGGAATCGGAGCAGCGTTTCCGGCCCTGATGGTTGCTATGGTGCCGGGCGACACGCATCACGAGCGAGCCCGTCACCACCGATTCGTCGGGGGTGGGGGGATCCGGCAACCGGGGTGGAAGCCCCACGGTGCCTTCCCAACTTCCCGTCAGGGAACGCGGGGATGTGGCCAGGCGAACCCTGGCAACAATCGCTTCCCTCGTGCGGCGTGAGTCCCATCACCACGACCGCGACGAAGGAGGAACCATGACCGGGCTGCCACGCCCCGGGCGACCGCACCCTGTGACGGGTGCCTGGATGCCGGGCCACCCCGTCGGCGCACGCCAGTTCTTCACCCTCGACCGGCCGTTCGCGCTGGAAGGGGGCGCCACGCTGCGCGACCTCACACTGGCGTACGAGACGTGGGGCACGCTCGCCCCCGACGGCAGCAACGCCGTGCTGCTGTGCCACGCCTGGACCGGTGACAGCCATGCGGCCGGCGCGCCCGACCAGGGCGATGCGCAGCCCGGCTGGTGGGAGGGTGGTGTGGGCCCCGGCATGGCCATCGACACCGACCGCTGGTTCGTGGTGTGCGTGAACGTGCTCGGTGGTTGCCAGGGCAGCACCGGTCCGGCCTCGCCCCACCCCGACGACGGCAAGCCCTACGGCAGTCGGTTCCCGGTCATCACCATTCGCGACAGGGTGCGCGCCCAGTCGCGGCTGGCCGACCATCTCGGCGTCCGACGTTGGCACGCCGTCATCGGCGGCTCGAGGGGTGGCATGCAGGTGCTGGAGTGGGCCATCACGTTCCCCGATCGCGTCGGCGCCATCGCGCCCATCGCCACGTGCACCCAGGCGAGTGCGCAGCAGATCGCGTGGGGCGCCATCGGCCGGCGGGCCATCCGCATGGACCCGAGGTGGCGCGGTGGCGACTACTACGACGCGCCCGAGGGTGACGGCCCGTGGGAGGGCCTGGCCACGGCGCGCATGGTGGCGCAGGTGACGTTCCGCAGTGACAACGTGTTCACCGACCGGTTCGGGCGCGAGCTCGCCGACGGCGCCACGCTGCACGACTCGCTCGACCTGTGGCAACGATTCGAGGTGGAGCGGTATCTCGACTACCACGGCGACAAGCTGGTGCGCCGCTTCGACACCAACAGCTATCTCATCATCGGCAAGGCGATGGACCTCCACGACGTCGGCCGCGGTCGCAGCGGACTCGGTGCCGCGATGGCCCGCGTGGCGGCGCCGGCGCTGGTGATGGGCATCAACAGCGACATCCTGTACCCCACCTACCAGCAGCGGCAGATCCACGAACTGCTGTTGGCCGGCGGGACCAAGAGCGACTACCTCGAGATCGACTCACCGCACGGGCACGATGCGTTCCTCATCAACCTCGAGCAGGTCGGCCCACCGTTGACGGCGTTCCTCGACCAGTTGCCCGTGGGCCGCTGATCGCGATCAGCGCACCGGCGCGTCGCGTTCGAGCAGTGCGTCGAGCACCGGGACGACCCGGCTCTTGGCGGGAATGTGCAGCGACATCTGGTCGGGCAGCCACTTGCCGTCGGCGAACTGCTGCAACAGGTAGATCTGCTTACCCTTCGGCGGTTCGGGCGACTTGCCCACCAGCGCCCACCGTTCGTTCGTGCGCCGCAGGCGGCGTTTCTGCGACACGTTGAGCACGCCGTCGGGCATCACCGTCACCCGGGTCTCGCGTCGGCGGCCGAACGGCTCGTTGTCGACGATCTCCTGGCCGTTGCACAGGAACCGGGTGCCGTCCTTCGACGAGTAGTGCGGCTCGATGCGGGACGCGAACCACCACATTCCACCCATCACGGCCACGAACAACACGAACCAGACGACGTCCACCACCCCAGCTTGGCCGATGGTGATGGGTTTCGCACGATGTGGCATGGGGAAGCCGTGCTTCGCGTGCGACACTGTCACCCGTGAGCGTGTGGACGACGGCTGGCATCATCGCGGACGGCACGTTCGACGACCCCGAGAACGCACGCATCATCTATCTGGCGGCCGGCGGGCTGTTGCTGGTGGGTGTCGCCCTCGGGGTCGGCACGTGGATCTGGTGGCGCAACGCCAAGGTGGAACACCCGGCGCTGGGCCCGCTCGAGGTGATGGGCAGCCGCCGGTGGTGGAAGAGCGACTTCAACGACCGCCGCCGCCGGCTCGACGCGGCCCGGCCACTGC
>SXKB01000003.1 GCA_005778215.1 Actinomycetota bacterium | reverse complement strand
GTACATGGACTCCATCCCCATGGTGTGCATCACCGGCCAGGTGACCACAACGGCCATCGGCAGCGAAGCGATCCAGGAGAGCGACACGGTCGGCATCACGCGCAGCACCACCAAGCACAACGAGCTGGTGATGACCGCGCAGGACCTGCCGATGGCGGTGCGCCAGGCGTTCCACATCGCCACCACCGGTCGTCCCGGCCCGACCCTCATCGACGTGCCGAAGGACTGCCTCGTCAACACGATGGACTGGTACTGGCCCACCGACCAGGAGGTCATCGACAGCCTCCCCGGTTACCGGCCGAACACCAAGGGTCACCCGCGCATGATCAAGGAGGCCGCGAAGCTCATCCTGGCGAGCGAGCGCCCCATCATCTATGCGGGCGGCGGCATCCTGAAGGCCCGTGCGGCCGAGGCGCTGCGCGAGCTGGCCGAGCTGGTCGACATCCACGTGGTCACCACCCTCATGGCCCGCGGCGCGTTCCCCGACGACCACCCGCTGTGCCTCGGCATGCCCGGCATGCACGGCAACGCCACCGCCGTCACGGCGATGCAGAAGAGCGACCTGCTCATCACGCTCGGCGCCCGGTTCGACGACCGCATCACCGGCAAGGTGAGCAGCTTCGCCCCCGAGGCGAAGATCATCCACGTCGACATCGACCCGGCCGAGCAGGGCAAGGTGCGTCGCCCCGACGTGCCCATCGTCGGCGACGCGAAGTACGTCATCGAGGAGATCATCAAGGCCATCAAGGACCTCACCCAGAGCGGCGAGGTGCAGGCCGACACCGGTGCCTGGAAGAGCCGCATCAGCGGGTGGCGCGAGCAGTTCCCGATGGCGTACGAGCCCAGCGAGCCGGGCGATGCGCTGAAGCCGCAGTTCTGCCTCGAGCAACTCCGCGACTCGGCGCCCGAGGGCACCATCCTGGTGTCGGGCGTCGGCCAGCACCAGATGTGGAGCAGCCAGTACTGGAAGTTCAACGAGCCGTACACCTGGGTGAACTCCGGTGGCCTCTGCACGATGGGCTTCAGCGTCCCGGCCGCCATCGGCGCCAAGGTCGGTCGCCCCGACCGCACCGTGTGGGCCGTCTACGGTGACGGCTGCTTCCAGATGACCGCACAGGAACTGGTCACGGCCAGCGTCGAGCGCATCCCCGTGAAGGTGGCCATCCTCAACAACAGCTACCTCGGCATGGTGCGCCAGTGGCAGGAGATGTTCTACGACGAGCGCTACTCCGAGGTGTACCTGTCGCCCGAGGTGCCCGACTTCGTGAAGTGGGCCGAGGCCATGGGTTGCGTCGGCATCCGCGTCGACAGCCCCGAAGAGGTGCAGCCGGCCATCGACAAGGCCAACAGCGTCGACGACCGTCCGGTCGTGGTCGACTTCCGTGTCGATGCCCGCGAGAAGGTGTTCCCGATGGTGCCGGCCGGTGCCAGCAACGACGACCTGATGCTGCCCCACTTCCAGAACGCGAACCGGAGCAACCTGCGATGAACAACCACCACATTCTCTCCGTGCTGGTGCAGAACCGCCCCGGCGTGCTCGCTCGCGTGGCGGGCCTGTTCGCCCGTCGCGGCTTCAACATCTACAGCCTCGCCGTCGCCCCGGCCGAGGAAGAGGGCTTCAGCCGCATCACCATCGTGGTCGACGTGGAGTCGTCGCCGCTCGAACAGGTCACCAAGCAGCTGTTCAAGCTGATCGAGGTCGTGAAGATCAGCGAGCTCGATCCGCGTCGCAGTGTGGAGCGCGAACTGCTGCTCGCCACCGTGCGCGTCACGTCCGATCAGCGCGGCCAGGTGGTGGAGCTCACCAACATCTTCGAGGGCAAGATCCTCGCCGTGGGTGTCGAGGCCATCACCGTCTCGCTCGACGGTCACCCCGACAAGCTCGACGATTTTGAGGAACTCCTGGCCGGATATGGCATCGTGGAACTCCAACGAACTGGGCGCGTGGCGCTGCCCAAACTCGATCGCGAGGCGCGCTTGCGTGCCGTGAACAACAACAAGGGAAAGGCTGGCTGACCGTAATGGCCGCAAAGATGTACTACGAGGCGGACTGCGATCCGTCGATCATTCGTGGCCGCAAGGTGGCCATCATCGGCTACGGCTCCCAGGGGCACGCGCACGCGCTGAACCTGAAGGAGTCGGGTGTGCAGGTGGTCGTCGGTCTTCGCGAGGGCAGCAAGTCGGCCGCCAAGGCCGAGGCCGCCGGCCTCACCGTGATGGGCATCGCCGAGGCCGCCAAGTGGGCCAACGTGATCATGCTCACCATGCCCGACACCGAGCAGAAGGCGACGTACGAGGAGTTCATCAAGCCGCACATGCGCAAGGGCAAGGCCCTCGCGTTCGCGCACGGCTTCAACATCCGCTTCAAGCGCATCCGTCCGCCGAAGACCGTCGACGTCATCATGATCGCCCCCAAGGGTCCGGGCCACCTGGTCCGGCGCACCTACACCGAGGGCGGCGGCGTGCCGGCGCTCATCGCGGTGCACCAGGATGCCACCGGCACCGCCAAGGAACTGTCGCTCAGCTACGCGTCGGCCATCGGTGGCGCTCGCGCGGGTGTCATCGAGACCACGTTCGCCGAGGAGACCGAGACCGACCTGTTCGGC
>SXKB01000218.1 GCA_005778215.1 Actinomycetota bacterium | reverse complement strand
GAATGGACGAACACCGCGGTCCGCTCCGACGACGGTTCGATGCTCTCGGTGCTGGCCGTCGGACGTGACGTCACCGACCGCACCGCCACCGAACAACAGCTCCGTCGCAACGAGGAACGCTTCCGGATGATGGCCACCCACATCTGGGACACCATCCTGCTCGTGAGTGCCGAGGGCCGGTTGATCGACTCCACCGCTCCCTATCGCGCCGACCTCGACCGCGAACCCGACTATTGGGTCGATCTCGAGCTCGCCACGGCGTTGCACCCCGACGACCGAGCTCACGCACTGCAGGCGCTCCACGACCTGGTGGCGATGGGGCCGAACGGCCAGTTGAGCATCGAGGTGCGCGCCGCCCGGGCGAACGGTGCGTACACGTGGCTGGAACTCAGCGGCACCAACCTGCTGCACCATCCCTCGATCGAGGCGTTGCTGCTGTCGGTGCGCAACATCGAGGAGCGCAAACAGTTCGAGCGCGAGCTGGCCGAGACCCACGAGCGCGAGCAACTCTCCGTGCAACGGCGAGAGGGGTTCGTGGCCCAGGTGAGTCACGAGCTGCGCAACCTGGTGCACGGCACGCTGGGCCTGAGCGAGATCCTCGCCCGCGCCGCAGTGCCGCTGGAGATCGCCGAGGTGGTGAACGCGCTGCACCGACAGTCGCTCACACTGCGCCGCATCGTCGACGACCTGCTCGACGCGGCACAGCTCGAGCTGGGCGGCGTGCAGGTGCGCGACGAGGTGGTCGACCTGGCGGAGATGTTCTCCGACATCGAACTCACGCTCGCCGGCCGCCACGTACCCGTGGTGGCGCCACCCCCGGATGCACAGTTCCGCTACGTGATGGGCGACGTCGACCGACTACGGCAGGCACTCACCAACCTGCTCAGCAATGCACTACGCCACACCCGGTTCGGTGACGTGCGCGTCGGTGTGGAACCAGGTCGCACCCGCGACGTGGTGCGCATCACCGTGGCCGACACGGGCAGCGGCATCGATCCCGACGACGTCGAACGGCTCTTCCAGCCGTACGAGCGAGGCCACGGCGAACGTTCACACGGCATCGGGCTCGGGCTCGCCGTGGCGAAGGCCAACGTGGAACACATGGGTGGTGCCATCGGGGCCATCGCTCGCGACGACGGTGCAACGTTCTGGCTGGAGTTGCGCGCGGCCCGGGCGGCCGACCCCACCCCGCTGCGCGGCATCACGCGACCGGCGGCCGCGGCGCCACTCACGCAACGGCTGTCCGTGTTGGTCATCGACGACGACCCGATCAACCGGCTCGTCGCCTCGATGCAGCTGCGCGACCTTCACGCCGACGTGGTCACCGCTGCCGGCACCGAGGAAGGCATCCAACTCGCGCGTCAACGCTCGTTCGACGCCGTGCTGTGCGACCTGAACATGCACGGCGGCGGAGGTCTGCAGTTCCTGCACGCCGTGCGACAACTCGACATCGTGCAGCCGTTCGTGACCGTGATGACCGGCGACGCCGACCCGCAGCACCGCGATGCCGCCCTGGCCGCCGGTGCCGATCACTACCTGCTCAAGCCCGCCACGCTCGACGACCTCGCCGACACGCTCGGCCGTTGCCTGCGCCCTCGCGACTGAACGCAGCGGAGCCGGATCGACGTCACCCGACGCGCAGCACCGCGTCGAGCGCCGACCACAACTCGTCGGGCACCGGTGCGCCGGCCCAGGCCACATCGGCCGTGATCTCCTCGGGTGAGCGCGCCCCCACCAACACGGTGTGCACCGCGGGATGCCGCAGCGCGAACTGCACCGCGGCAGCGGGCAGCGCCACACCGGCCTCGTCACACACGCGTTGCAGGCGTTGTGCCGCGGCCACCCGCTCGGCCGACGCAGTCGCGTAGTCGAACGTCGCATCCGGCGACGGGTTGGCCAGCAGACCGCTGTTGAACACGCCGCCGAGCACCACACCCACCCCGCGTGCGGCGCACTGCTCGAGCAACGGCGCACCGCTACGGTCGAGCAGCGACCAGCGACCGGCCAGCAGCACGCAGTCGACATCGAACCGGTCGACGAAGCGCGACAGCATCTCGAACTGGTTCATGCCGCAGCCCACTCGGCCGATCACACCCTGGTCGCGCAGCGACAGCAGCGCGGGAAACGCCTCCGCAGCAGCAAGTTCCTCGAACTCGTCGGGGTCGTGCACGTGCACCACGTCGAGCCGGTCGACGCCCAGCCGCTGCAGGCTCTCCTCCAGCGACCGCAGCACACCGTCGCGGGTGAAGTCGAACACCGGGTCCACGTCGGGGATGTCGACGAACGCCGACACCGGCCGCTCGCCCTCGGTGCGCCGCAGCAGTCGTCCCACCTTCGACGCGAGCACGAACTCGTCGCGCGGCAAGCCGGCGAGCGCTCGACCGAGCCGCACCTCGGCCAGGCCGTGGCCGTACTGCGGCGCGGTGTCGAAGTAGCGCACGCCCGCATCCCATGCGGCGCTCACGGTGGCCGCTGCCTGTTCGTCGCTGACCGCAGTGAACAGGTTGCCGAGCGGTGCGGTACCGAGACCGAGCGCGGTCATCGCCACTCGGCCCCGTCGGGGTACGACAGCGCCGCGATCGATGTGGGGTGCATCTCGATGGAGTAGCCCGGTGCCTCGGGCAGCACGTACGCGCCGTTGCGCACGGTGGCCGGGTGGAGGAAGTGCTCGTGCAGGTGGTCGGCCCATTCGGTGGTGCGATCGTCGAGCGACCCGCTGATGCACAGGTAGTCGATGACCGAGATGTGCTGCACGTACTCACACAGCCCGATGCCACCGGCGTGCGGGCACACCGGCACACCACGAGCCGCGGCGAGCAACAGCACAGCGAGCACCTCGTTCAACCCCCCGAGGCGGCACGCATCCACCTGGCAGTAGTCGATGGCCTCGGCCTGCAGCAGCTGTTTGAAGATCAGCCGGTTCGCGGCGTGCTCACCGGTGGCCACACCGACGGGCCGCACCCCACGTCGGATGACCGCATGGCCCAGCACGTCGTCGGGATGCGTCGGCTCCTCGATCCACCGCAGGCGGTACTCGCCGAGCTGGTTCGTCCAGTCGATGGCCTGCTGCACGTCCCACACCTGGTTCGCGTCGGCCATCAACTGCCGATGGTCGCCGATCTCCTCGCGCATCACCTCGCACCGCCGCCGATCGGAGACGACGTCGATGCCCACCTTGGTCTTGAAGCTGTTCCACCCGAGCGCGAGTGCCTCCTGGCAACGGCGCCGCACCTCGTCCTCCGGGTAGCCCAGCCAACCGGCCGACGTGATGTACGCCGGGTAGCCATCGCGACGCAACTGCGCGAGGCGCTCAGCCTTGCCCGCCTGCATGCGTTGCAACATCTCGAGCGCACGCACCTCGTCGACCTCGTCGCGCAGATAGCGGAAGTCGATGCAGTCCACCAGCTGCGCCGGCTCCATGTCGGCCACCAATTGCCACACCGGCACGCCACGCTCCTTGGCCCACAGGTCCCACACTGCGTTCACCAACGCGGCGGTGGCCAGATGGATGACGCCCTTGTCGGGGCCCAGCCACCGCAGCTGCGAATGGTTGGTCACCGAACGCCAGAACGCACCCATCGAGTCGGTGAGATCGCTCAACTGCCGACCCACCACCAACGTGGACAGCGCCTCGATCGCGGCGCAGCACAGCTCGTTGCCCTTGCCGATGGTGAACGTCATCCCATGGCCCTCGTGCGCGCCATCGGTGTGCAGCACCACGTACGCCGCCGAGTAGTCGGGATCGGGATGGTTGGCATCGGAGCCGTGCAGGAACGCCGACGTGCGCGCCCGCAGATCGTGAGTGGTGACGGCGACGATGGTGGTCATGTGACGTCCTGTCGGTGAAGGTGGTCCTGAGAACATAAGTTCTCAGGACAGGGAAGGTGGACACGATGAGTGGACGAGTGGTGGTGATCACCGGCGCAGCCGGCGGCATCGGCAGCGCAATGATGCAGCGGTTCGCCGATCTGGGCGACAAGCCGGTGGGCCTCGACCTCGCCGACGGCTTCGACGTCACCGACCCGGCACAGTGCCAGGCCGCGGCCGATCGCATCGTGGCCGAGCACGGTCGCATCGACGTGTTGTGCAACAACGCCGGCATCAGCGCTGTCGGTGACGTGGTGCAGAGCACGCCCGACGACTGGCAGCGCGTGTTCGCCGTGAACGTGTTCGGCGTGGCCAACATGTCGCGAGCGGTCATCCCGCACATGCGAGCGGGCGGCGGTGGCGCCATCGTGAACACCTGCTCCATCGTGGCCACCACCGGCCTGGTGCAACGGGCGGTGTACGCGAGCTCGAAGGGGGCCATCCAGGCGCTCACCAAGGCGATGGCCGCCGACGAGGTGCACCACGGCATCCGGGTCAACTGCGTGTCGCCCGGCACCGTGGAGAGCCCGTGGGTGCAGCGACTCGTCGCCGCCACCGACGACCCAGCGGCCACCTACGAGGCGTTGCGCAAGCGCCAGCCGATGGGCAGTCTGGTCAGCTGCGAGACCGTGGCCGACGCCGTGGTGTACCTGGCCGCACCCACCACGTTCACCACCGGCATCGACCTGCTGGTCGACGGTGGCATCAGCGGCATCCGCATCGTGGACGCGACATGACGTTGCGCGTGGCCCTGGTGGGCGGCCCGATGTACGACCACCTGTACCGACTGCTCGACGACCACGACGTGGAGATCGTGGTGCACGCCGACCACCCGACGCTCAATCGCGAGGTTGCCGCGATGCTCGGCAACGGCGAGCGCATCGACCTGTTGGCCACCCACAGCAAGTACGCGCCGTCGCAGGCCCACTGGCTACAACCGCTCGACGGTCTGGTGGAGACACACGGGCTGGCACCGCTGGCAGTCGACCTGTGTCAGTTCGAGGGCGCGCAGCTGTGCGTGCCGCGACTGATCGACGTGCGCATCCTGTGGTGCCGCACCGACCGCCGCGGGCCGGCACCCTCGACGTGGGAGGACGCCGCCGAGGGCCGCGCCGTGTTCGGGTTCCCCGGTCGCGAGTCGGGGCTGTTCGGCACGTTCTTCGAACTCGTCGTGGGCGCGGGCGGTCAACTGTTCGACGACGAAGGACGGCCCACCATCGCGTCGCCCGAAGCCGAGGCCGCGATCGACACGCTGTGCCGCCTGGCGGCCCGCGCGCCGGCCGACCTGCCGACGTGGCACTACGACCAGGTCGACCGTGCGCTGCTCGACGGTCGCATCGATGCGGCCGGCGTGTGGCCGGGCGGTTGGGGCCCCATCCGCGACAGTGGGCTGGCGGGCAAGCTCACCCCGCACCCGTATCCCTCGGGGCCAACACGGCGCGTCAGCTACGCCGGTTGCCATGCCTGGGCCATCCCCACCACGTGTGCCGATCGACCCGCTGCGCTCGATCTGTTGCGCGTACTCACCAGCACCGAGACCAACGCACTCGATGCCCACGGCGGCAACGTGTGCGCCGATGTCGCCGCGTTCGCCGCGGTGGAACCGGTGGACGACATCGACCGCCAGCGCCTCGAGATCACCGCCGCCACCATCGAGACCGCGATGATCACGTACCCGCCGCACCCACGCTTCCCCGATGTGGAGGACGCCGGCTGGCAGGCCATCCACGACGCCCTCCGCGGGCTGCGGGCGGCCGGGCCCACGGTGCGCGAGATCCAGGCACGCGCCGAGGCGGTGCTGGGCGCCAGCTGATCCATCGGTCACCGATCGCAGCCCCTCGCTAGGGTGCGCCCGTGGGCGCGCACGAACCCGAGCATCAACACGGTCATCAGCACGGTCATCACCATCACCACGACGACGGGTTCGACTGGGATGCGATGGCCGACCGCCTCGATCTCGACGCGGCCATCGTGGAGCCCATCACCCGTGCGGTGATCGCCGACCTCGCCGAGCCGATCACCCAGGTGCTCGACGTGGGATGCGGGCCGGGGGCCGTGGCGCTCACCATCGCGGCGCTGCTGCCGAACGCGTCCGTGACGGCGCTCGACTCCTCCGCGCCCCTCCTGACACGAGTACGCCACCGGGCCGAGGCCGAGGGTGTCGCCCATCGCATCCACACCGTGGAGGGCGACCTCGACCACGAGCTGCCCACGTTGCCATCCGCCGACCTGGTGTGGGCGGGCATGGTGCTCCACCACGTGACCCAACCGGTCGCCACGCTGCAGCGTCTGCACCGTCGGCTCCGACCGGGCGGCACGCTGGCGATGATGGAGTTCGGGCGCTCGCCCTCGGTGTTGCCCGCCGACGACCCGCTGATCGCCAGCGGCACCTGGTCGCGGTTCCAGGCCGCCACGACGGCCGCGTTGAACGATCGGCTCGGCCTCGATCCGGTGGCCATCGACTGGCCGGCGCTGCTGGCCGTGGCCGGCTTCGTCGACATCGACGACCGCGACCTGGAGGCCACCCACCCGACCCCGCCCTCCTCCACCGTGCGAGCCTGGCTGGTGCCCCACGTGGAACGCGGCGTCGAGATGGCGGGCGATCGTCTCGATGCCACCGATGCCGACGCGTTGCGAGCGTTCGCGGCCCGGGTGCCGCACCGCGACGACCTCGCGGTGGTGGCCCGGCGGCGCATCGTCGTGGCCCGCCGCCCCGCCACCTGATGATCCGACGACACCACCACAGTTGTGGGCGAATCCGTCCACCGTGCGGTACGGTGACCGACGGTGGATGACGACACCTCTGGTAGCCCGCCGCCCTTCGTGGCCGACCTCGCGACGCAACTCCCTGCCGCGGCCGGGCTCATCGATGCCGATGGTTTCGTGGTGTGGGCGAACGACGAGTGCAGAGCGTTGTTCGGATGGGACCCGACGACCAAGCCGCGCCTGCATCTCAGCGAGGTGCTCGACCCCGAGGTGTTGGCCTTCGCGCACGACGCCCAGGTGAAGATGCAGCGTGGTGAACTCACCGAACTCCGCGTCCACGCCCACCTGGTGAGTCTCGACGGCACACGGTTCGACGCCCAGACACGGGGCAAGGTGGTCCGCTTCGGCCCCGACCAACAGCTGGGCATGTTCGGCATCATCACGCCGTTCGTCGGCGGAGCGTTCGACAGCCCGTACCGCCGAGCGCTCGACCTGCAGCGCGAGCTGATCTGTGAATGGTCGATCGACGGCACGATCATCTACTGCAACGGCGCCTATCGCGAGTACTTCGGCTTCGACGACTCGGTCCTCGGCCGCAACCTCCACGACTTCGTGGACGCCGACGGCGAGACCGATCCCGACGCGACGATGGCCCGGTTCCTCGCCGGCGAACACACCGTGCTGGTGATGCGCCACT
>SXKB01000217.1 GCA_005778215.1 Actinomycetota bacterium | reverse complement strand
CGACGATCACGTGCTGGTCGACGCCGACGTGCGTGCCACCTACGAGACCGACTGGCTGGGCAAGTACCACGGCACCGCTCGCGCCGTGGTGCGACCGGGTTCGGTGGAGGAGGTGTCGGCCGTGGTGCGCGCCTGCGGCGTCGAGGGTGTGGCCATCGTGCCGCAGGGCGGCAACACGGGGTTGGTGGGCGGCAGTGTGCCGCGTGCAGGCGAAGTGGTGCTGAGCACACAGCGACTCACTCGCCTCGACCCGGTCGACACCTTGGCCATGCAGGTCACCGCCGGCGCCGGCGTCACCATCGAGGCACTGCAGCAGCACGCCCGTGCCGCCGGCGTCGACTTCGCTGTCGACTGGGGCGCTCGCGCCACTGCCACCGTCGGCGGGGCCGTCAGCACGAACGCCGGCGGCTCGCGGGTGGTGCGGTTCGGCACGATGCGCGCCCAGGTGGCCGGCATCCAAGCGGTGTTGGCCGATGGCTCGGTCATCGACCAGATGAGCGGTCTGCCGAAGGAGACCGCCGGCCCGCACCTGCCGAGCCTCGTCGTGGGCAGCGAGGGCACGCTCGCCGTGGTGACCGCCGCCCGACTGAAGCTCGTGCCGTGGTACCAGCACACTGCCGCCGCGCTGGTGGCGTGCGAGTCGGTGGCCGACGCCGTGGCGCTGCTGCCGCTGTTGCGCACGCTGCCGTCGCTGGACGCCGTGGAGTTGCTGATGCCCGCAGCCGTGCAGGTGGCGTGCGAGCACCTCGGCATCGGTCCGCCGTTGCCGGTGGACTTCGCCGGCGCATTCGTGATGGTGGACTGCGCGGCGCACACCGACCCGTCGATGGATCTGGCGAAGCTCATCGGTGACCGCCGCGGCGTGATGGCGCTCGGCCCGCAGCGAGATCAGCTGTACCGCATCCGCGACCACGTCACCATCGGCATCGGTGCGAAGGGCGTGCCCGTGAAGCTCGACGTCGCCGTGCCGGTGCCGCGGCTGGCCGAGTTGCTCGACTGCGTCGACGCCGTGGTGCGTGCCATCGATGGCGCCGAGCTCATCGTGTTCGGTCACCTCGCCGAGGGCAACGTGCACGTGAACGTGCTCGGCGCCACCGATCAGGCTGCGGATGTCACCGAGGCGGTGCTGTCGGCCGCCATCGAACTCGGTGGCACCATCAGCGCCGAACACGGCATCGGCGTGGCGAAGACCGCGTGGCTGACCCGCCTGAAGGGTGCCGACACCGTGGCAGCCCTGCGCGCGGTGAAGCACGCGCTCGACCCCCAGGGCATCCTCAACCCCGGCGTGCTGCTGCCCGGCTGACTCGCGGCGAGGAGCTCAGCCGCGGCGGGCTTCGGCCGCGTCGAGCTGCGCGCGCGTGAGCAACGCGTGCATCTGCAGACCTTCGGCGGCCAGTGCCGCACCGTGGTCGGGGCTGCGGTCGATGACACACAGCACGTGCTCGACGTTCGCACCCAGCGCGCGGAGGTCGTTCGTGCTGATGACCACCTGCCCGCCGGTGGTGATGACGTCCTCCACCACGGTGACGCGCTTGCCGACGATGTCGCTGCCCTCGGCCAGCTGCGCTGTGCCGTAGGTCTTGGCCTCCTTGCGCACGAACGCCGCCGGGATGCCGGTGTGCAACGACAGCGCCGTGGCGATGGGGATGCCACCCATCTCCAGGCCGGCCAACACCTCGGTGCCCTCCGGGATCATCGGTGCCATCGCCGCAGCGATCTCGGCCAGCAGCGCGGGCTGCGCCTCGAAGCGGTACTTGTCGAAGTACTCGGTGGCCGTCTGGCCCGAGCGCAGCGTGAACGTGCCCGTCAGCCGGGCGATGGTGTTGATCTGGTCGGCGAGTGCGTCGAGGCTCATGGCGGGTCAGTCTTGCTTCTGTCGGGCGTCGCGCACCAACACTTCCTGGGCGATGGTGGCCACGTGGGTGCCGTCCTGCGCGAACACGTGGCCCACGGCCAGGCCGCGGGCACCCATGAAGTTGTGGCAGGTGACGTCGTACAGGTGCCACTGGTCGGCGCGCAACGGGCGGTGGAACCAGATGGTGTGGTCGAGGCTCGCCACGTAGGTGATGCCCTCGGTGTCGCGGAAGTCGGGGTGCGATCGGCGTACCGCATCGGCCGGCATGTCGTCGCTCATGTACGCCATCCAGCAGCGGTGCAGCAGTTGGTCGTCGCCCAGGTCGGCGGTCACCCGCATCCACGCCGCGTTGCGGCCGGCACCGGTGCGTTCGTCGTCGGGCAGCACGCCCTTGGGCACGTCGCGACGGTCGAAGGAATCGCTCCACGCCTCACTGGTCAGCGTGTCGGGACCGGGCACGTCGGCCGCAATGGGCACGGTCTGGATGTCGGCCGTCACCTCGTGGGCGTGGAATGACGCCTCGAGGTTGAGGATGGCCCCCACCGCCTGGCGGGCGACCACGCGTCGAGTGGTGAAACTGCGGCCGTTGCGGATGCGATCGACCTCGAATCGGATCGGTTCGGTGTGATCACCACGACGAATGAAGTAGGCACGCAACGAGTGCACTTGTTGTGAATCGTCGACCGTCGCGGCAGCTGCTCGTAGCGCCTGGGCCACGATCTGCCCGCCGTACAGGCCACCCCACGGGTAGCGCGGCCCGATACCGACGAAGGTGTCGGGCCCGTGTGGTTCGAGATCGAACAAGGTGCGCAGCTCCATTTAGGGTCGAAATCCTCTCTGGCGATCGCGAAGACCGACATTTACGATCGATGACATGGCGAGACCCGGTCCGAAGAACCCGATGACCGATGCGCACAAGGCGGCGTTGGCACGGGGTCGTGCGGAGGGACGGGTGGTTCGTGAGTACCTCGAGGCGTTGCGGGCGAGCAGACCCTCGCCCGGTCGCAAGCGTACGCCCGACACCATCACGCGCCGCCTTGCCGACATCGAGGTGGCCATGGCGGCCGCCGACCCGGTGCAGGAACTGTTGCTCGTGCAGGAACGCATCGACCTGTGCCGCGAGCTGGAGCAGATGTCGAAGAAGGTCGACCTCGAGGCGCGGGAGCGTGCCTTCGTGGCTGTCGCCAAGGGCTACAGCCAGCGCACCGGTACCT
>SXKB01000216.1 GCA_005778215.1 Actinomycetota bacterium | reverse complement strand
GGCGTCGGCAAGAGCAGCGTCACCGTGAACCTCGCAGTCGCACTCGCCAGCCAGGGCTACAAGGTGGGCGTGGTCGATGCCGACATCTACGGCTACTCCATCCCGCGCATGCTGGGCACCGACCGCGACCCGGTGGTCATCGACGACATGCTCGTGCCGCCGGCACAGCACGGCGTGAGCTGCATCTCCATCGGCTACTTCGTGCCCGAGGGCCAGGCCGTCATCTGGCGTGGGCCCATGCTGCACAAGGCGCTCGAGCAGTTCCTCGCCGATGTGTTCTGGGACGAGCCCGACTTCCTGCTCATCGACATGCCGCCCGGCACCGGCGACATCGCGCTCAGCCTCAGCCAGTACCTGCCGCGTGGCGAGGTGTACGTGGTCACCACGCCGCAGCCCGCCGCCCAGAAGGTGGCGCGCCTGTCGGCTGCAATGGCGCAGAAGGTGAACCTGCCGGTGAAGGGCGTCATCGAGAACATGAGCTGGTTCACCGGCGACGACGGCACGCGCTACGAGATCTTCGGCGCCGGCGGCGGCCAGGAACTGGCCGACGAGCTCGAGGTGCCGCTGCTGGGTCAGCTGCCGCTGGTGCAGGCGCTGCGCGAGGGCGGCGACGACGGTCAGCCCATCACGGTGGCCGATCCCGCCAGCGAGAGCGCGAAGGCGTTCCAGGCCATCGCCACCCGCATCGCGCAGGAACTGAAGCCGAAGAAGGTGTTCAGCGCTGCGCTGAAGGTGAACTGATCACCGGCGATAGGTGGTCATCACCATGTGGGCGTCCACCGACGTGAGCGCCGCCTCCACGCGGGCGCGGCGCGCATCGTCGGCGCTCCACCAGTAGGGCGTCATCTCCAGCAGTTGTCGCCGCAACGTCGGTTCAGCCAGATCGACGCTGAAGCGCACCTCGACCACGTCGACCGCAGGCGGTGTGGGCTCGTCGTCGACGTGCGGACGCGGCGTGTCGTACACCAACGCCTTCAACTGGGCCAGGTGGTCGGCGCCGGGCGTGACCACCACGGCCGCACCACCGGGCCGCAGCACACGCAGCAGTTCGTCGAACGGGCGCGGCGAGAACACGTCGATCACTGCACCGAACGATGCGTCGTCGAACGGCAGCCGGTACGACGACGCCACGGCGAACGAGCACTGCGGGTACCGCCGCGCCGCCAGCCGCACGGCCACCTTCGAGATGTCGATGCCCCAACCGTGCGCGCCACCGGCGCAGGCACGCGCGAGATAGGTGCCCTCACCACATCCGGCGTCGAGCACGTCGTCGGCACCGGTCGCCTGCACGGCCGTGGCCACTGCGTCGATGATCGGGTCGTAGCAACCGGCGTCGAACACGGCACGTCGCGCACGCACCATCGTGTCGTCGTCGCCGCTCGGCCCACCTGCCAACCGACCGGAGGGCAACAGGTGCACGTAGCCCTCCCGAGCGCGGTCGAACTGGTGGCCGGAGGGGCACGAGAACGTACGCTCGCCGGCAGCGAGCGACTGGCCGCAGTGCGGGCACCGGAAGCTCACCATCGACATCGGGACGAGTATCCCAGGGGGACAGCATGGACGTGGACATCGTGGGGACCGGCTTCGACGCAGGACGCCTGCAACGCATCGCCGCCCACCTCGATCAGCAGTACGTGTCGAAGGGCAAGATCGCCGGCGCACAGGTGGCCGTCGGCCGGCACGGCAAGGTGGCGTACCACGCCTCGCTCGGCATGCGCGACCGCGAGCGCAACGTGCCGATCGGCGACGACACCATCTTCCGCATCTACTCGATGACCAAGCCGCTCACCTCGATCGCGCTGATGCAGCTGTTCGAGCGCGGCATGTTCCAGCTCGACGATCCGGTGTCGCGGTTCTACCCGTCGTGGAAGCGGCACCAGGTGTGGGTGAGCGGCACCTCCACCGACACGGCCGACGCGATGGTCACCGAGCCGGCGCACCGTGGCATCACGTTCCGCGACCTGCTCAGCCACACCAGCGGCCTCACCTACGGCGGACTGCTGTTGGGCATGGAGGTGCACCCGATCGATCGCGTGTACCAGGCGAACCGCATCCGCAGCGTGGGCGTGCCCACGTCGATGGACGAGTTCATGGAGAAACTGTCGTCGGTGCCGCTGCGGTTCCAGCCCGGCACCGCGTACCAGTACTCGCTGGCCACCGATGCGTGCGGCGCGCTGGTGGAGAAGATCAGCGGGCAGCCGTTCGCCGAGTACCTGCAGGAGCACATCCTCGACCCGCTGGGCATGGTCGACACCAGCTTCCAGGTGCCCGCCGACAAGGCGCACCGCTTCGCCGCCAACTATCAGCGCAACCCCGACAAGACCACCACGTTGATGGACGACCCGACCACCAGCATCTACCTCCGTGAGCCGGCGTTCGTGAGCGGCGGCGGCGGTCTGGCCGGCACCGTGGCCGACTACACGCGGTTCTGCGAGATGCTGCGCCGCGGCGGCGAGCTCGACGGCCATCGCATCATCGGACCGCGCACGCTCGACCTGATGCGCAAGAACCATCTGCCCGGTGGGAAGGACCTGGCCGCGCTCGACGTGGAGCTGCTCACGCTGTACGGCAACGTGGGTGTCGGCTTCGGCCTGGGGTTCGCCAGCACCATCGACCAGGTGGCCACCGGTGCGCTCACTGCGCACGACTTCTACTGGGGCGGCGCCGCGAGCACCGTGTTCTGGGTGGATCCCGTCGAGGATCTGTGGGTGGTGTTCGCCACCCAGCTCATGCCGTCGGCATCGTTCGACTTCCGCGGCCAGTTGCGCAGCCTCGTGTACGCCGCCATCAACGACTGAGCTGCTGCGCCACCAACCACTGTTCGATCGCTGCGGCCACCTCGGCCGGGTGCGTCTCCTGCATGTTGTGCTCGCCGGCCGCGATGACCTCGAGGTGCGCGTTCGGCATCTTGCGTTCCAGGTACTTGCCGCTCACCGTGTACTCCTCACGGTCGAGCGCGCCGGCCAGCACCAGCGTGGGCACGGTCATTTCGGCCAGTCGCTCCATCACCACGCTGTCCTCCTGCAGATTCAGGTTCGTGGCCTGCACCGGGACGCCGAATCGGTGTGCGTTGCGGCGCGACCGCTCGTTCCAGGCCTCGCGCTTGTCGGGGTCGCGGAAGCCCGGTCCGGTGTTCAGCACGGCGATGCCGGCGACGGCACCCGGGCGGGTGGCCGCGTGGGCGAGCGACAGGTAGCCGCCGAGCGAGTGGCCCACCAGCACGGCGGGACCGTCGATGGTGGCCAGCACGTCGTCGAGGTCGGCGAGGGCGGCGTCCCGCGTGTACAGCGCGGGGTCGTCGGGCACCGGCGAGGCACCATGGCCCAGCAGGTCGACCGCCACCGTGAGGTGCCGCGGCGACATGGCCGCCACCACGCCGTCCCACGTGGCGGTGGTACCGCCGAGGCCGTGGACGAACACGAGCGCCGGCGCACCCGATCCCGATCGCTGCACGTGAAGTCGCATGGCCGCCGACCCTAGGGGAAGTGCCGTCCCTGCCGCCGGGTCGCGCGACACGTCCCGCCCGGTGAAGGGGACGGGGTAGGTTCTGCGGCCATGGACGACAACGGCGGCGGCTCGCTCGGCACGGGATCCCTCCGTCGCAGCCTGGCCAATCTCGACCAGACCGCCATCGACGCACTGCGCGGGCGGTTCTTCGTGGTGCCGCCGGGCGCGCCGCGTCACCGCCGAGCGACCGACACCACGATGCTCGTGCTCAGCGCCGTCGTCTTCGTGGTGTTCGCGCTGCGCGCCGACGACCCGCCCGGCGCACTGGAACGAGCGTTCAGCGCGATCGCGACGAGTCTGCCGTCGTTCCTCGATCCGGTGTGGCGCGTGGGGCACGACCTCGTCGCCGTGTGGGCGTTGTTCCTCATCGTCGCTGCGCTGTTCCGTCGTCAGTGGCGGTTGCTCGCCTCGATGGGAGTGGCGTACGCGCTGGTGCTCGGCATCGGCGCCGTGGCAGGCCGGGTCATCAACGGTTCGTGGCCCGAGCTGTTCGAGGGCCCGTTCAGCGTGCACAGCGGCACGGCGTACCCGGCCGTCACGCTCGCCGCGTCGGTCACGGTCATCAGTGTCGCCTCCGCCTACGTCAGCCGGCCGTATCGCTCGTTCGGCCGCACGCTGCTCGCCATCGGCGCGCTCACCTGGGTGGCGCTCGAGTCGGTCACACCGTCGGGCGCCATCGGTGCGGTGGCACTCGGCCTGCTGGCGGCGTCGGCCGTGCACCAGGTGGCCGGCTCCCCTGCGGGTATCCCATCGCTCGAGAACGTGCACAACGTGCTGCTCAGCATGGGCATCGATGCCACACCCCACACCATCGACCGCCGCAACGGCGTGGTCATGGTGCGGGCCACCAGCGCCGACGACGGTGATCTCGATGTGAAGATCTACGGCCGCGACGCGTGGGACGGCCAGCTGCTGGTGAAGCTGTGGCGGTTCTTCTGGTACCGCGACAGCGGCGCGGCACTCGCACTGTCGCGACTTCAGCAGGTGGAGCACGAGGCGTTCCTCACCCTGCTCGCCGAGCGTCAGGGGGTGCCGGTCGACCACGTGGTCACCGCCGGCACCAACGTGATCGGTGACGGCGTGTTGGTGGTGCGCCGCAAGGGTCCGATGCTGTCGGAAGTGGCGGGCGACCTCGACGATGCCACGCTCGCCGGGTTCTGGGATGCGCTGGCGCAGCTCCACCGCGCCCACATCGCGCACGCGTCCATCGATCCCGATCACCTCCGCCTCCAGCCGGGTGGCGTCGGCATCGCCGACCTCGGCTCGGGTTACATGGCGAAGGGCGAGACCGAACTGCTGGTCGACCGTGCCCAACTGTTCGTCACCACGGCGTTGTCGGTCGGCGTGGAACGGGCCACCACGGCGGCCCGCGCCGCGCTCGGCGACGAGGGCCTGGGCGAGGTGGCCAGCTACATCCAGCCGGCCGCGCTCACGCTGTCGTTGCGTCGGCGTTGCGACACCGCGGGCATCGACATCGACGAACTGCGCAAGGC
>SXKB01000215.1 GCA_005778215.1 Actinomycetota bacterium | reverse complement strand
CATCGTGGCGGCGCTCGCCGAGGTGGTGGTGGTGGTCGAGTCCCGCGAACGGGGCGGTTCGCTCATCACGGCCACGGCGGCGCTCGATCGTGGGGTGCCCATCATGGCCGTGCCCGGGTCGCCCGCCAGTCGGGCCGCGGCCGGCACCAACGAGCTGTTGCGCGACGGCGCCGCGCCGGTGCTCGACGTGAGCGACGTGCTCACGGCCCTGCAGCTCGACCACCGACTGGCGAGTGCGCGTCCGCCCGACCCCCGCCGTCCGCTCGGCCGCGACGAACGCCCGGTGTTCGAGGCGTTGTGCTCGCAGCCGCGCACCGTCGAGGGTCTGGTGCTCGCCACGGGCCTGTCACTGGTGGAGGTGGCGCTCCGGCTGGCCCGGATGGAGGTCGACGGATGGGTGCTGCAGTCCGACGGTTGGTTCGAGGCGCTGCCCTCGGCGGGCGGGGGGTCACCGACGTGACCACCATGAACGAATACCCTGTGCAGCCATGGCAGGGAGCACGAAGGTCGCGCCCACGTCGGCCGATCGCGGCGCGTGGCACCTCGACGCCTTCGTCGCGTCCCTCACCAGCAGCAGCGTCAACACGGTGGCTGCGTATCGCGCCGACGTGGAGGCGTTCGCCGACTGGTGCGATGGCCGCGACCTGGCGGGCCCTGCGGCCGTGGATCGCCTGGTGCTGCGCCGTTACGTGGCCTGGCTGGGCACCCGGCCCGAGAAGCCGCTGGCCAAGCGCAGCGTGGCGCGGCACGTGTCGTCACTGCGTCGGTACTTCGCCCATCTCCGTCGCACCGGCGTGCTCGAGGTGGATCCCAGCACGTCGCTGCGCGCGCCGTCGGGCGACGGTCGGCTGCCGCGTGTGCTCGATCTGGCCGAGGTGGCGGGGCTGCTCGACGGCGCCACCCCCGACGACGAACCGCACTGGCGGCGCCTGCGCGACGACGCCGTGTTGGAGTTGCTCTACGGCAGTGGCGTGCGCGTGGGAGAGCTGTGCGGGCTGCGGCTCGACTCGCTCGACCTCGCCGGCGGCGCGGTCACGGTGTGGGGCAAGGGCGCCAAGCAACGCCGCGTGCCGCTCAGCGATCCGGCCGTCGCGGCCGTGCGCGCGTGGCTCGGTGTCCGCGGTGAGGTCGTGCCGGCCGAGGCCGGTGCGGTGGTGTTCGGCAACGAACGTGGCCATGCGCTCACCCCTCGCGACGTGCGACGCATCGTCGATCGGCGCTCGCCCAAGGGCGTGTCCACGCACCCGCACGCGTTGCGTCACACGTTCGCCACGCACCTCCTCGACGGTGGCGCCGACCTGCGTGCCGTGCAGGAGCTGCTGGGCCACGCCGACGTGTCCACCACGCAGCGGTACACCCATGTCAGCAATCACCTCCTCCGCGAGGTCTACGCTGAGGCGCACCCCCGAGCATGAGACGCGAACTCGACATCGAACAAGTGTGGGAACAGTGGTTCGCACGGCGAGACAGTGTCTCGCGCGACCGCATCATCGTTCACTACTCGCCACTGGTGAAGTTCGTCGCGGGCCGTGTCGGTGCGGGTCTGCCCAGCAGTGTCGACCCGGGCGACCTGGTCAGTGCGGGCGTGTTCGGCCTCATCGACGCGGTCGAGCGGTTCGACCCCGAGCGTGCGGTGAAGTTCGAGACGTTCGCCGTGCCGCGCATCCGTGGCGCCATCTTCGACGGGCTGCGTTCGCTCGACTGGGTGCCGCGCTCGGTGCGCAGCCGTGCCCGAGAGGTGGAGGGTGCGTTCACCGAGCTCGAGGGCAAGCTGGGCCGTGCACCCACCGACGAAGAGTTGTCGAAGCACCTGCGGTTGTCGCCCACCGAGTTCCAGAAGTGGCTGTCGTCCATCGCCTCCACCACCGTCGGTCCGCTCGACCGGGCGTTGGTGGCGGGCACCGAACCGCGTGCGCTGTCGGGCGACGTGCCCGATTCGCCGTCGGCCATCGTGGAGGAGGGCGAGGTGCGCCGCTTGGTGAAGGCCGAGGTGCGCCGCCTGCCCGACCGGGAGAAGCTCGTCCTGTCGCTGTACTACGACGAGGGTCTCACCCTGGCGGAGATCGGCTCGGTGCTGGGCGTCACCGAGAGCCGCGTGTCGCAGATCCACACCAAGGCGGTGCTGCACCTGCGAGCCCGTCTCTCGGCCAGCGGCGTCGCCTGACCCCGGGGCCGCCGGCCTGCTCGGCGACCCGTTGCGGAGGGGCCGCATGATCGCCGCGCTGTTCGTGTCGGTGGCACTGTGCTGGCCACCGCCGGTCGCCACACCGGCCGTCCGTCCGTTCGAGGCACCGGCCTGCGCCTGGTGCGCCGGGCATCGTGGCCTCGAGTACCGGCCACCCGCCGACACCCCGGTCGCGGCAGTGGCGCCGGGGGTGGTGGTGTTCACCGGTCGGGTGGCGGGCACGGGGTACGTGGTGGTGCGCCTCGCCGACGGGCGCCGAGTCACCTACGGGTTCGTCCATCGGCTCACCGTCCGCCCAGGTCAGACGGTGTCACAGGGGCAGATCCTGGCTCGGTCCACGGACCGGCTGTTCCTCGGCGTGCGGCTGGGGGAGGGCGACGCCGTCGCGTACCTCGACCCTGCGCCCCTGCTCGGCCGCTGGCGGGGACCGCCGCGCCTGGTGCCTGCCGACGGTTCTGCCCCGCGACCTGCCCGAACAGCTGGTGTCGGGCGCAGATTGGCCTGCGCGACCGGCGCCGACGGCCGCTAGCATTCTCCGACGGTCCGTCGCACTGGCGAACCACCTTGCAATTCCAGCACCCGTCCTCCTGCGGTCGCCTCGGCGTCGGGACCGGTGCCCACTCGAACCGCAGGAGAGGAGACATCACCATGGCTGTCGTCACGATGCGCCAGATGCTGGAAGCCGGCGTCCACTTCGGTCACCAGACCCGTCGTTGGAACCCGAAGATGAAAACCGACGAAGAAGGTCGTCGCGTACCTCGCGGACCAGTGGAAAGCCACCGCGAAGGAACTCGGTCAGCAAACCGGCATCAAGGGCGCGGCGCTGGCCGAAGCGGTGCAGGTCGGCTGT
>SXKB01000214.1 GCA_005778215.1 Actinomycetota bacterium | reverse complement strand
GTCGACGCCGGGCGGCACCAGCACGGCGACGCGGTCGCCGTGCTGCACACCCTTGGCCGCGAGCGCGGTGGCGTAGGTGGCCACCTGGGCCTCGAACTGCTGTCGGCTCACCAGGTCGCCCGTGGCAGCGTCGCTGACCGCCACGGCGGTGGGGTCGCCGTCGGTGATGCGTGACCAGATGGCGTCGAGGTCGGCCGCAGGGCCGGTCGGTTCGGGGGCCGTCGCTGCTTCGGTGATGGCGTCGTGCACGAACGGCGCGATGGAGGTCTCGAGCACCGTGAGGTGACCGGTGCTCGCGAGGCGGTGCAACTGCACGTCGCGGAACCGGGCGCGCAGGTCCTCGGCGAAGTCGTCGTCGAACACGGGGTCCTTCGAGCCCCACACCAACCGCACCGGCACACGGAGCGAGGGGAGTGCCTCGGCCACCGCCGCGATGTCGGTGGCCGACGGGTGACGGTCGTCGAACGGCACGTCGGCCACGAACCCGGCGATGGCATCGCGGCGCGACCTCCCGCGGTACGGCGCCGCCAACGCACGGCGCTGCCGGCGTGCGACGTGCTTGCCAGGCAGCCACGGCGTGCCCAGCACGAACGCCGGTGTGGTGCGGGTGGCGAGGCGGTGCACGCCGTTGGTGGCGGCGAGACGGATGAGCCACGGTGCCGAACGGCCGGCCGGCACGGCGATGCCGGTGTTCGACAGCACCAGGCCCGCCACCAGATCGGGACGTTGCACGGCCACACCCATCGCGATTGCACCGCCCCAGTCCTGCGCCACCAGCCACACCGGTTCGGTGATCGAGAGGGCGGTGAGCAGATCGATCACGTCGTCGACCCGCTGGCGGTACGGGCGGGCACCCACGTGATCGGACCAGCCCATGCCGAGGTGGTCGGGCGCGATCACCCGGAACGCGGGGTCGAGCTCGCGCAGCAGACGCGACCACAGGTACGACCAGGTGGGGTTGCCGTGCAGGCACACGACGGTGATCGGACGGCGCTGGTCGCCG
Source organism: Actinomycetota bacterium (assembly GCA_005778215.1). Taxonomy (GTDB): domain Bacteria; phylum Actinomycetota; class Acidimicrobiia; order Acidimicrobiales; family Ilumatobacteraceae; genus UBA668. The sequence continues at coordinate 6,050 of SXKB01000214.1, read as the reverse complement.
ACGGCCGGACGGTCGAGCACGTGCCAACGATGTGACCCCGTGGCGCCCGGTACGTCGACGAATCGCGACCAGGTGGGGTCGAGCCCGTACGCCTCGAGGTCGAGCGCGGTCGGGGCGGCGGGATTCACCAGAGGATCTCGGTGGCGCTGGTGTTGAGACCCGACCCGATGCCGAGGCACAACACGCGCTCGCCCGGCTGGATGCGGTCCTGCACGCCGGCGAGCGTGATGGGCACGGCGGCCGGGCCGACGTTGCCGTACTTCGGATAGGTGAGCGGTACCTTGCGCTGGTCGATGCCCAGGCGTTCGCACAGCATCGTGGTGTGCACCTTGCTGACCTGGTGGAGGATGTACCAGTCGGCGTCGGGGGCCCAGGCGAAGTCGGGCGGTACGGCCTTCCATGCCTCGTCGGCCAGGTCGAGCCCCGCCACCAGCAGGGCGGCCGTGTCGGTGGTCATCTTGTCGAGGCTGCCCACGCACAGCAGCTCGTGCTGCGTGGCGGCGCGGGCCGTGCCGGCCACGATGCGGTGGGCCTCGGGGTGGTGGTCGGTGTTGGCGAGCACCATCGCCGCGGCACCCGAACCGAGCGTGAGCGATGCGAACTCGTTGAACACGTCGATCATCGACGCCTCGGGCCGGCGGAGCCGTTCGATGGTGGTCTCCTGCGTGTACCGACTGCCCTCGCCGTCGACGATGAGCGCATAGTCGACCATGCCGGTGTCGATCATCGTGGCAGCCACGTGCATGGCGTTCATGAAGCCCAGGCATGCGTTGCCGATGTCGAAGTTGAGGCACGACGACGGCAGCCCGAGACGGTGGTGCACCGCGCAGGCCACCGACGGCTCGAGATGCTCCTTGCAGACCGATGTGCTGATGAGGATGCCGATCTGCGACGGGTCGATGCCCGCCCGTTCGATGGCGGCGCGGCCCGCCATCGCGGCCGCATCGGCGAACGACACGTCGGTGTCCCACCAGCGACGCTCGTCGATGCCGGCGACACCCGAGAGCAGTCCGGCACGCATGCCGTTGCGTTCGTACGTCTCGGCGAGCTGTTCGTCGATCCAGTCGGACGTCACCACGTGCGGCGCCTCGACGGCGGCCAAGCTCAGTACGCCACTGCGCTGGTGTCGGAACACCGAGTTTCCACTCATCACATCGCCTTCATGTCGGTTCGTGGAGAGGCTAGGAGGCGATCCGTTGCGATGTGCAGGTGTACGTCAGGAGTTGTCGGCGAATCATCTGTCCATGCAGGTCAGACGTGCCGTGCGATCAGATGTCGTGCACGTGCACCGGGGGTCGTTCGGGGGGCGCGACGTGCTCGGTTGCCCAGCCGAGATAGATGATCGCAGCGACGTGCGTGCCCGGCTCGAAGTGACACAGCTCGGCGACGGGATCGTTGGCACCCTTCGGGCAGGATCCCCAGTAGCTCGCGAGACCGTGCGCGGTGGCCGTGAGCAACAGGTTCTGCACCCCGGCCGCCACCGCGTCGCGGTTCTCGGCCGTGCGATCGGGCGAGTCGCCCGGCACCGACCCGACCACCAACGTGGTGGGCGTGCGCAGGTACTTCGTGCGTGCCTTGGCCACCTTCTCGGCCGGGTCGCCGCGGCGTGCCATGGCGTCGGCGATGACCTCGCCGAGGCGGGCCCGACCTTCGCCTTCCGCGACGGCGAACCGCCACGGCCACGTGCGCTTGTGGTTGGGCGCCCAGGTGGCTTGCTCGCACAGCTCCTCCACGAGCGCCCGCGGCACGGGGCGTTCACGATCGACGATCATGCTCGTGCGCCGCGCTCGCACCAGGGCGCGCAGCTCGTCGGGGTTCACGGGTGAGCCGTGGCGTGTTCCACCACGAGATCGGTCCAGCGACGCCACAGCTGCGGCGGATAGTCGTGACCCATTCCCTCGATGAGTTCGAACCGGGCGCCCGGAACCAGTGCCGCGGTGCGCTCACCGCCGATGGGGAAGATGAGGGTGTCCTTGTCGCCGTGGATGACCAGCGTGGGTGTGGTGACCTTCGTCAGTGCTTCGGCACGCGAGCCGCTGCGGCCGACCGCCTCGAACTGTCGGCCCACGCCGGCCGGGTCGAAGCAGCGGTCGAACGCCCGCTCGGCATCGGCGCGCCAGCGCGCCTCGTCGGCGAACTCGGGGCTGCCCCACTCGTGCAGCCCGTCGATCCACTGCTGCACGTACTCCTCGCGGGTGGTGGCACCCGGCGCCGTGAGCAGCTCCCACGCCCGCGGCGAACTCTGCCGGTACTCCACCTCGCCGGTGCTGCTCATCACCGAGGTCATCGTGCGCAGCCGGTCGCGGTGCTCGATGGCCAGCGTCTGCACGATCATCCCGCCCATCGACAGACCCATCACGTGGGCGCGTTCCACCCCGAGCGCGTCGAGCACGGCGACCGCATCGGCTGCCATGTCGCTGAGGGTGTACTCGACGCCGGGGAGGTGGGAACTCAGCCCCACGTCGCGGTTGTCGAAGCGCACCACCTGGAACCCCTCGGCGGCGAACATCTCACACCAGGCATCCTGGTAGTTGATGCACTGGCTGCCGAGGCCGTTCACCATGAGCAGCGTCGGGTTCGCGGCATCGCCGAAGGCGTCGTAGTGGATGGTGACGTCGCCGTTGACGGCCGGGCCCGTGCGCATGTCAGCTGCCTTCCAGGATCTCCTTGCGCACTTCGCGCTTCAGGAACTTACCGCTCGCGTTGCGCGGGATGGGTTCGGTGCGGAACCACACCTTCGACGGGATCTTGTACGCCGCCAGGTTGGTCTTCAGGAAGTCGCGGAGTTCGTCGACGTCGAGCGAGGCGCCGTCCTTCAGCACGATGCACGCGGCCACTTCCTCGCCGAGGCGGTCGTCGGGCACGCCGAACACGATGGCCTCCATGACTGCGTCGTGGTGGTAGATCGCGGCCTCCACCTCGCTGCAGTACACGTTCTCGCCACCGCGGATGACCAGGTCCTTGGCGCGGTCGACGATGAACACCCAGCCGTCGTCGTCGATGCGGGCGATGTCGCCGGTGTTCAGCCAGCCGTCCTTGATGGAGTCGGCGGTGGCCTCGGGGCGGTTGATGTAGCCCTTGATGACGATGCTGCCGCGCACGCACAGCACGCCGGTGACGTTTGGGTCGCGGGGCAGGTCGTTGCCGTCCTCGTCGACGAGCTTGAAGTCGAGCGTGGGCACCACGGGGCCGCACGACGCCGGCTTCGCCAGGTAGAAGCGCGACGAGTTGGCGGTGATGATGCCGTGCGTCTCGGTCATGCCGTAGCCCGTCGTCGGAGTGCCCTTCTCGAGCGCGCTGTCGATCTTCTCCACCAGATCGGGCTGCACGGCCGAGCCGCCACCGCTGATGCTGGCGAGCGACGAGGTGTCGCGGCTGCTCCAGTCGGGGTGCATCAGCAGCTCGCGGCCCATGGTGGGCACGCCGGAGAAGTTGGTGACCTGCTCGCGTTCGATGAGCTCGAGCGCGCGACCGGCGTCCCACTTGTAGGTGAGCACGATCTTGGCCCCGCTGGCGGTGGCCGGGTGGAGCAGGCAGTTGCACGCGGTGACGTGGAACAGCGGGGTGGGCGCCATGAACACCGGCGGCAGCGCGGCCGGGGGAGCGGACGGTGCCTCGATCTCGCCTGCGGCGACGGCCTTCGCCTCGGCCGACGCGACCGCGGCGCCCATGTACACCAGGTTCAGCAGGTTGTGCACCGAACCGCGGTGGGTGAGCTGCGCCCCCTTCGGGAAGCCGGTGGTGCCCGACGTGTAGAAGATGGTGGCGTCGTCGTCGGGGTCGATGTCGGCGGGCGGCAGCGTGCCCGGGTCGTCGGCGGCCATCACGTCGTTCCAACGTGCAGCGTTCGGCGGCAGGTCGCGATCGGTGCGCACCGACACCACGTGGAGCGGGTGGGGCACGCGCACGCGCACGGCCTCGAGGATGTGGCTGACGCGCTCGAGGCGCTCGTCGTCGACGATGAGCACCTTCGGGTGGCTGTCGTCGAGCGCGTACTCCATCTCGCTCGGGGTCCACCAGGCGTTCATGCCCACGCACGCCGCACCCAGGCTGATGGAGGCCCAGTAGCCCACCACCCACTCGGGATAGTTGCGCATGGCCAGCGCCACGCGATCGCCCGGGCGCACACCCTGGGCAGCGAGATGGTGGGCGAGCTTGCGCACCTGCGCGTGGATCTCGTTGTAGGTGTAGTGCTCGTCCTCGTAGCAGATGTACTGCTTGTCGCCGTGGGCGGCGGTCATCTCCCACAGCACTCGCATCGTGGGCGGTGCCGAGTCGAACACCCGCACCGGCACACCGCGGACTTCGATGGTGCTCATGTGGAAGGGGGACCCGGGGGACTCGAGTTCGGCGCGTGCTGCTTTGTAGTGGTCGATCACGAGGGTGGATGCTGGCAGACCGGACGTGACCGTCGCCACACGGAGTACCGTCGAGCGGATGGGAGCTGAGCGACTGCGCACCGGTTCGGATGGCGTCACCCGCTGCTGGTGGTGCGGCGACGACCCTCTCTACGTGCGGTATCACGACGACGAGTGGGGCCACGAGGTGGTCGACGACACCCGATTGTTCGAGAAGCTGTGCCTCGAGGGGTTCCAGTCCGGCCTGGCCTGGATCACCATCCTCCGCAAACGCGACAACTTCCGGGCCGCGTTCGATGGCTTCGACGCGGCCACGGTGGCCGAGTACGGCCCCGCCGACGTGGAGCGCCTGGTGGCCGACGCCGGCATCGTGCGCCACCGCGGCAAGATCGAGAGCACCATCAACAACGCCCGGCGCATGCTCGACCTCGAGGCCGAGTTCGGCACCTTGTACGCCTACGTGCAGCAGTTCCGCCCGGCGCCCACTCGGCTCACGGTGGACTCCGAGTTCCGTGCCACGTGCCCCGAGAGCATCGCGATGTCGAAGGACCTGAAAAAGCGCGGCTGGTCGTTCGTCGGGCCGACCACGATGTATGCGTTCATGCAGGCGATGGGCCTCGTGAACGACCACATCGAAGGATGCGAGCGTGAACCCTGAACCGCTGGGTTTCTGGGCGTGATCCGTCCCACTTCTGCTTCTGGCTGGTTTCCGTCCCGGAGTCCGGGACGGAAACCAGCCAGAAATCGTTGCCTCGCCGTCGTGTGAGCGCGTGAAGATGGTGGCATGGCCACTGTCGAACGCATCCGCCCGGACGAATGGGCTCTGTTGCGTTCCGTCCGGCTGGCGGCACTGACGGACAGCCCGGCCGCGTTCGGTTCCACACTCGAACGCGAGCTGGCGTTCGGCGACGCCGAGTGGCAGTCGCGTGCCGCAGCGAGTGCAGCCGGCGGCGAGCGGGCGACGTTCCTCGCGCGTTCGGGTGGTGAGGTGGTCGGCATCGTGGGTGGCGTCGTCGAGGGTGCCACGGTGGAACTGGTGAGCATGTGGGTTGCGCCGTCGGCGCGTGGCACGGGTCTCGGCCGGGCACTGGTGCGCCAGGTGGTCGACTGGGCCGGCGAGGTGCGCGCCGAGTGCGTCGATCTGTGGGTGGTGCGCGGCAACACTGCCGCCCAGACGCTCTACGAACGGATGGGCTTCGCGGTCACCGACGACGTGCACCCGCTGCCGAGCGACCCGTGCAAGGACGAGATCCGCATGACCCGTCGCCTCGCCTGACCGCCCGAGGGGCGAGCGACGGTCAGTCGTTGGCGTGGAGGGCGGCGTTGAGGCCGTCCCACTTGGCGCTGCGCGGCAGGGCCTCCACCGCGCCCGACTGGCTGTTGCGGCGGTACAGCAGGCCGCCCTTGCCACTGAGCTGACGCGCCTTCACCACCTCCACACCGTCGGGACCGTGCAGCGCCACCAGCGTGCCGGCGGTGACGTACAGGCCGGCCTCCACCACGCACTCGTCACCGAGACTGATGCCGATGCCGGCCTCGGCGCCCACCAGGCATCGCTCGCCGATGGAGATCTGCTCCGTGCCGCCGCCCGAGAGCGTGCCTTGCGTGGACGCGCCGCCGCCGATGTCGCTGCCGTCGCCGACGACAACACCCTGGCTGATGCGGCCCTCCACCATCGACGTGCCCAGCGTG
>SXKB01000213.1 GCA_005778215.1 Actinomycetota bacterium | reverse complement strand
CGCGCACGCCTCACCACGGCGCTGTACCAGCGCGGCCTGTGCACGGCGCCCACCGGGCCGGTGTGCATCACCAACCCGTCGGTGCGGGCGAAGGTGCGTCGCTCGTGGGACCCTCGCGATCCCGACGGTCAGCTCACCATGGCCGAGACGAAGCGCATCATGGGCGAGTTCGACTTCAACTACGCCAACCTCTCCACCTCGGGCTGGACCTCGATGAACCCGGCGTGGGTGGCCCGCTACCTGCCCACTCGCGACACCTACCCCACGGGCATCAGGGCGCGCTGCAACATCGCCGTCAAAGCCGACCTCCGGGCGGCGCTCACCGAGGTGGTCAACTCGGGTCTCGGTGGCGGCATCGATGCCGCCAACGCCAACTCCTACGGCGGTTGCGCCACTGGATCCGTGCGGTTCGCCCGTATCACGCAGGCGCTCGGCAACGTGTCGCGGCACTCGTGGGGGCAGCCGCTCGACACCAACACCACCACCAACTGCCAGGGCTGCATCCCGAAGCTCGACTGCCGCATCGTGCGCATCTTCCGCAAGCACGGGTTCGCGTGGGGCGGCAATTTCCTCACGCCGGACGGCATGCATCTCGAATGGGTGGGCGAGCGGCGCGACCAGTGGTCGTACCCGTCGCGGTTCTGCGGCAACATCGGACCCTTCCTGGCCGCGTCCAGTGTTCAATCCACCAACGGAGTGGCGGCCGCGCCCGCGGTGCCCACCGAGCGCGAGACGCTCTTCGCCGAGGACGGGTTCGTCGGTGACGAACACCCCTGACGCCCTCGAACCGGTTCGCCGCTGGGTGGCCGATCAGATCCGTGCGCGGGTCATCGGTGACGAGCCCGACGACAAGGCGGCGGCCATCTTCGACGCGCCCGGCCCGCGCTGGTTCGAAGAGCATCGGGTCATCCGCAGGGTGCACGCCGACGCGTCGATGTTCGTCGGTGGCTTGCGCGCGTTGTTGCTGCAGTCGATGCACCCGCTCGCGATGGCGGGCGTGGCGCAGCACTCCGACTACCGCACCGACCCGTGGGGCCGACTGCAGCGCACCGCCGACTTCCTCGCCGCCACCACGTTCGGCAACGTCGACACGGCCGAAGCCGCCGTGGCCAGGGTGCGCCAGGTGCACACCCGGGTGCGGGGGAGGGCCGCCGACGGGCGGGCGTACTCCGCGAACGATCCGCACCTGTTGCGCTGGGTGCACATCTGCGAGGTCGACAGTTTCCTCGCGTCGTATCGCCGCTACGGCGCCGCCGAACTCACCGACGCCGAGGCCGACCAGTACGTCGCCGACATGGCGGTCGTGGCCGAGGCGCTCGGCGTGAACCACGCCCCGCGCTCGGTGGCCGACCTGCGCGCCGAGTTCAAGGACTTCCGCGAGGAGTGCCACGGCACACCTGAGGCCCGTCAGGCTGCGCGGTTCCTGCTGCTCGAGCCGCCGGTGCCGCTACCGGCCCGGGCCCCCTACGCAGTGCTGGGCGCTGCGGCCGTGTCGCTGCTGCCGGGCTGGACGCGGTGGCCGTTGCGCCTGCCGTACCTGCCGGTCAGCGAGACGATGCTGGTGCGGCCCGCGGGTGCAGCCATCACGGGCCTCATCCGCTGGTCACTCACCGCCGCCGCATAGCCGCGGGTAACCTCGTCGGTCGTGTCGACTCGTTTCGTGATCATCGGCGGTGGCCCCGCCGGCAACACCGCAGCCACGCACGCCGCGCGCTTCGGCGCCGAGGTCACGCTCATCGAGCGCGACGTCATCGGTGGCGCGGCCCACCTGTGGGACTGCATTCCCTCGAAGACCATGATCGCCACCGGTGGCGCCATCGCGTTCACCCGTCGCATCGAGGGCATGGGCCTCGAGCAGCAGGAGGCCGAGGTCGACATCGATGCCCTCACCGATCGCATCACCAACATCCAGGGTCGGTTGAAGGACAACACCACCCAGCTGCTCGAGAGCCAGGGCGTCACCCTGCTGCGTGGCTCGGCCCGCCTGATCGGTCCGCACGAGGTGGAGGTCACCACGGCGCAGGGCACGAAGATCCTCCCCGCCGACGCCGTGCTCATCGCCACCGGCACCAGCCCGCGCATTCCCGAGTGGTGCCAGCCCGACGGCGAGCGCATCCTCACCACCCGCGACTGCTACCCGCCGAAGATCTTCCCGAAGAGCATCACCGTCATCGGTTCGGGTGTCACGGGTGTGGAGTTCGTGCACATGTTCTCCAGCTTCGGTGCCGACGTCACGCTGGTCGTGAGTCGCCAGCAGGTGCTGCCGCAGAAGGACCCCGAGGTGGCGGCGGTGCTCGAGGACGACTTCCTGCGCCGAGGTGTGAAGTTGCTGAAGGGCGCCCGCGCCACCTCCATCGAGCGTGAGGGCGACGACGTGGTGGTGCGGTGCGACGACGGTCGCGTCGTGCGCAGCTCGCACGCCGTGCTCGCCATCGGCTCGGTGCCCAACACCGAGGGCCTCGGCCTCGACGCTGCCGGCGTGGAGACCGACCGCGGCGGCTACGTCAACATCAACCGGCACTGCCAGAGCAACCAGCCGCACATCTACGCCGCGGGCGACGTGAGCGGCAAGCTGCCGTTGTCCAGCGTGGCCAGCATGCAGGGTCGCAAGGTGGCCGAGCACGTGATGGGGCTGCAGAAGATCGCCCACCGTCACCTCGACTACGACAAGGCTGCCAGCGCCATCTTCACCGAGCCCGAGATCGCCGACGTCGGCCTGGCCGAGGCCGACGCGTTCGCGGTTGGCCGCAAGATCCGCGTCACCAAGGTGCCGTTCTCGGCCACCCCGAAGGCGCTCATCAACAACGACTCGCGCGGCTTCGTGAAGATCATCTCCGATCCGGCCACGGGCGTGGTGCTGGGTGGCTCCATCGTGGGCCGGCATGCCGCCGAACTCATCAGCGTCATCGCCCTCGCGGTGACGGCCAACCTGAAGGTCACCGACATCGTCGAGAGCCTGCTGGTGCACCCCGCGCTCGCCGAAGCGCTCGCCGAAGCCGCCGAGTGAGCCGGCGCTCCTGATGGAACCCACCGAGCGCGTCGCTCCGGTCGTGCCGGCGGGGTTGGAACTCGCTCCCTACGGCCTGCGCATCGGCGGTCTCGCGATCGATCAGATGGTGGCGGGTCTGCCGCCGTTCCTGGTGTTCCTCGCGCTCGGCTACACCCCCGACGAGATGCTCACCGGCACGGTGGGGTTCTGGTTCAACGTCGTGTTCGTGGCCCTCGGCCTGGTGCACGAGACGTTCGGCGTGTGGAAGTGGGGTCTCACCCTCGGCAAGTGGGTGTGCCGCACGAAGGTGGTGCACGCCACCGACGGCGGCAGCGTGGCCGTGTCGTCCGCGTTCATGCGGTCACTGGTGCCAGCGGCGTTCGGTGTGGTGCCCGGCATCGGCCCGGTGCTCGGCCTCGGCGTGTACCTGTGGGCGTTCATCGACCCGCGCCGCCAGGGCATCCACGACAAAGCGGCGGGCACCCTGGTGGTGCTCCGCCGCCGTGTCCCAGCAACATAACGAGGCTTTCGTGACACCCCGGTGGTGCACGGAAGCCTCGTTATCGCGTCCGGAGGGCCGCAGAGCGAGCTCGATACAGCGACACCAGCTCATCGAGGAGCCGCCGCAGGTCGAGCAAGTCGAGCGGTGTGACACGCTCGACCTGCCAGTCGATCAGATGAAGCTGGCGATCCCGCCGCTTGTCCCGCGTCGTGCCGGGTAACTCCACGTGCGCCGGGTGGACGTCGACCTCGACGGCCCACCTGACGGCATCCACCGCCATGTCGATCCGAATGCGGCTGCCGTCGGGGAGTTCGAGGTGTCGCACTTGCGCGACGACTGGCACTCCTCGCCGGACGAGTCCGTCGAACACACGCACCTCGGGATGCGACTCCAGTGGCGCTCGGCCTCCACGCTCGCGGAGCACCCTGGCGAACTGCACAGAACCGGCACGACCGCGGGCGCACAGCAACTCGGCCGTCGCCACCAGCTCGTGCATGTCGGTGCGACCCTCGTGGATCATCTGATCGATCACGGAGACAAGATCGAGACGCGACAGGTCGGCCGAGAGATCGAACGCGAGTCGCGGCCAGGCCGCTACGACGATTCCGTTCTCGAGCCGGCGAAGGTGATGCTCGGGCAGTTGGGTGGTCTGCCGAAGTCGGACGCCAGGCGGCACGATCACCTTCGAACCATGCCGAGCACCGAGGGATATCTCGGCGAGTCGCGGCATCCGTCGGAGACCGACCAGTCGACCTGCGGTCGGACCGGTGATGTAGGACGCGGGGTGCTGCATCGACAGCGCCAAGCACCGCCGCTCGAGGGTCGGTTCGCACCCGGGTACGCCGAACACGGAGTGACCGACATGCTCGAGCACTCCTTCTTCGACGAGGCGCTCCCGGTGCGCCCGGCCCACGCCGACCTGGCGGAGTTGCTCGGTCGAGATGAGGTTGTGTTGCTGGTGCAGCACTCGTAGTGCTGCGGGGGTGAGTTGACGCACGGCCACCTCCTCCATCGAACGGAAGGAGGGGGAAGTCGTCGTCGAACCTATCGCCGCGGCACCGCCACCGTTCACGAGGCTTTCGTGCCACCCCGGGGGTGCACGGAAGCCTCGTTATCGGGCTGAGCGGTGTCGGCTGGTCAGGTCAGTCGATGACGACGACCACGTCGCCGGCGCCGACGGTGTCGCCGGCCGCGACCTTGATCTCCTTGACCTTGCCGGCCTTCTCGGCGTTGATCTGGTTCTCCATCTTCATCGCCTCGAGCACGACGACGGCCTGACCGGCCTCGACGTCCTGGCCGACCTCGACGAGCACCTTCACGATGGTGCCCTGCATCGGCACCTCGACGTTGCCGCTACCACCAGCAGCCGCACCGCCACTGCCACCCGCGGCGCGAGCGGGTTTCTTGGCCGCCTTCGCCGGGCCGGCGGCCACCATCGGCACGTCGGGCACCCACATCTTCACGCCGAACCGCTTGCCGTTCACCTCGACGGTGGTGGTGCGCTGCACGAGGGGCGTGTCGTCACCCTCGGCGGGCGCGGGCGCCTTCGGCGGCTCGATGCCGGACAGGTCGAGGCGCTCCTCCACCCATTTGGTGGAGTGTTCCATCGCCTGGAAGTCGGGGTGCTCGAGGATGGCCAGGTCGGCCGGGATGGTGGTGGCCACACCCTCGACCACCATCTCCTCGAGTGCACGGATGGTGCGGGCGATGGCGGTGGGACGGTCCTTGCCCCACACGATGAGCTTGCCGACGAGGTTGTCGTAGTACTGGCTGACGGTGTCGCCGCTCTCGTACCCGGCGTCGAACCGCACGCCGAAGCCGTCGGGTGCGACGAGCTTGCTGATGGTGCCGGGGGAGGGGAGGAACTTGCCGCCCGCCGGGTTCTCGGCGTTGATGCGGATCTCGAT
>SXKB01000212.1 GCA_005778215.1 Actinomycetota bacterium | reverse complement strand
GATCGAGGAGATCGAGATCATCGCCGCCGAGGCCGCCCGTCGGGTGTTCCAGGCCGAACACGTCGAGATCCGTGTCGGCAGTGGCGCGCTCGCCAATCTGTACGCGTTCATGGCCACGTGCCAGCCGGGCGACGCGATCATCGTGCCGCCGGCCACGATCGGCGGGCACGTCACCCACCGCGCACCGGGTGCAGCCGGGCTGTACGGGTTGCAGATCCACGAGTGCCCGATCGATGCGTCGACCTACACCATCGATGTCGCCGGGTTGGCCGAACTGGCCCGGCGAGTGCGGCCAAAGCTCATCACCATCGGCACGAGCCTCAACCTCACCCCGCACCCGGTCGCAGCGATCCGGGCCGTCGCCGACGAAGTCGGGGCGTACGTGCTGTTCGACGCCGCGCACGCCTGCGGCATGATCGCCGGCGGCGCGTGGCCGAACCCCCTCCACGAGGGTGCCGATCTGATGACGATGAGCACCTACAAGAGCCTCGGCGGCCCGGCCGGCGGGCTGGTCTTCACCCAGCGGGCCGACCTCGCGGCGCGCCTCGACGCCATCGCCTACCCAGGGCTCACCGCCAACTTCGACGTCGCCAAGACCGCCGCCGTGGCGATCACGATGTTCGACTGGCTCGAGTTCGGCCACGCCTACACGGCCGCCATGGTGCACAGCGCGGTCGCCCTGGCGAACGAACTGGAAGCCCGTGGCCTCCCGGTGTTCCGCACGACGCACGGTCCGACCACCACGTACCAGTTCGCACTCGACATGTCGGCCGAGGGCGGCGGACACGCCGCGGCGCTCCGGCTTCGCCAGGCCAACCTCCTGACCTGCGCGATCGGACTGCCGCACGACGAGGCGGCCGGCCTGCGGTTCGGCACACCGGAGATCACCCGGCTCGGGATGACCGCCGACGACATGCCCGAACTCGCCGACCTGATCACCGCGGGACTGCGTGCCGACCCCGCCGGCGTCGCCGACCGGACCAGCGCCGTGCGCCGCCGATTCGACACCGTGCACTTCGTCCGACACTGACCCATCGACGCAGGAGGAGATCACACCATGACCACCGACCCGACGAACCCGATCGCGCTCACCGCCGAGCAACTCGACACGTTCCACCGTGACGGCGTGCTCGCCCTCCCGAGCCGCTTCAGCCCCGACGAAGTCGCCGGGCTCGTCGCGGCGCTGGACGAGTTGATGGCCGACGACGTGCCGGAGAACATCCGCGAGAAGACGAGCGGTGTGGTTCGTTCGTCGTTCGACCTCCATCGCCGCCATCCGCTGTACGCACGGCTGGTCAACGACCCGCGTTTCGTGATCCCGGCGCACCAGATCCTGGGCGACGATCCCGTGTACGCGATGCAGGTGAAGGTGAACGCCAAGGAGGCCTTCACCGGCGAGCAGTGGCAGTGGCACTACGACTTCGCCACCCACCACCGAGAGGACGGGCTGAAGGAGCCGATCGCGCTCAACATGCACATCTTCCTCGACGAGGTCACCGAGTTCAACGGGCCGCTGATGTTCGTGCGCGGCTCGCACCTCGACGGCCCGCCGCCCACCGAGCTCGACACGACGACCACGAGCTATCCGCTGTGGACCGTCGGCCCGTCGGTCGTGGGTCCGCTGGCCGAGCGGGGTGGGCTGGTGTGCCCCAAGGGGCCGGCCGGCACGATGCTGATCTTCGGCGACGCGGTGGTGCACGGCTCGCCGCCGAACATGTCGCCGTGGTCGCGGCGGATCTTCTCGCTCATCGTGAACCCGGTGAGCAACCGCCAGACGACCTTCCGTCGACCCGCGTACATCCACGACCGCGACTTCACCCCGTTGGTGGCACGCGACGAGCCGCTGCTCGCATCGGTGTGACGTGACCGTCGACGGCACCGACGACGATCGGCAACGACCGAACTGGGTCGGCATCGATCTCGGCGTGCTGCGCGCGAACTTCGAGGAGCTCGTGCGGCGCAGCGGCGACCGACGCGTCGTCGCCTCGGTGAAGGCCGACGGCTACGGCCATGGGGTCGTCGACGTGTCGCGCGCGTTGGTCGATGCAGGGTGCAATTCCCTGTGGACCGGCCACATCGGCGATGCACATCGCATCCGCGCCGCCGGCATCGACGCCGAGATCGTGCTGTTCGGCGGCTACACCCCCGACCAGAGTCCCTCGTTGGTCAGGGCCGGTTTCGTTCCCACCGTCGTCGATCAGGCAGGTGCGGCGGCTGCCGCGAGTGTGAACGCCACCGTGTACGTGAAGGTCGACGCCGGGCTCGGGCGGCTCGGCGTGCCCGTCGGTGTCGCCCGCGAGGCCATCCGCGAGATGGCAGCGATGTCCGGACTCACCATCGGCGGCATCTACACCCACCTTCCGTTCGCCGATCAGGCCGGACGGCGGTGGGCCATCACCAAGGGTGGGGTGTTCGCCGAACTGCTCGACGGACTCGCACGCGATGGTGTCCGTCCTGCGGTCACCCAGATGTGGGGTAGCAGCGGCATGCTCGCCAACCTGCCCGACGCGACGAACACGGTG
>SXKB01000211.1 GCA_005778215.1 Actinomycetota bacterium | reverse complement strand
GCCCGACGGCCCGATGAGCGCGGTCACCTTGCCGGCCTCCATGTGCAACGACACCCGATCGAGCACCTGATGATCGCCGAACCATGCCGAGATGTTGCGGGCATCGAGACCGGCCAGCCCGACCGGCGCCCCCGGCAGGGTGAGCGACGCCGTGGGCGCCGACGACGGCGCAACCGCCAACGGTGCCAGCGTGCTCGACTCCTCCGGCGTGGCCGCAGCGATGATCAACGGCACGGGCCCGGTGTCGGGGTCGGGCGGCGGGAACGACGGCACCGCTTCGGCGGCCAGCGGGGCAGGCACCGCGGACGCAGGTTCGTGGGCCGGCGCAGTTTGCACCACGGGACGCCCCTGGGCACCCTCCTGAAACCGCACCTCCACACCGCGCAGCGAGCCGAGCAGCGACCGGAACCGCTCCACCTCGTCGGCCGGCACGGCCACGCCGAAGTCGGAGAGTCCGGGCACGTCGAAGATGGTCCACGGCGCGTCGGCACCGTGCACCACTGCGGCGAGATCGGTCACCAGCCAGGCCCAGGCGATGTCGCCGTCGGTGGCCAGCACGCGCTGGTCGGTCACGCGCACAGTGGCCGTGTGCAGTTCGGCGATCACGGCGTCGGGACGGTGCGCATCGCCCTGCACCACCTGCACCACGGCCGAGCCGGGGAAGGACGCGAGTTCGCGTTCGGCGGCAGGTTGACGGGCGGGGGCGTCGTCCCAGGACGTACGCATGGGGTCGACGGTCACGACGATCGGCTCCTCGGGGTTCACAACAGGTTCGGAAGTAGACGGGCGGCTTCGCCGGATGCAGCGAGACCGACGAGCAGCAGCAACGGCAGGAAGACCACCCACGCCTGGGCACGACCCCAGCGGTGCCACCCCCACACCACGCCGATGCACAGCAGAATGAGGGCTTGCAGCCACAGGGCGAGGGCCCACAAGGTGGATGTGTCGGCCGCCATGAAACGTTCGTTCGACGGCAACCCTGCCGCCGTGACGGGCCGAGCCGGACCACCAACGGCGTCGCCCTCGAGTTGGGCATCGACCCGCACCACTCCCTCGGGGAGGTAGTCGCGCCCACCCGCGGTGACCAGCATCAGCCGAGACTCACCGGCGGCGGGCGGTTCGGGTGCCGGTTGGCCCTCGTAGCGCACACCGATGACGGAGAACTCGAACACGCCCTGACCGGTGGTCACCGTGATGCGGTCACCTTCCTGCAACGAGGCGATGTCACCGAACGGGCCACCGAACGCCGCGCGGCGGCCCATGATGACGCTGGTACCCACCTGACCGGGCAGCGGGGTGTCACGACGATGCCCCGCACCGTCGAACAACACGCCGGCAGTGGTGCCTTCACCCACCACCTCGTCGAGGCCGATCTCGGGGATCTCGACGTACGCAACCGGTGCGCCGAGTGCGAGCAGATCGCCGTTCGTGTCGGTGGGGCCGATCGGGGCGATGCCGTTCGCGAGTTGCGAGCGGAACAGATCGAACTGCTGCCCTTGTGCCGCAGAGTGCTGGAAGCTGCTCACCACCACCAACTGCAACAGCATCGTGGTGCACACCACGCAGACGAGCACCAGCACCACGCGGATGAACTGCAGGCGCGGCGACAACGGCGGCGCTGCGTTCCGGCTCACCGGAACAGCGCCTCGTGACGGCCGCGACCACCAACTGCTGCGTGTGCCCGTCGAGCGATGTGCGGTGGCGGTCATGCGGCCCCGAGCGGGATGACCTTCATCGGCCGTGCGAGCAGGATGGCCATGCGACCGAACACCAGCAGCAGCAAGCCCCACACGATCATCGGGATCGGCGATGCGCCGGTGGTGGGCAGGGTGCCGCCGTTGTCGAAGCCGCCGGAACCGGTGCCCGAACCCGAATCGACGAAGACGGTCGTGTCGGTGCTGCCGAACACTGTCGTGGTGGTGTCGCCCGACACGGTGGTGGTGGTGTCCCCCGACACGGTCGTGGTGGTCGCGCCGGCCGCCGTGGTGGTGGTGGCACCGGCCGCCGTCGTGGTCGGCGCCGCCGTGGTGGTGGTCGTGGGGGTCGACGAAGCCACCGTCCAGGTGATGCCCGACGGGCTGTCGCCCGGCGTCACGGCGAAGGTGAGCACGACGTTCCAGTACTTGTCCACCTGGTTCGGGCCAGGGTTGCCGAGCGTGCACGCAAAGCCGACGTTGTAGCTACCGGCAGGCACCACGGTGGGACCGCTCGACCCGAAGACGGCGAAGTTGATGGTGGGCATCCCGGTGATGAGGCCGCCCGTACCCGGCGCCGTCTCCACGGCCGTGGTGCGGTCGATGATCGGTGTACCGGTGGTGGCGAACAGCGGCAGGCGCAGGTTGGCGCCCGTCCCGTTCGGGGTGGGGCCGTTCGAGTCGTACGTCAGCGTGGCCGGGCTCACGCTCGACGGCACGATGTACGACTGGACGCGATACCCGCCGGTTGCGCTGTCGCCGCTGCAGGCGGCACCGGCGGGCGGCGTGAGCGCGAAGGCCGTGGCGCTGCCACCGCTGGTGAGCGTGTTACCGGCGCTCGGGCCGCTGGGTACCAGCAGTTGGAGCGCGCCGGCGTTCACTGCGGCGGCGTCGGCGCCTCGGTCGCCGATCCCGGCGGATGCAGCGACGCTGACCACCAGCATCACCGCCGAGACGGCAGCACCGGCACGGGCGAGGTCGCGGGCCGCGCGACGGCGGCGAGGGGTGAGGTGGAACATGTCGACTCCTGGGCTGAAGTGTGAGGGGACGAGTGAGGTCGGTGGTCAGGAACGGGTGCGCTGGGTGACGCCGGCGAGGATGCGGTCGTGCCACGAGCCACGACCCGAGGACGACTTCTTCTCGCAGCGGTCCTTGGCACGGTGCTGTTCGCGGTGGTCGGAGTGCCGGTACTTGCACTCCTTGCGATCCTTCGGCGGCTTCACTTCCTCCACCTCGTCGTCATCGATGGTGGTGGAGGTGGCAGCGGGCATGGTGGTGGTCGTCGCGCCAGGCGCGGTCGTCGTCGTCGGTGCAGCGGTCGTCGTCGGTGCAGCGGTCGTCGTCGGCGCGGCCGTCGTCGTCGGCGCAGCGGTCGTCGTCGGCGCAGCGGTCGTCGTCGGCGCAGCGGTCGTCGTCGGCGCAGCGGTCGTCGTCGGCGCAGCGGTCGTCGTCGGCGCAGCCGTCGTCGTCGGCGCAGCCGTCGTCGTCGGTGGCGGCGGCGGCGTGCCCACCGTCCACGTCAACTGCGACGGCGCATCGGCCGGCGTGGTGGCGAACGTGAGTTGGGTGTTCCAGTAGCGGTCGACCTGCGTGGGCGAAGGGTTGCCCAGGGTGCAGGCGATACCGAGGTTGTAGGTGCCCGGCGGGATCACGGCAGGGCCGTTCGCGCCGAACACTGCGAAGTTCACGGTGGGCAGCCCGGTGATGAGGCCACCCGACGTCGGTCCCGTCTTCACCGCAGTCGTGCGATCGATGATCGGTGTACCAGTGGTGGCGAACAGCGGCAGGCGCAGGCTCGCACCGGTGCCGTTGGGGGTGGGACCGGTCGAGTCGAAGGTCAGCGTGGCCGGGTCCACTGCGGCGGGCACGATGTACGTCTGCACCCGGTAGCCGTCGGTGGCGCTGTCACCGCTGCACGCCGCGCCAGCTGGCGGCGTGAGCGAGAACGCCGTCGCGCTCCCACCGTTCGAGAGCACGGTGCCCGCTGTCGGGCCGCTGGGCACCAGCAAGTTGATGCCACCGGCGTTGGTGGCAGCGAAGGTGGTGCGATCGACGTGGTTCCATGCTTCACCGATGCCCACGAGCGCCAGCGCGACACCCACGGCGAGCGTGGCACGCAGCATGTCTCGAAGCGATCCGCTGTTCGGTTCGGTGGGGGTCATGAGGGCTCCTTGGGCGAGGTGACGGTTACCGCAACGCGGCGCTGGCGGAAATGGGCGAGCACACCGATCGCGAACGCCACGACGGCGACCACGATCAACACGGTGGAGACAGGGAACGGGTCGCCGGACGCAGTGGCAGGACCGCTGCTCTCCACGTCGGGACCGCCCACCACCGACCAGGTCAGCTGTGCAGGCTGATCGGCAGTGTCGGCCTCGATGACGATCTCGGCGTCCCAGAACTTCGCGGTCTCGCGCTGCAGGGTGCAGGCGAGACCAATGCGGTACGTGCCCGGCGCCACGGTGCCCGGCGGGAAGAGCCCGAAGCTGAACACCGGGATGTCACCGATGAAGCCGGGCTGGCCTGCCACCTCGTTGGCGCGGGTGAGTTCGTTCACGAACGGCTTGGTGCGTTCGTCGTAGAGCGCGTAGTGCTGCTCACCCTCCGGACCGATCACGCCGTACTGCAGCGCAGTGACATCGACGTCGGAGGGCACCATGAACGACTGCACCCGCCACTGGTCGTGGAGGCTGTCGCCAGGACACGTCGCAGCGTCGGGCAGCCGCAGGCTGAACAACGCAACGCTGCCGCCACGGCCGACCTCCTTCGATCGGTCGGCACCGTCGATCATCACCACGTCACCCGCGTCCACCGGCGCATCCACGGATGCGGAGGCCGGCGATGCCACGGCCACCACTGCGGCCACCGCGGCCAGCCACACCGCGCTGCGGCGCATTCCCGGCAACCGTCGCCCGTTCATTCCGACTCCATTGCGTCGGCATCGGCATTCGGACCCGACGTCGCCATGCGTCGCGGCCGTTTGGTGATCTCGAGCACACCGAGCGCCGACCCGAGGGCCAGCGCGCCGATGCCCGGGATGGCGTAACGGCTGCGCGTGAGATCGAGCACAGGGGTGAGCACGGTGGGCGTGGTGTCCTCGGGCTC
Organism: Actinomycetota bacterium; assembly: GCA_005778215.1. Lineage (GTDB taxonomy): Bacteria > Actinomycetota > Acidimicrobiia > Acidimicrobiales > Ilumatobacteraceae > UBA668. The sequence goes on along the minus strand of SXKB01000211.1, from coordinate 3,914 downwards.
CTCGCCCGTGGCGACCGTCGTCGACGTCGCCTCGACCGTGGTGGCCGTGGGCGTGGTGTCGACGGGCAACGTGTCGAGCGGCGGCTCGAAACCGCCGCCACCGCCTCCGCCGAAGTCCCCGCCGCCACCGAAGCCGCCACCACCGCCGGGCTGCGAGACAACGGTGGTGGTGGTCGTCGTCGTGGGGGGTGCCACCATCGTACGGATCGACTTCGAAGCGGCGGTGGCCTGCGCGGCGAGCGCGGCCGGCAGCGGGGCGTAACCGCGGGGCAACTGTCCGAGTTCGAGGCCCGGCACCTGGCCGGGGCCGGTGGCGTACTCGACGAACGCGGCGTACTCCGAACGTGCCGTGGCGTCGAGCCGCAGCGGCTGGATGGCCGCATAGGTGACGGCGGTCAGCGGGTAGGCGCCGGCCGCCTGCGCCGTCGGCGCCGGCTCGAGCACCGTGCTGACCGCCTTCGCCTTCATCGATGCCACGCCGGCGGTGAGACCGGCCGTGTCGGGTGCCACGAAGGTGCGGCCGGCACCGTTGTCGCCGGCACGGCTCAGCCGGGCGGTCTGCAGGCCGTACTGCGCCGCGGACGGCGTGTCGGTGAGCGCCAGCATGCCGCGGCGGCCGAGGAACTGTGGTAGCTCACGTGCCCACACCTCGCTGGCTGCCCGCGCGAACGGGTTGTCCACGATGCGCGCGCCATCGGCGGCGACACGCACCACGCGGGCACCGTCGGCGAGGCCTCGCGTGTACGGCATCCAGTCGGTACCGCACAGTGCAGGCGGCACCACCGCGCCGCCGTCACCGCGCGCGGGCCCCTGGAAGCAGTACGGATCACTCTTGGGGAAGGTGGAGGGCAACGGTGAACCGAATGCGATACCGGTCGGGTTCGACGATGCCGAGGTCGAGTACTGGGGGTTCACCTTCATGCCCCACTCGTCGACTGCACCCCCGAGCCACGCCTTCGCCTCCGGGTCGGCCAACACGTACTCCCACACCTGCGCTGCCGCGTCGGAGTTGCCGGCCGGCAGCTGCAGCCCGGCGAACGTGCGAGTGTCGGCGATCTGCAGCAGTTCGAACTCCGGGTTGAACCGCAGGAAGTCGGGATCGAGGCCCATGTGCGCCGGGTTGCCGGTCGTCCAGGTGTACCCGGCCGGACCCTGGATGTCCACGGCGCCGGTGTACGACTGGGTGAGCAGCTTGGCGAGCAGACGCGGCGTCAAGTTCATCTCCGCCACGCGCACGCCAGCGAGTTGCTGCTCGTCGGCAGGCGCATCGGTGCGCGGGTTGCGTTCGATGTTGAAGCCGATGGCGAGGCCCGACACGCTGATGGGCGAGTACACCATGGGGCTGGAGGGGTCGATCGCAGTGGGGTCGACCGGTCGCTGCACCACCACCATCCCCGGCGCGCCTTCGGCGCCGGAGGTGAGTTGCTGGCGAGCCGCCGCGTCGCTCACCGGCGCGTACGAATAGGGCGGCAGCGTGCCGCCGGTGCAGAGCAGCGGCTGCCAACTGGCGACCGCCGCCAGGGCGAGTTCACCACCGGACAGTCGACGCTCCTCGTCGGCCAGATCACACGGCGAGTCGACCGGGTTGAACGACAGCGGGATGGCGATGCGGTGCTGCCACGACGTGGGCGCCAACGGCGAAGTGGCGACCCCGAACTGCTCGGCACCCTCGGCGAACGGGGTACCCACGTTCTCCTCGATCGCCGACCCTCGCGGCACGATGACGATCCAGCACTGCGGTACTTTCTTCGAGCCGTCGGCGAGCGTCTGGACCCGCTGGCCGCAACCGAGCCCCGACGACTGCACTCCGGTCTGCACCTCGAACAACTCGGCGCCCTTGCCGTCGAGTCCGGTGGTGGCACCGGCGATCTCGTTCGTGGTGATGATGTTGTAGAACGGGTTCAGCCAGAAGTTGCCACCCTGCACCGACGGGTTGAAGGTGGGATCGGTCTGCACGTCGACCTTCTCCCCGGTGACCGAACGGAACGGCAACCACACGTTCGTGGTGCGCGTGTCGAGCACGCCGACCGCCGGATCGAAGTTGGCCCAGTCGGACCGCGAGATCACCCGGCTGAGCGCGAATCCGCTCGGATAGAGACCGCCGGGCAGACCGCCGTAGGTGCCGGCCACTGCGCCTTGCACGCACTGCTCGGGCGGCGGGCCGGGGTTGCCGGCAACCGAACCGTCGTCGTCACCCCAGCACTGCATGATCTGCAGGTACTGCGCGCCGAATCGACCGGGACCCGCGACGGTGGGCACACCGCCCGTCCAGGTGATCGACACGGCTTGGTTCGTGAGGCTGGCGGTCTGGTTGACCGTGATGGCGAGGTTCGCGTACTGGCCGCGCCCGTTCACTGTCACGGCCGACGGCGTTGCGGGCAACGACGTGTCGGTGCCCTGCTGACCGGCGGTGGGCACCGCTGCCGCAGGCGGCACCATCAGCAGCGCGATGCCGAGAATCGCGAGCGGCGCGCCGAACCAGCCCGGTGAGGGGAAGCGCCTCATGCGGCGTCCCTTCGCGAGAAGTGTCGCCAGGCGAGCGCCGGGCCCAGCACGAGCGCGAGCACGAGCAGGATCACCAGCGCGACCAGCGCGAACGATGTGCCGAGACCTGTCGACAGGCCCAGCGTGGTGGGCGTCGCGCCGGCCACGTCGGGGCCGCCGGCGAACTCGGGGTCGGGGCCGCCCGACTGCACACATTCGCCGGTGTCGGGATCGACCTCGCAGGAGCCGCCGCCGTCGACGACACCACCGGTGTCGCCTCCCGGCACGGTGTCGCCCGGCGGCAACGTCTCACCCGGCGGCAACGTCTCGCCCGTGCCGGCGCCACCGGTGTCCCCACCGCCAGTGTTCCCACCGCCAGTGTTGCCACCACCGGTGTTCCCACCACCGGTGTTCCCACCGCCGGTGTTGCCACCGCCCGTCGCACCGCCCGGCTTCACGGCCGTCTGTACGTTGGCGAGACCGCCGGTGCCGTTCGGGCACTGCGTGACGCCGCCCTTCTTGTCACACGCCTGCGGTTGCGGTGCGTTCTTCGCGAGCAGGTTCGTGCCATCGGGAGAGAACGTCGGGTTCTTGCACTGCTTGATGTCGATGTTCTGCACCACGACACCGGGGATCTTGCGGATCTGGTCGAAGCTCGCCTGCACCAGGTTCGCCGGCATCGGCGAGTAGCCGAGCGACGCCGACTGCTGCTGCGCCTGGCACATCGCGTAGTACGCGAACGCGCCGAGGGTCTTGCCCTTCGCCTCGTTGAACTGGCCCGCCACCTTCGTGGGCAGGATGAGGTAGGAGTACGACGACAGCGGATAGTTGCGCGGATCGGTGTCGGCGTACACGCCGTCGAGCTGCTGCGTGAGGTAGGTCTCGGGGTTCGCTTCGTTCGTGTTGATCTTCGCCTTCAACAGCGACACGGCCACGTTCTGCGGCGTGGGCTCGGTGTAGAAGCCCGCACGGTTGAGCAGCTTCGCCACCGGGAACTGCGCACCGAGCGCGTACGAGTAGTTCACGTACCCGATCGCACCCTCGGCGAAACCTTGGCTCACGTACCCCGACACGCCCAGGTCGCCCGACTGGGCGATCATGCCCGGGATGGTCGGGTAGAACGACGTCTGGCCACACGCCGGGGCCCGGCCCGATCGCTTGCAGTAGTCGTTCCACAGTGCACCGTGCTGGCTGATCATCCAGCTCGTGAACTGTGCCGTCGAACCCGACCCGTCGGAACGGACCACCGGCACCACCTTGCGTGCCGGCAGCACCAGCCCGGGGTTGTCGGCCGCAATGGCCGGATCGTTCCACTGGGTGATCTTCCCGGTGAACAGCTTCACCACGTTCTCACCCGACAGCCGCAGATTCGTGACCCGCTTGCCGTTGATGATCAGGTTGTACATGAAGGCCGTGCCGCCGGCCGTGAT
>SXKB01000210.1 GCA_005778215.1 Actinomycetota bacterium | reverse complement strand
CCCTTGGAGATCAGTTCGGTGAGGCGCTGGCGTTCAACGGTGGAGAGGTCGCGACCCTCGGCGAGCTTCGCCATGCTCTCGAGGCGACGTTCGAGGCCGATGACGCTGGTGCCGATGTGGCCGCGTTCGCTGGTGAGCACGGCCATGCCGACACCCCAGCCGCCGTGCAGTGGTCCGAGGAGGTGGTCGGCGGGCAGCTCGACATCGGTGAAGAACACCTCGTCGAACTCGGCCTCGCCGGTCATCTGCTTGAGGGGCCGCACCTCCACGCCGGGCAGGTCCATGGGGAACAGGAAGAACGAAATGCCCTCGTGCTTGGGCGCCTCCGGGTTCGTGCGGGCCATGAGGATGCCCCAGTTGCTGTACCGCCCGCCGCTGCACCACACCTTCTGGCCGTTCACGATGTAGCGGTCGCCGTCGCGCTCGGCCTTCGTGGTGAGGCCGCCGAGGTCGCTGCCGGCGCCGGGTTCGCTGAACAGTTGGCACCACACGTGCTCGGTGCTCAACGTGGCGGCGAGGTGCTTGGCCTGTTGTTCGGGGGTGCCGAACTTCATGAGCGCGCCACCGGTGAGCACCAGGCCCACCATGTTGAACACGCTCGGCACGCCGGCGAGGGCGCACTCGTACTGCCACGCCGCGTTGTGCGCAGGGGTGAGGCCGCGCCCGCCGAACTCCGTGGGCCAGTGGATGCCGGCGAACCCCGCCTCGTGGACGCGGCGGTGCCACGCCAGACCGGCCTCCACCAGATCGGGTGGGCAGATGGCGCCGTAGTCACGCGGGGCGTGGGCGCGGTTCGCCGCCAGCCATTCGCGTGCTGCGGTCTGGAAGTCGTCGACGCTGAGCTCGGTCATCGCCGACGAACGTAGCCGTGAGGCCCCGTCACTTGAAGAAGGGGAGGAACATCGCGGTCTCTTCCGCGAGGTTGTTCGGCACGGCATAGCCGGACTGGTCGGTGATGGTGCCCCAGTTGTCGCGCACGTCCTCCATCGACAGGTTGGGGTTGTGATAGCCCTGCGTCTCGGCGATGAACACGTGAGCCACGCGGCCGCCGCCGACGCTGAACGTCTGGCCGCTGACGGGGCAGTCCTCGTGGGCGAGGAATGCCACCAGCGGCGACACCAGACCCGGATCGAGCTTCTCGCCGAGGCCGCCCATCAGGTTCTCGGTCATGCGGGTGAGGGCGAGCGGGGCGATGGCGTTGGCCTTGATGTTGTACTTCGCACCTTCCACGGCGAGCACGCGGGTGAAGCCGACGAGGCCCATCTTCGCGGCGCCGGAGTTGGGCTGGCCGAAATTGCCGAAGATGCCGGCGGCCGACGAGGTGGACACGATGCGGCCGTAGCCCTGTTCCTTCATGATCGCCCACGCGGCGCGGGTGACGTTGAACGCACCCTTCAGGTGCACGTCGATGACCGGGTCGAGCAGCTCGGGCTCCATGTTGCCGAACGCCTTGTCGCGCAGGAGGCCGGCATTGTTGACGACCACGTCGACCTTGCCGAACGCGTCGACGGCGGTCTGCACGATGGCCTTGCCACCCTCCGGGGTGGCGACGGAGTTGGTGTCGGCCACGGCCTCGCCGCCGAGGGCCTTGATCTCGTCGACCACGCGCTCTGCGGCGCCCTTGTCGCTGCCGCTGCCGTCGACGGCGCCACCGAGGTCGTTGATGACCACCAGGGCGCCACGCGATGCCATCAGCAGTGCGTGCTGCCGACCCAGGCCGCCGCCTGCGCCCGTGATGATGACTACCTTGCCGTCGTAACCGAGTTCGCTCATGCGGCCGAAGTTACCGGTCGGTCACGACTCGGGCGAAACCGGTCTGGAGAACGTCACGAGCGACGTGCCGGGCCCGTCGTAGCCGTCGATCGGCTCGCTGGCGGTGAAGCCCATGCGGCGATGGAAGGCGATGGAGCGCTCGTTCACGGCGCCGGTGATGGCGTGCACCTCGGTGCAGCCGGCGTCGACGGCCACGCGGAAGAAGCGTCGGTAGAGATCGCGCGCCGTGCCGCCCAGCCGATGGTCGGGGTGCACGCCGACGAAGTGGATGTACCCGACATGTGGCTGCGAGGGTGACACGAAGCCGACGAGGAACGCCACCGGATCGCCGTCGAACTCGACGACGAAGCTGGTGCCGTGGAAGTGGTCGAGGAACAACCTCGGCAGGTTGCCGGCGATCGGGCGTCCCCACCACTCGTCGACCACGCCGACGATCCAGTCGTAGTCGTCGGGTCGAGCCGAACGCACGATGCGGTCGTCCACGGCGATCAGCCTGCTGCGCCCGCCAGCACGGCCACCACCTGGTCGGCCAGCACGCCGGGCCCCGGCACCTCCGTGCTGCGGTGGGTGATCACCAGCGCCGCCGACGCGCCGAGGGCGGGGACGTGCAGGGTCTGCAGCCCCCAATAGCCACCGTGCGACCACACGTCGACGCCGGCGGTGCGACGCAGGAACACGCCCAATCCCACCTCGTCGTTGTTCGGCCACGGCACGCCGTCGGGCCCAGCGGTGGGCAGCGGATCGGCGAGCTGCAGGGCGAGGTGCGGGTGCACCTGCCCGGCGAACAGCGCCGTCCACCAGCGCGCCAGGTCGGGCATGGTGGCCACGATGCCGCCACCTCCGAACAGGTCGAGGCTCGGATTCCAGTCGTGTGTGTCCTCGCCGAAGTGCAGCTGATGGGCGCGCTCCAGGCTGGTAGGCGTGGGCTCCATCACTTCCCAGAAGATCGACGGGTACTCGGCGGCGTCGAGGTGCAACTCGTCGCGCACGGCAGCGGCGAGCGATCGACCGGTGAGCTGCTCGATCATCTGGCCGAGCAGCACATAGCCCGTGTCGCTGTACGAGAACGCGGCATCGGGCGCGAACAGCGCCGGCTTGTCGACGGCGATGGCGATCTGCCGCAGCGCCGTCCACTCGCCGTTGGCTGCGTCGTTGAACTCGGGGAACGTGCTGTGGTCGACGAGGCCGCTGCGGTGCTGCAGCAGCTGTCGGACGGTGGCCACCTGGCCGTGCTCGAACCGTGCGAACAGCTCGGCGGCGGGCGGTGGCAGCAGCTCGATGACACGTTGGTCGAGACCGAGGCGACCCTGCCCCATCAGTTGCAGCACGGTGCACGCCACGAACGGCTTGGTGCACGATGCGATGCGCGCGGCGTGTGCGGCGGTGAGCGGCTCGCCGGTCGCCGGGTCGGCGGTGCCGCGCGCCACCTCCACCATCGAGTCGTCGGGCAGGTGCACCGCCACGCAGACGCCGGGGATGGTGGGGTGGTCGGCCATCAGACGCTCGACCACGTCGGCGAGTGCAGCGCTGACATCGGCGGCCATGGTCAGTCGATCCCCAGCTGTGCGAGCGCGTTGGCCTTCAGCGACTTGTAGTCGAGCTTGCCGTTGGCGGCTCGGCCGACGGTGGCGATGGGCAGGCAGCGCTTCGGTGCCTTGTAGTGGGCCAGACGTTCCTTCACGTGGGCGATGAGGGCCGCCTCGTCGAGCGTGTCGCCCTCGTGCACCTCCACCAATGCGGTGATGGCCTCGCCGAACCGTTCGTCGGGCACGCCCACCACGGCGGCGTCGTTCACCGACGGGTGGAGCTTCAACGCCTCCTCCACCTCCTCGGGGTACACCTTCTCGCCGCCGGTGTTGATGCACTGGCTGCCGCGGCCGTACAGCTTCAGCGTGCCGTCGGCCTCCACCTCGGCCCAGTCGCCGGGGATGCTCCAGCGCACGCCGTCGTGCAACACGAACGTGTCGGCCGTCTTCTTCTCGTCCTTGTAGTAGCCGATGGGTGTGCGACCACGCAGCGCCACTCGGCCACGCTCGCCGCTGCCCGGCAGCACCTCACGGCCGTCCTCGGTGAGCACCTTGGTGTTCGGGCCGAGGGCGAACTTGGCCGTGCCAGTGTCGGATGAATCGGCCGTGGTGGTGTTGCTGGCCATGCCGATGGCCTCGCTGCTGCCCAGGCTGTCGATCATGATCAGGCGGGCGTTGTGGCGCAGCAGGCCGGCCTTGGTCTCCGACGCCCAGATGACGCCGCTCGACACGATGACGCGCAGCGACGAGATGTCCCAGCGGTCGGGCTCGGCGTCGAGCGCGCGCAGGATGGGCTTGGCGAACGCGTCGCCCACGATGGAGATGCTGTTCACCTTGTCGCGCTGGATGGTGTCGAGCAGTTCGATCGGGTCGAAGTGGCGGCCGACGAGGGTGTCGACGGAACCGGCGAGCACCAGGTTCCACATCGCGTTGAATGCGCCGGTGCCGTGCATGAGTGGCGCCGCGGGCAGGTTGCGCGGGCCGGGCTTCGCGATGCGCTCGTCGAACTCGTCCCAACCGGGCAGCGTGGGAAGGGGCCGTTTCGAGGGCGCGTCGAGGCTGCCGACCATGTCGTCCTGGCGCCACATCACGCCCTTGGGCATGCCGGTGGTGCCACCGGTGTAGAGGATGTACAGGTCGTCGGGGCTGCGACCCCACGGTGCCACGGTGCGACCCGTGGCCGACTCGGCGGCCGTCTCGTACGGGATGGCCCAGTCGGGGCAGTCGCCGTGGCCGTCGTCGACGCAGATCCACGTGTGCACGTTCGGCACGCGGGCACGCATGTGCTCGCAGTGCTCGGCGAACGTGGCATGGAAGATCACGGCCACCGCATCGGAGTTGGTCCACAGGTAGGCGAGCTCGTCGTCGCTGTAGCGGTAGTTGGTGTTCACCGGCGCGAGGCCGGCCTTGTACAGGCCGAACATGCTCTCCAGGTACTCGGGGCAGTTGTACATGTACTGCGCCACCTTGTCCTGGTGCTGCACGCCGGCCGCCAGCAGCGTGGCGGCGATGCCGTCGGCGCGGCGGTCGAACTCGGCCCAGGTGAACACCCGGTCACCTTGGAGTTGTGCAATGGCATCGGGGAAACGATCGGCGTTGCGTTCCCAGATCTCGGCGAGGTTCCAACCAGCAGTCACGTCGGCACCGTAGCGAATAGGGTTCGCCGGATGGACTTCCAGTTGCCGGCGGACGACGACCCGCGTCGCCTCGCCGTGCGGGCGTGGCTGGCGTCGCACCCGAACCCCACCGGTCGGGAACTGGCCGAGGCCGGGTACGTGGCGCCGCACTGGCCGGCGCCGTGGGGGCTCGACGCCGACCCCATCCACCAACTTGTCATCGACGACGAACTCGCCCGTGCGGGGGTGCAGTTGCCGATGAACCCGATGGGCACCGGCTGGGGCGGGCCCACCATCCTGGTGGGCGGCACGCAGGCGCAGAAGGACCGTTACCTGTGGCCGATGCTGGCCGCGGAGGAGATCTGGTGCCAGCTGTTCAGCGAACCGGGCGCCGGCAGCGACCTCGCCAACCTGGGCACCCGGGCCGTGCTCGACGGCGACGAGTTCGTGGTGAACGGGCAGAAGATCTGGACCACCTCGGCAGAGCACGCCGACTTCGGCATCCTCATCGCCCGCACCGACCCGACAGTGCCGAAGCACAAGGGCATCAGCTACTTCGTCTGCCCCATGGACCTGCCGGGCATCGAGGTGCGGCCGATCGTGGAGATCACGGGCGGCAACCACTTCTGCGAGGTGTTCTTCACCGACGTGCGCATCCCCGCCGATCTGCTGGTCGGCACGCTGCACGACGGATGGCGGCTCGCGAAGGTCACCCTCGGCAACGAGCGCGTGTCGCTCAGTACCGGGGGAGTGCTGTGGGGCAACGGTCCGACAGGACTGGAACTCGTCGAGCAACTACGCGACCGCGGCGGGCTGACCGATCCGCTCCTGCGCCAGGACGTGGCGCGGGTGTACTCCGAGCACGTGGTGCTCGACCTCATCCGCATGCGCATGCTCACCGCGGCGCTCAAGCGGCAGGAGCCCGGACCGGAGGCGAGCATCCGCAAACTGCTGGCCGACGAGCACGGCCAGCACGTGATGCAACTCGCCCGTGCCGCGATCGGGGCCGAGGCCATGCTCACCGCGCCCGACGGACTCGACTACGACGCACACCGCGACGGTCGAGTGCTCGCCGAGCAGGGTCCGGCCGACGACCTGCACCACCCGAGCTGGTACCACGGCTTCATGTTCAGCCAGGCGCTCACCATCGGTGGCGGCACGTTCGCCGTGCAACGGAACATCATCGGCGAGCGCGTGCTGGGGCTACCGCGCGACGAGGACGCGACGGTGCGGATGAGCTGGGCCGAGGCCCAACGGATCGGGGGACCGCGATGACCGACTGGATGGCAGCCGCCGACGTGGCGGCCGCAGTGGCCGCCGAGCACGCACGGGAGGGTGACGAGCAGCGTCGGTTGCCGGCGCCCGTGGGGGAGGCACTGAAGGACGCCGGGGTGTTGCGGATGTGCGTGCCCGAGGCGTACGGCGGGCCGCAGGTCGACCCGCCCACGATGCTGCGCGTGATCGAACGCATCGCCCGGGCCGACGGTGCGGCGGGCTGGTGCACGATGATCGCCAGCACCACCTCGTTGCTGAGCCACTACGTGGAGCCGCACCGTGCCCGCGAGATCTGGAGCGATCCACGTCATGTCACCGGCGGTGTGTTCGCCCGCAACGGCATCGCCACGAAGGTGGACGGCGGGTACCGCGTCACCGGCCGGTGGTTGTGGGGCAGTGGCACGCAGCACTGCGACTGGATCACCGGCGGCGCGGCGGGTGATGGCTACAACGGCTCGATGTGGTTCACCCCCGACCAGGTGACGTTCCACGACACCTGGCACACGTCGGGCCTGCGTGGCACGGGCAGCCTGGAATACAGCGTCGACGACGCGTTCGTGCCCGACGACCTGGCCAGCCAGCCGCAGGTCACCGGTGCGCTGGTCGACTCGCCCCTCGGTGCGTTCCCCGACATGACCCTGCTCGCCATCGGTGTGGCCGCTGCGGGGCTGGGCATCGGCCGGCACGCACTCGACGCGATCGTGGAGTTGGGCACGGAGAAGAAGCCGCAGTTCAGTCAGCGCACCATCAGCCAGTCGGGCGTGGCGCAGGCCGAACTGGCGAAGGCCGAGGCCGCGTTGCGGTCGGCACGTGCGTTCCTGTTCGACGAGGTGGCCCAGGCGTGGGACACGGCAGTGGCCGGAGGAAAGGTCGATGTCGCGTCTCGCGGTCAGATGCGGCTGGCCGGCGCGCACGCCGCCGAAGCAGCGGTGAAGGCCGCCGACACCGCCTACACACTGGGCGGTGGCTCGTCGATCTTCGAGCACAGTCCGCTGCAACGGTGCTTGCGCGATGCCCACGTGGTGACCCAGCACATCATGGTGGCGCCCCGCCTGTACGAGACCCTGGGCAAGCTGCACTTCGGCATCGACATCGACGCCTCGATGATCTGACCCCGCTCTCAGTGGGCGTGGTGGCGGAACTGGTGCCGGAACTGGTGGCGCAGTTGGCCGCTCTGGTGGCTGAGCCACACGGCGATCAGCACGATCAGCACACCCGACACGGCGATCAGCAGTGGCGCCCGGCCCTCGCCGGGGAACCAGTGGCTGATGGCCCACGGCACGTTCACGAGCAGGCCGAGGCAGCCGAACAGCGACATCACGGCCCGATCGGGCAAGGTGCCCATGGCCAGCAGCAGCACGGCCACCATCAGGCCGGCCACGGTGGCCAGTGCCACCGACTCCATGCCGGTGACCGCGGTGCCACCGACCAGTGCAGCGCCGCCCGCCAACTGCAGCAGCAGCGGCGTGCGCACCCACGGCCGGTCGGCGATCGCGAGCAGGGCAATGCCGGCGGCAACCACCACGGCACCGGTGACGACCGCGGCGTCGGCCGCGAACCAGGCGATGGTCTGCGGCAGCGACTGCACCGTCGCCATCGCGCCCACGATGGTGAGCGCCACTCGGTCGGCGCGGCACTGCACGGGCCGCTCGGTCGCAGCGAGCACCAACAGGTAGCCGGCGGTGAGCACCAGGAACAGCATCCCGGCGCCGCGGTTGCCGTCGACCGTCATGCCGGCGCCCACGGCAGTGCCCGCTGCGCCGACGAACACGGTGAGCGGGCTGTACGTGGTGAGGTGCGTGATGCCCGAGGCGAGCATCATCGCCGCGACCGCCCACAGCACCAGACCGGCGGCCGCGAAGTCGAGCAGCGTCGCCGCCAAGGTGCCGGTGGTGACGAGCGCCGCCACCAGGCACGTGGCCTGCTGCACCGGGCGCTCGTGCTGCCACCACAGCACCAGGCTGTGCAGCAGCACCAGTGATGCACCACCGAGCACGATGGTGGTGCCCTTCGTGGTGTCCACCACGTCGGCCACGAACACGCCACCGGCGAGGCCGCTGCACGCCGTGGCCCCGAGCCACACGAACCACCGCAGTCGCTCGAGTGCCATCTCGCCGCGGTGTGGCACCCGCAACCCTGCGGCCGTCAACACCACGGCGCCGCCGACGGCGAGTGCCAGTCGGGCCGACGTGGGCATGTCGGGCCAGTAGTTCGTGAGCAGCAGTACCAACCCGATCACGCCGAGCAGTCCGCCCAGGTAGCCGAGGGCCTCGGCGACCACGGGGATACGGCGTGCCGGCGCCGTTGCGGTCGCCGACGACGTGTCGCCCGCCGAGCGTTCGAACGCCCGGATGGCCTCGGCCTGCCGGGGTTCGATGAGGTGGGCCTCCTCCCAGGCTCGCAGTGACCGCTCGAGCATCGAGCGCTGGGCATCGGTCGGCGTGCGGGTGATCATGACGGCCTCCCTTTCGTGGGTGGCACCTCTTCGTCTTCAGTGTGCGCTCACCCGGATGAATGCGCCAGCGGATTCACCCGTGATGGCGGGCTACGGTGCGGCCATGGAGGCCTTCCGCTTCGAGACCCACGGCGACGTGCTCGTCGCCATCCTGCAGCACCCCACCTCGCCGGTGAACGCGGTCGACGAACTGCTCCACGACGAGTTCGCAGCGCTGTTCGGTCAACTGCGCCGCAACCCCGGTGGCCGGGCGGTGGTGCTCACTGCGGAGGGTCGGGCGTTCAGCGCCGGGGGCGACTTCGCCTGGTTCCCGCAACTGCGCGACACGCAGGCGCTCGACTCGCTGCGCCGGGTGGCGAAGCAGATGATCTGGGACCTGCTCGACATCGAGGTGCCGGTCGTGTGCGGGCTGAACGGTTCGGCGGCCGGCCTCGGGGCGTCGCTGGCGCTGCTCTGCGACCGGGTGGTGATGAGCGATCGTGCCATCGTGGTGGATCCGCACGTGAACGTGGGTCTGGTGGCCGGCGACGGCGGTGCGGTG
>SXKB01000209.1 GCA_005778215.1 Actinomycetota bacterium | reverse complement strand
TTGCTGCGGGGTGCAGCCATGGTGGTGGTCTCCTGGGAACGATGCACCGGGAGGGGTCGGGCAGCTGCTGCGCGACGCCGAGGATCAGCCGATGCGGGGGCGTGCAAGGGTGGAGAGTCGGGCAATGGCAGTCATGTCGCTCTCCTCCTCTCTGCACCTGCGGCGCGCTCGTTCGATCCACCCCGACGGTACGCCTGGACCGGCTGCGACGCCAACGATTTTCTCCCGACCTCGGATGTGCTCTGCTGTGCCGATGCCGAGCGCACTCGAACTCGCCGCCGACGAACTGCCCGCCGCCACGACGGAGCTGTTGCACATCCCCACCGCTGATGCCGTGAACTTCCACGAGGCGATGTCGCCGGACGGTCCGGCGCGTCGACTCGACATCGAGGCGCTGCTGGCGTTGCCGAGCGGCGGCGGACCCCACGCGACCGTGGTGATCGTGCCGGGCAGCGCAGGCGTGTCGCCCAACCACGTGATGCACGCCCGCACGCTGCTGGGCGAGGGCTACGCGGTGTGTCTGGTCGATCCGTTCGGCGCTCGGGCCGTGGAGTCCACGGTTGCGAACCAGACCCAGTACTCGTTCGCGGCGAGCGCCTACGACGTGGTCGCGACGCTCGGCGTGCTCGCGGCAGATCCGCGTATCGATGCCACTCGCATCTCGGCGCAGGGTCACAGCCGCGGTGGCGCAGCCGTCATCATCGCCGCGATGCGTCGTTTCGCGCAGCCGCTCGTGGGCGACCTCGCGTTCGCCGGCGTGTTCGGCGCCTACCCGTGGTGCGGCCAGCAGTTCCTTCACCCCGACGTGGGCAGCACCGTGGTGCGGGCGATCATCGGCGATCAGGACAACTGGTGCTCGGTGATGGCCGTGCAGGCGCAGATCCAGGCCATCGCGCTCACCGGTGGCGACGCGTCGATGCGCATCGTGTCGGGTGCTCACCACAGCTTCGACCGCCACGAGGACGTGCACGAGATCGCCGAGGCGCGGGTGTCGCCGAACGCGCCCATCGAGTTCCTCGCCGACGATGGTGCGATGATCGACCCCGCCACCGGCATTCCCGACCCGGCACGTACCGACCTCGATCAGTTCCGCCACGCCGTGCGCGCCGGCTTCGGCCAGCGTGGTGCCACCATGGGCGGCAGCGGCGACCAGCCCGCGCTCTTCGTCGAGGAGATGCTCGCCTTCCATCGGCGGGTGCTGGGCGACCCCCGTTCCGGCCGGTCGCACTAGCGTCGAGACGATGCACCCCCACTGGCCCGAGCCCGGATCCGATGCCGCAGCACTGGCGGCCGAGGTGTGGGTGCCGCTGGGCGTGCCCGGCTACGCAGGCATCGACAAGGCACGACGGGCAGCGGTGCTCGACGAACGCTTCGGCGCCGACGGCTGGCGCTACGCGCACATGGTGCGCGGTCGCAGCGCATCGTTCGACGAGGCGATCGCGGAGTACGAGGAGGCGTACCGCCGCTTCCTCCGCGAGCGGCCGGCGCTCGTGGCGTTGCTGGTCACTGCTGCCGGCAACGTGTACGACGACAACCCCACCAACGTGTTCGACGACGAGTACGTGCAGCCGCACACGGCGATGAACCACTACCAGGACATCTCGGTGCGACGGGTCATCGCCGAACTGGCCGACGACCCCGCATGGCCCGACGTCACCGACGACGGTGCGGGCGAACTGGTCGACCTGGTGGACCTGCGCACCGGCGAGACGCATCGCGCGCCGAGGGCGAAGGGCTTCCGCGGCAACGGCCTGCTGCAGATCCGCGACGCCGGCTCGCCCGGGTACGTGCTCAATCCGGCGTTGGTGCCCGTGCACGACCCGGCGCTCATCACCACGTTGCCGGGTCGCACCGACTGGTACCACGCCGAGGGGTGTGCCCACCTGTCGGTGGAAGCGTTCTGGCAGATGAGCAAGGTGATCGAGGTGCGGTACGACCGGTTCCTCGCGCTCGACGCCGCCGATCGCGACGACCCGATGGCCGGGCTGTGAGCGGCACACTGCTGTTCGGCCCGCTGAGCGTCGACCGCTACGTCGACGAGGGCATCGATCTGCCGGGCGGCGGTGTGCTGAACATGGCGTACCACTGGGCTCAGGGCGAGGTGCCGTTCCGGTTGTTGAGCCGTATCGGCGACGACCAGGTGGAGCTGTTCCGCTCGTTCCTCGATCGGCACGGCATCGCCACGCTGCCGTCGCTGGTCGCGCCCGGCGTGAGCTCGTCGATCGACATCGTGATGCGCGACGACCGCCAGCCGTGGATGGACCACTTCGTCGAAGGCGTGTGGGCCGACGTGCGCTGGACCGATGACGATCGGCTCGAACTCCGCCAGGCCGAACGCGTGCACGCAGTGCTGGTCGACGCCGTGGCACAGGCCATCGACGATCTCGGCGCCGACGGCGTGCTGGACGCGCCGTTGGTGTCGGGCGACTTCCTGAGCTTCCGCCATTACTCCGTCGAGCGGTTCGCGCAGACGATGCAGTGGCTCGACCTCGGCTTCATCGGCTGGCCGGGCGCGCCCGACCACCCCACCATCGGCGGTGTGCGCGACGTGGCGTTCGACCAGGGGACACTGGTGGTGGTGACCATGGGCGCCGACGGCGTACTGCTGCTCGACGGACGACCCGAGCAACGCCGCGAACGGTTCGTGCCGGTGCAGGCCGTCGCCGTCGACGGCACCACGGTCGGCTGCGGCGACGCGTTCATCGCAGCGTTCCTGGCCACCTGGTGGCAGTCCGACGATCTCGATGCCGCCGTGCAGGCCGGCATGGCCGCCGGCGCCGCGGCCACACGGTGGATGCGACCGCTGCCCGACGCCGCCTTCGCGCTCGGTTAGCCCCGATCGATCACGGGGCGAGGAAGCCGTACTTCGCCAGGATCGCCTGACCGGCCGCTCCGGCCACGAAGTCGACGAACGCCTGCGCCGTGTCGGCGTTCGGGGCGTCCTCGGTGACGACGATCGGGTAGTTGTTGGTCACGTTCACGTCGGCGGCGATGTCGACGCCCTCGGCGGCGGCACCGGCCGCCTGCACGTCGGTGACGTAGACGATGCCGGCGTCGGCCTCACCGGCGGTGACCTTGGTGACCACACCCTTCACCTTCTCCTCCAGGCTCTTCGGGGTGACGGTCGCACCGGCCTGCTCGAGGATGGCTGCCGCACCCTTGCCGCACGGCACGTTGTCGGCGCACAGCACGACGACGAGGTCGGGGTCGGTCAGATCGGCCACGCCGGTGATGCCCTTCGGGTTGCCGGGCTCGACGATGATCTGGAAGGTGTTCCGGGCGATGACCACCGGCTCACCGGCCTGGAGAGCGGCATCGGTGAGCTTCGCCATGTTCGAGTCGTCGGCCGACGCGAACACGTCGGCGGGTGCTCCCTCGACGATCTGCGTGACGAGGTCGCCCGAACCTGCGAAGTTGAACGTGACCGACACACCGGGGAACTCCGCTGCGAACGCCTCCCCCATCTCGGTGAACGCCTCGGTGAGCGACGATGCGGCGAACACCACCAGGTCGCCGTCGTGGACCGCGGGGTCGGCACCGCAACCCGTCGTCGCGAGGCCGACGAACAGCGCGACGGCAGCACACCCAACTCCTCGACGACGCACGGTGGCCGACGATAGCCACTCCACCACCTACGCTCCCGCGTCATGGACGCCGCACCGCTGCTGACCACCGACCAGATGGCCTCGTTCGTGTCGCGGGGGTTCCTGCGGTTCGACGCAGTGGTGCCCGACGAGGTGAACGCTCAGGCGATGGAGGAACTGCCGGGCCTGTTCCGCTCGTGGCTCGACGAGTTCCGCGGCGTGTCGTCCGGCGCACCCACCGCCACCGATGCCACCGACGACGGTGAGGCGCCACTGCCCCGCTCGGGCACCGTGCTGCGCGACGCGTACGCACCCGACTCGGCGTTCGGCCGGATGGTGCGCGTGCCCGTGATCGCCGGTGCCATTGCGTCGCTGGTCGGTGACGATCCGGTGGTCGACCATCACTTCGTGCACATCAAGACGGCCGGTGACCTGCACGCCCAGGGACTGCACTGCGACGCCATCATCGACCAGGGGCCGGCGTTCGACATCCAGTTGTTCTGGTTCCCGCACGACGTCGCGCCCCGCGAGGGCGGCACCAGGTTCGTCCCCGGCAGCCACCTGCGCCGGGTGAACATGGACGACGTCGCCCGCTACCACCACCTGGCCGGCGAGCAGTACTTCAGTGGCGAGGCCGGCACCGTGGTGATCTTCCACCAGGGCCTGTGGCACGCGGGCGCACCGAACCACGGCAGCCGCGACCGCCTGATGGGCAAGCTGCGCCTGAATCCCACCCAGCCGCAGGTGCGGTTGTGGGACACCAGCGACCTCGCTCCCCGGAACCGGGCCGACGACCACATGTTCGCCCGCATGGAGCCGGGCATGGTGGCTGCCGAGTTGCGTCGCAGTGAGCCGTGGTACGAGCCGTCAGTGCACCGCCTCGAGACCGTGCAGCGTTCGACGCTGTGGCGGTATCTCACCGGCGATCCCGACTTCGACGTCGACTGGTACCTCACGCGCACCGAGCGCCGCGCCGCGTTGGTGACGCCGTGAGTGCGCGTCAGCAGGTGCTGATGCTGTGGCTCGCCAGCCCGTCGCTCGACAGTCGTGTGCTCGGTTGGTCGTGGTTCGACGGCACGGCCGGCGCGGGCCCGCAACTCGACGGCGACCCGCCGTACGCCACGGGCCTCGCTGCGCTGGTCGACGGATGGCGGATGCTGCAGATGTCGCCGCTCATCCCCCCGGTACCCGGCCACGAGCGCGACACGTCGTTCCTGAAGCACGAGTTCGTGTTCGAACGCATCATCGACGCCGGCTGACGGCGCAGATTCACAGCGTGCCGGCGTCGAGCCGCGCCAGCACCTCCACCGCGCGCTCGCGTACCGCGGGCAGGTCCGACAGTCGGCGCATGCCCGCCAACGGCTGGGCGAGCCGATGGTTCTTCGCGAACGCCGATTCGTTGCGGGCGAGGAAGTCCCAGTACAGCGTGGTGAACGGGCACGCCCGTTCACCGACCCTCGACCCGGGGTCGAAGCGGCAACCCTTGCACGAGTCGCTCATCTTCTTCAGGTAGGCGCCACCCGACGCGTACGGCTTCGTGGCCATTCGCCCGCCGTCGGCGTGCAGTGCCATGCCGATCACGTTCGGCAGCATCACCCACTCGGCGCCGTCCACGAACGTGGCCCGCATCCACTCGCTCATCGCCCACGGGTCCACCCCGGCGGTGAGCGCCAGGTTGCCCAACACCATCAGCCGTTCGATGTGGTGGGCGTAGCCGTGCTCGTGCAGGTGGGCCATCGTGTTGCGCACGCACGCCATCTCGGTGGGGGCGTCACCGGTGAACGCGGGCGGCACCGGCCGATGCGCGTCGAGCCGGTTCATGCCGCGGTACTCGGGCATCCACTGCCAGTAGACGCCCCAGACGTACTCGCGCCATCCGATGATCTGCCGCACGAACCCTTCGACGGAGGCGATGGGCACGCGACCTTGCTGGAACGCCACGACGGCCGCGTCCACCACCTCGGCCGGACGAAGCAGCCCGATGTTCATCGACGACGCGAGGACGGAGTGCGCCAGCTTCCACTCCTTCGCCAGCATCGCGTCCTCGTGCGGGCCGAAGAGCGGGAGACCGTGGTCGACGAACTCGCGCAGCCGCACCAGCGCCTGTGCGCGGGTGACCGGCCAGGTGCCGTCCGGGTCGGCACCCACCAATCCATCCGGCAACCGCGTCAATACGGCACGGTCGATGTCGTCGAGGTCGAACCGGGTGATGCCCGGCCAGCTCCGACCGTCGCGCGGCGGTGGCTCGCGATTGTCGTGGTCGTAGTTCCACCGCCCACCCAATGGCTGCGGGCCGCGGCCGTCGTCCTCCACCAGCACACCCAGACGCAGGCGCTGCCACCGGTAGAAGTCCTCCATCGTCAGACGCGCCCGGCCTGCGGCCCACTGCGCGAACTGCGTGGGATGGCACAGGAACCGGTCGTCGGGCACCAGCGCGACATCCCATTCCGGCAGGCGCTCACGCGCCGTCCAACTCGTGGGCTCCATCGCCATCACCGACGACGGTGCGTACGCGGCTCGGTGTGCGGCAAGCCCGGCCCGCAGTGTGGGCGCGCGACGGTGGTCGACCTCGAACCCTTCGGCGCGCAACTCGGCGGCGAAGTGCTCCATCGCCGACAGCACGAGGTGCAGTCGCTGGCGGTGCCAGCGCACCGACCCCACCAAGGCCTCGCTCTCCACCAGCAGCACCCTGCACTCGCCCGGCGAACGGTCACGCAGTGCGCCGCACTGTCGGTGGAGCTGATCGCCCAGCACCCACACCGTCGGCATCGGCTGCAACATCCGACCATCGTGGGCGCGCACACCGACGGCGGTCCAGTCCGGCCGAGAACGCTGTGGCACGTCGCCGTTCCGATCACGCCCGGAACGGCGCCGCTGCCTACGCTCACCGCATGTCGAGCCGTCAGTACACGTTCCCCCTCCCGGGCGACGACCTCGCTGCCATCGCAGCGCGTGTGCTGCCCGGTCAGGACGACGCGGCACAGCAGCTCCTGTCGTGGAACCTCCACCTGGCCGCCCGTGCCGGTCTCGGCCGCTCCGTGGGACTGCTGCCGAGCGACATCGTGTTCACCGAACCCCCGACACCACGATGACCACCATCATCAGTCGCGCCACGGTGGTGGGTGGGCACGACGGCCGTGCCGAGATCGAGGTGGAACTCACCTACGCCAACGGCGGCACGGCCACCATCTCGCTCGACGAGGAAGCCTGCCTGGCGTCGCTCGACCGGGCGGGCGTGCAGTGCATCGACGATCTCGTGGGGCGACCGTGGGACGTGGTGCTCCCCGCCCTCGAACACCGAAAGGACTCCCATGCTCGACCTCATCGTTCGTGACGGACTCATCGTCGACGGATCCGGCCTGCCGGCCCGTCGCGGCGACGTGGCGGTGCACGCCGGCAAGGTGGTGTCGATCGGGCGCCACGCCGGTGACGCCCATCGTGTCATCGACGCCGCCGGCAAGGTGGTGGCGCCGGGTTTCATCGACCCGCACACGCACTACGACGCACAGCTGTGTTTCGACCCGTACGCGTTCCCCGCCATCGAGCACGGCGTCACCACGGTGGTGCCGGGCAACTGCTCACTGTCGCTCGCACCGCTGAGGATCGATCAGCGCGAGGCGTTCAGCCGCATGTTCCGGCTGATCGAGGAGATGCCCGAAGCCGCATTCGACGCGGGCGTCGACTGGCGTTGGGGCGAAGGCTTCGGCGGCTGGGTCGACGCACTCGCGTCGAACATTGCCCTGAACGTGGCGCCCCTGGTGGGTCACTCGGTGCTGCGCATGTACGTGATGGGGCCCGACGCGCAAGCCCGTGCGGCCGAAGCGAACGAGATCCGGGCGATGGCCGACCTGCTGCGCGAATGCCTGCGCGCCGGCGCGGTGGGCCTGTCGACCAGCTTCGTCGACATCGACGAGTCGTACCGGCCCGTGCCCAGTCGCTGGGCGGCACCCGCCGAGCTCGACGCGCTGTCGGCCGTCCTGGGAGAGTTCGGCGCGGTCCTCCAGATCGTGCACGAGTTCTACGACACCGAACTCACCATCGCCCGCGTGAACGAGCTGGCCGAACTGTCACTGCGCCACGGCATCACCACCACGCTGTCGCCCCTGTTCCACTCCGACGCCAACC
>SXKB01000208.1 GCA_005778215.1 Actinomycetota bacterium | reverse complement strand
TCTTGCCGCAGCCCGACTCGCCGACGAGGCCGTACGCCTCGCCGGGGCGCACCGAGAACGACACGCCGCGCAGCACGGGGCGGGGCACGCCGCGCACGACGTACGCGAGCTCGAGGTCGCGCACCTCGAGGGCGTTGGTGGTGGCGGGGGCCGAGGTGGGATCGGTGAGGGTCATTTCTGGTACACCGCCTGGATCGAGTCGGCGATGAGGTTCACCGCGACGACGAGGGTGATGATGGCAAGTGCGTTGAACGTGACGGGCCACCAGATGCCGGCGGCCAGTACGGCACGTTCGTCGGAGATGGCGAGGCCCCAGTCGGGCGACGGCGGCTGGATGCCCACGCCCAGGAAGCTGAGCGTGGCCACCGTGAAGATGGCGTAGCCGATGCGCACCGTGAGCTCCACGATGATGGGTCCCGTGACGTTGGGGAAGATCTCCCGAGTCATGATGAACATGCTCGACTCGCCGCGCAGACGGGCCGACACCACGTAGTCGAGGTCGCGTTCACCCTGCACCGCCGCTCGCACCGTGCGGGCGACGATGGGCGTGAACAGCACGGCCACCACGTAGATGACCAGGATGTTGCGGCTGTTGAACGAGATCGTGGTGAGCAGGTCGCTCTGCGCCGCCAACGTGAGCACGTACAGGCCGACGAGCACGACGGGCAGCGCCAGGAACGCCTCCACGAAACGGCTGAGCACGTTGTCGGTCCAGCCGCGGAAGTAGCCCATGATCATGCCGAGCAGCGTGCCCATGATGACCGCCAGCACAGCGGCGATGGGCGCCACGAGCAGGATGTCGCGGGCGCCGGTGAGCACACGGGAGAAGATGTCGCGGCCGGTCTGGTCGGTACCGAACCAGTGGTCGGCGCTGGGCGGCATGTGTCGTTTGTCGCGGTCGTCGAACGGGTCGTACGGCACGATGTACTGCGCGAACGCGGCGCAGAACACCCAGAACGCCACGATGACGGCGCCGATGATGAACCCGGGCCTGCGGCGGAGCAGTCGCCACCGTTCCTTGCGGGCCTGCTTGCGTTCGGCGAGCGACTGCTGCAGCAGGTTCGGGGCCGCGTCGATCATCATCGACGACGACTGCATGGCCGGCTCGATGGCCGTTTCGGAGTTGATGTCGTCGAGTTCCATCAGTTCCCCATGTCCAGACGAATGCGCGGGTTGAGCCAGGCGATGATGAGGTCGGCCACCAGTGTGGCCACCATGTACACCAGCGCCGAGATGATGACAGCCACCTGCAGCACCGGCAGGTCCTTCTGTTTCACGGCGATCAGCAGTGCTTGCGAGAAGCCGGGATAGTTGAACACCACTTCCACACCGACGATGCCGCTGACCAGGTAACCGATCTGCACCGACATCACGGTGATGGTGGGGGCCATGGCGTTGCGCAGCACGTGCTTGCGCATCACCTGCGACGACGACAGGCCCTTCATGGCCGCCGTGCGGGTGTAGTCGGAGTCCATCGCCTGGATCGTGCCGGCGCGCATCATGCGGGCGATGTAGCCGAAGTACACCACGGCGAGTGCAAGGGCGGGCAGGAACAGGTAGTCGAGTTGCTGCAGCGGGGGCGTGCCCTCGGGGATGATGGCGACGGCCTTGAACCAACCGAGCTTCACGCCGAACACCACGGCCAACAGGGTGCCGGTGACGAACTCGGGGATCGACGAGGTGGCCAGGCCGGTGAGCACGATGCCACGGTCGAGGCGACGGTCACGGAACTTCGCAGCGATGAGGCCGGCGAAGATGGAGATCGGGGTGGTGATGATCATCGCCAGCGTGGCCAGCTTGGCGGTGCGCCACAGGGTGGGTGCCAACACGTCCCACACCGGCTGCTTCGTGCCGTACGAGAGGCCGAAGTCGAACGTGACGAGGCCCTTCAGCAGTCGGAAGTACTGCTCGAAGAACCCGTCGTTGAGACCGAAGGTCTCGCGGAAGTCCTCCACCAGTTTCTCGTCGGCGAACGGGCCGAGGATGGCGCGGGCCGGGTCGCTGGGCAGTGCCCAACTCATGAGGAACACGATGGTGACGAGGAGCCACAACGTGACCAGCGACAACAGCACTCGCTTGACGATGTACTTGGTCATTGCCCGTCCTGAAGGGTGAGAGCGGCGAACGAGGGGAAGGAAAAGGGGCGGGCTGCAACGCTGCAGCCCGCCCCTTTCTCCGGAACCGTGATCAGGCCTGCGACGCAGCCGACACGATGGTGTGACCGAGTGCGGTGAACTGCACGCCGGTGAACTTCTTCGAGTAGGCAGCGAGGCCGTTGTAGCGGTAGGGGATCATCGCGGGAACGTCGTTCCACATGATGGTCTGGATCTTGCCGCTGGCGGTCTTGCGAGCGTCCTCTTCGGCCGACGACTGGTACTCGACGATCGCAGCGTCGAGATCGGCGCTGGCGTACTGCGAGCTGTTCCAGTCGCCACCACCCTTGAACGCCTTCAGCAGGTAGACGTCGGGCACCGGACGGTGGCCGTAGTCGACGATGCCGAACTCGGCCGAGCCGGCGCACGGGTAGGTGACGCACCACTGGGTGCCGTAGAAGGTGTCGGTGGACTCCACGTTGAGCGTGATGTCGAAACCGGCATCCTTGGCCATGCTCTGGATGAGCTCGGCCAGCTGCGGCACCTCGCCCAGGTCGACGGCGTTCAGCGTGGTGCTGATGCCATCGGCGAAACCGGCCTCGGCCAGGAGGGCCTTGGCGGCCTCGATGTCCTGCGCACGCTGCTCGACGGCGTCGGCATCGTGGAACGGGTACAGGTCGAAGATGACGTGGTCGTTGGCCACGGAGGCCTTGCCCGAGAACAGCGTCTCGACGATCTCGTCACGGTTGATCGACAGGGCCATGGCCTGGCGCACCTTGACGTCGGTGAACTGGCCTTCGTCGCAGCCGAACCACACTTCGCGGTGGGTGGCGGCCTGCACGTCGACGACGTTCTGGTTCTCGTCGGCCAGCAGGGCGTCGCCGCCCACGACGGCGAACGACTGGATGACGTCGGTGGCGCCGCTCGACTGGGCGGTGTTCTCCGAGGCCTGGTCGGTGAAGAAGATCATCTCGAGGGCGTCGAGCGGGGTCTTGCCGCCCCACCAGTCCTCGTTGCGGACGAACTTCGCACCGGCGTTCGGGTCGTAGCTCTCGAGCTTCCACGGGCCGGTGCCGTTGGGCGAACCGTCGAGCGTGGTGCCGGCCTCGAAGGCCGCCGGGGTGATGGCGGTCTGCGGGTTGAACAGCGACACGAGGTACGGGAACGAGGCGTTCGGGCCGTTCATGACGACCTTCACCGTCAGCGGGTCGACCGCGGTGGTGGCGCCGGCGCTGATGGAGCCACCGATCGAGTCACCCACGGCGACGATGCGCTCGAACGTGGCGACCACGTCGTCGGCGGTGAAGTCGCTGCCGTCGTGCCACTTCACGCCCTCGCGGAGCTTGAAGGTCCACTCGGTCGAGTCCTCGTTGGCGGTCCACTCGGTGGCGAGGGCCGGGCCCACGCCTTCGCCTTCGGGGCCGAGGAGGCACTCGAAGCTCTGGCTGACCACGTTGTACGTGCCGAGGTCGGCCTGTGCGATCGGGTCGAGCGGGCCGGCCGGCTTGAACGTGCCGACCTTGATGGTGCCGCCGGTGGTGCCACCGCCGGCCGTGGTCTCCGAGCCGCCTGCGGCAGTGGTCTCGCTGCCGCCTGCTGCCGTGGTCTCGCTGCCACCGGTGGTGGAGGTCTCGTCGTCGCTGCCGCAGCTGGCGATGAACGAGCCGACCATCGGCACGGCGAGGCCGGCAACAGCCGCCCGCTTCACCAAGGTGCGGCGGCTCAGCGAGCCCTGCAGCGGCGAAATGGCAAGGCCTTCGCCTTCAGTGTCCATGTGCTCCATGGATTGCATCCCCCTATGGATAACGCGGCCATGGTCGGCCGTTTGCGGAACAGTAGTTGCGGAGGGGTGGTCGGTCAACCATCTCCGGGTCATTATGGGTACGAGTGCACCGTGAATCATTCGACCGCTGAGGGGTCGATCAGTTCAGGCTTTTCCTTGCCGTGTCAGGCCCGCATCCGGGTGCCCTGCGGGTCGAGCACGGGCTCGTGCTGCAACGTCGCAGGGCGGCGGCGACCGATGATCTCGATCTCGAAACCCGAGGTCGCGGTGGCCAACTCGGTGGGGATGTACCCCAGCGCGAGGCTCACGCCGCTGTAGTGCGCGTAGCCGCCGGAGGTGATCCAACCGACCACCTCGCCGTCGTGCCACACGGGCTCGTCGCCGATGACGTCGGCGGGTGCCTCGGGGTCGACGTCGACGGTGAACATCACCAGCTTGCGCTTCGGGCCACCGGCCGCGATCTCGGCCTCCACGGCCTCGCGGCCGATGAAGTCGTGGTCGAGCTTCAGCACGCGGTCCATGCCCGCCTCGAGCGGCGTGTAGATGGGCCGGTACTCGCGGTACCAGGTGCCGAAGTTCTTCTCGAGGCGCATCGTGATGAGCGCACGGAAGCCGAACAATTCCATGCCGAACTCCTGGCCGGCCTCCCAGATGAGGTCGAACAGGTACCGCTGGTACTCGGGCTGGATCCAGATCTCGTAGCCGAGGTCGCCCGTGTAGGTCATGCGCGACAGCCACACCGGCGCCATGCCCAGGTCGACCTTGCGGAAGGCCATGAACGGGAAGTCCTTGGTGGCCAGCGAGGTGTCGGTGAGCTTCTGGAGCACGTCGCGCGAACGCGGGCCGGCCACGGTGAGGCCCACCATCGAGAGCGACAGCACTTCGAAGCGGATGTCGCTGCCCTCGGGCAGGTGGGCGAGGAACCAGCGCGGGTGGTGCACCTCGGCGGCCTGCGAACCGAACAGGAAGAACTCGTCCTCGCCGATGCGGGACACCGAGAACTCGCCCTCGATGCGGCCCTGCGGGTTCAGCATCGCGGTGAGGTTGGTGCGGCCGATCTTCGGCAGGCTGTTGGTGAACAGGCCCTGCAGCCATTCGGCGGCGCCCTTGCCGCTCACCTTGTACTTCGCGAAGTTCGAGGCCTCGCTGAAGCCGACGCGTTCGCGCACGGCGCGGCTCTCCTGGCCCACCTTCTCGAACGCGTTCGAGCGATAGAAGGTGACGTCCTCCTTCGGCTCGAGGCCGGGCTGCTGGAACCACAGCGGGTGCTCGAGGCCGAACCCTGCGCCCCACACCGCGTTGTGCGCGGTGAGGCGGTCGTAGATGGGCGTGGTGTGCAGGGGGCGGGCCGCCGGCAGCTCCTCGTTGGGGAACGTGATGCGGAACCGGCGCGAGTAGTTCTCGCGCACCTTGGCGTTCGTGTAGGCGAGCGTGGCGTAGTCGCCATAGCGGGCGACGTCCATCGCCCAGATGTCGGCGCCGGGGTCGCCGTGCACCATCCAGTTGGCGAGCGACAGGCCCACGCCGCCGCCCTGCGAGAGGCCGGCCATGACGGCGTTGGCCATCCACATGCCCTTCATGCCCTTGATGGGGCCGACGAGCGGGTTGCCATCGGGGCTGAACGTGAACGGACCGTTGACGAAGCGTTGGATGCCGGCGCGGCCGACGGCGGGGAAGTGTTCGAACGCGCGCTCGAGCTCGGGCGAGATGCGGTCGAGGTCGTGGGGGAGCAACTGCGACACGAAGTCCCACGGGGTCTGCTTCGCCGACCACACGCGGTTGTCCTGCTCGTAGGTGCCGAGCAGGATGCTCTGCCCCTCCTGGCGGGCGTAGATCTCGCCGGCGAAGTCGATCATGTGCGGCAGTTCCTTGCCGTGGGTCTGGTTGAACTCGATGACCTCGGGCATCGGCTCGGTCATCAGGTAGTGGTGCTCCATCGCGAGCACGGGCAGCTCGAGGCCGCACATGCGGCCGACTTCGCGGGCCCACAGGCCACCGGCGTTGACGACGTGCTCGGTGTGGATGACACCCTTCTCGTCGCCGGTGGTGGGGTCGTAGGTGTACACGTCCCAGGTGCCGTCCGGGCGCTGCTCGAGCTTGTTCACCCAGGTCTGCTGGTGGGTCTCGGCGCCGCGGTTGCGGGCGCAGATGAGATAGGCGTTGGTGACGCCGGTGGGGTCGACGCTGCCTTCGTCCTCGTCGAACAGTGCGCCGACGAAGTACTTCTCCTCCAGCAGCGGGTTCATCTCCTTGGCTTCCTTCATGGAGACGATCTCCATGTGCATGCCCAGGTAGCGGCCGCGGGCCTGCGCCATGCGCAGCCAGTCGAGGCGCTCGGGCGTGTCGGCCAGCTGCAGGCCGCCGGGCAGGTGGATGCCGCAGTTCTGGCCGCTCTCGGCCTCGATCTGCTTGTACAGGTTCACCGTGTACTGCTGCAGGCGGGCCACGTTGGGGTCGCCGTTCAGGGTGTGCATGCCGCCGGCTGCGTGCCACGTGCTGCCCGATGTGTACGTGGCCTTCTCGACCAGGACCACGTCGGTCCAGCCCGCCACCGTGAGGTGGTAGAGCACGCTGGCTCCGACGACGCCGCCGCCGATGACGACGACCTGTGCCGATGACTTCATTGCTGTCCCCTTGCTCTTTCTAGAAATCGGTGGGCACGCCGCCCTCGGCGACGCGCCGATCGACGAACGCGCGGAGCTCGGCCTTGGTGGCCGGGTCCATGGTGGGCTCCTGGTAGGCGTCGAGATACTGCCCGACGAGGCGGTGCGCACGCTGATCGGTGGTGGGCCGCCCGGCTTCGTCCCAGCTCTCGTAGTTGCGCCAGTCCGACAGGATGGGTCGGTAGAACGCGTCGCGGAAGCGGTCCTGGGTGTGCTGGGTGCCGAAGAAGTGGCCGCCTGGCCCGACCTCTTCGATGGTGTCGACGGCGAGCGTGTCGCGGTCGACCACGACGGGCTCGAGCATCTTCGCCACCATCTGCAGCAGGTCGGCGTCGAGCAGCATCTTCTCGAGGCTGGCGTGCAGGCCGCCCTCCATCCAGCCGGCGCCGTGCATCAGGAAGTTGACGCCGCCCATGATGGCGCCCCACAGCGAGAACACGCTCTCGTACGCGGCCTGCATGTCGAGTGCGTTCGCGGCGCACACGTTGCTGCTGCGGTACGGCACGCCGTAGCGGCGGGCCAGCTGGCCGCCCACCATGGCGGTGCGCACGTACTCGGGTGTGCCGAACGCGGGTGCGCCCGACTGCATGTCGACGTTGGACGTGAAGCCGCCGTACATGGCGGGGGCGCCGGGGTTCACGGTCTGGATGAGCGTGATGCCGGCGAGCGCTTCGGCGTTCTGCTGTGCGAGCGCACCGGCGAGCGTGATGGGTGCCATCGCGCCCGAGAGGGTGAACGGCGTGATGATGACCGGCTGGTTGTGCAGCGCGAACTCGATGACGCCCTGCGCCATCGGCACGTCGAGCTTCAGCGGCGAGTTGGTGTTCACCACGGTGATGACCGAGGGCTCGCGGTCGAGCGTGGCCTGGTCGATGCCGCGGGCGATGCGCACCATCTCGAGGCAGTCGCGGTTGCGCTGGCGGCCGAGGCTGTAGCAG
This sequence comes from Actinomycetota bacterium, assembly GCA_005778215.1. Taxonomy (GTDB): domain Bacteria; phylum Actinomycetota; class Acidimicrobiia; order Acidimicrobiales; family Ilumatobacteraceae; genus UBA668. The sequence continues at coordinate 1,381 of SXKB01000208.1, read as the reverse complement.
TGCAGACCCTTGTCGGTCATGGTGAGGATGTCGTACGACGCCTCGAGGTGACGGATCGACGAGTGGATGTCGATCGGCTCCACCGGGTAGCCGGCCACGTAGTGGATGATGTCGAGCTGTTGCGCCAGCTTCAGCAGGTCGCGGAAGCCGTCGCGGTCGCCGGTGCGGCGCACGCCGTTGCGGTCGATGTAGTGCGGGGTGCTGGCCACGGTGCCGAACGCCATCCAGCGGCCGCCGATGCGCACGTTCCTCGCCGGGTTCCAGCTGTGCAGCGTGAATTCCGACGGGGCCTTGGCCACCGCGGTCTCGACGAGCTCACGAGGGAAGCGGACGCGCTGGTTCGACTCGTCCACCTCGGCACCGGCCTCGCGCATGATGCTGCGCGACTCGGGGCAGTTGAACTCCATGCCGATGCGCTCGAGGATCTCGATGGATGCCTCGTGGATGGATTCGAGCTCGTCGGCCGACACCACCTCGGTGTGGTTGAGCCGCATGTACGGTTGGCGGTAGGGGATCTGCTCGGGCAGGCGAGGACCGCGCGATTCGGTGCGCTCCCGACCTCGACGACGTCCGGTTGCCTGCTCGCCAGCGATCTCACTCACGGCGAGCGACACTACACGCTCGGCCTCATTCCTTGTACGGTCGTCACGAGAATTCGGCCTGAGGGGGCGGTGCCGTGGTTTGCCGTGGCGTGACCTGCGCGCCCGTCAAAGTCGGGCCACCCGGACCTGATGCAAGAGACCGGCCGGCTCAGTTCGTCAAAGCTAGCCCCTGAGCTCTGACAGCAGATCGTGCAGATCAACCTCGCCCGCAGGATCGGTGAGATCAGTGACATCGTCAGCGGTCCGCCACAAGAGCTGGAGTCTGCCCTCGTCGCCACGGTCCGAAATCGGGGTCGCTCCATCGAGCGCGACGAGCACCCGGTGAAGCGCACCATACGCAGCGGACCGGACGATGTCGACCACCATCGACTGTGTGTCGGGGTCGAGGCCGACGAACCACTCCGATCTCGCTCGAATCTCGACGGGGGGTCGCCTGCCCGGTGGATGCCGAAGCACGTCGACCTCGCCGGCCACGACCTCGTCGATGGCGATTTCTGCGATGGCATCGACGAAGCGACGCTTCGTCATTGGCTCATTCATTTTGCCAGAGCTCCGGGATAGGTGGCCTTGTTGAGCGCGATCAAGTCCTGAATCGCGCTGTTCGGAGCGTGCGTGTAGCTCCGCAGGTTCCATGCGTCGATGGCGTCCCGACACGTGGTGTAGAAGGTCGTGTTCTCCTCGAAGCTGTTGGTCAGGTTCGGGGTGCTGCGGGCAAGGATAGTTCGATGGTGTCGGTGGTGAGCTCAGCGACGCTGGCGGCAGCGATGTAGCGGCGTTCG